>JAWLEA010000026.1:0-30258 GCA_041686345.1 Polyangia bacterium | reverse complement strand
TGGGAGGAAAGGGGAGCAAAGAAGAAAACTTGACCTGGTCAAGTTGGGAATACTGCTGGAATGTTTGGGTGGGAAAATTAGGAATATCGGGTTGAGGGGCACTTGACCTGGTCGGGTTTGTTTTGACCTGGTCTGGTTTTATTTTATTTTTATGGATTTTATGGTTTGGGAAGCTCGGTCTGAGTTGAGATCTTGACAGTTCAGTTTCATTATGTAACGGCCTGGTTTAACCAGGGGAAGTTTCAAGGAAGAGTTGAAGCGAAGGCGGGGTATTCCGTGCAAAGTCGTGCGATTGATTTTACCCAGGCTTGAAACAACAACCGGTTCACTTTCAAGAGGAGCGACGAGTTGTATTTGACATTTGGCTCCAACTTTAATGAGATTGTATTTGTGTTTTTGGGAGTTTTTCTGCACGATTTTTTCTGTTTTTTTGTTTTTGAATCCCGACAAAATAAAACTGAGATTGTATTTATTTTTGGATTTTAAAAAATCTGAAGAGTTCAACGGAAAATATTTATCTTGATATATCTTGATATTTTGGGCTTTCATGCGGGTTGAATAGGTAAATCTTTTTCCTGAAACAATTGAATTCAATTGGCGTTCTTTGGATTTATTTTCTGATTGAAGTCTTAGTTTAACAGTGAATTTTCCTGATGGAAAAAATTCAGGAATGGAAAAGGGTACTTTCAATTTTTGAGATTTCACTTTTATTCCTTTTTTAACCAAGTGGATTTCACCTTGCCGATCAATAACGGCCAGATCCAATTTTCCACCTGTTTTGGAAAGTCCACTTTTAAAAGTTAAAAAACCACTGTCTTGACGCTGCCAGATTTTTTTGGGTTCACCTCCCGGAGAATAAATGTGGATATTGTGTAGAAGAGTATCTTTTGGAAAAATCTCGATATTTTTACCGAATTTTATTTTCTGATTGGAATTTTTATCTTGGAAAGAGAAAAGAAAAGGAGTTTTACCGGTTTTAGCAGGAACATTGAATTCGATTTTATGCCAGATAATTTTAGGTGCACGATTATTAGATAAGGAAATCAGATGTTTATGTTCTTGGTTGTTAGCTGTCCATTTAAAAATAATTTCGGCCTCATGTTTTCCTTTTGATTTTTTCCAAGAGGGATTTTCAATCAGGAGCCAGAGGGGGATTTTACTGCCGGCAGCAGTGAAGTTGGGGAAAACAATTTTGCTTATATTGAAGTTTGTGCCTGGTTTGTGGCTGTTTTCCAAGTTGAAAGGCAGATAAAGTTTGAGAAATCTATCGGTTTCAGGCTGTTTCAACTTAACAAGCAAAGTATATTTGCCTGCGGACCAGAGAGAGGAAGATATTGTAGACAAACCAGCCATTATAATTTTACCGGTAGAACTACCTTTACGGGCAATTTCAGTTTTTTGAACGAGAACTGTTCTTTGGGAATTGGCAATTTCAAGACTGCCTGAGAGCGGGTATTGAGGAGAGAAGCCTTTGAGTTTGAAATATACGGGAATAGTTTGTCCAGCGTTGATATGTCTTGATTTTCCAAAAGGGTTAACACTTGCATTTAGAACTTTTACATTGCCTTCATGGACAATTTTTTCTTTTTCAAGGGGAGTTTTATTATGGTTATTTTGTTTCTTGACAACTGATTCTTGTTTATTATCGGAAGAATCGTTGTTGTTTTTGGTTTTTTTGCAGGAAATCAGTAAAATTAAAAGAGATAGTATTTGGGTGAATAATTTTGTTTTCATATCTTAAGTGTGTGCAGGTCCGTTTCCTCGTTCCAGAACAGTATTTTTATGATAAAAAGATGAGGTTTCCTGATGATCGATGTTGTAGTGAAGTCCGCGACTTTCCAGACGGCGAGAGGCACCATGGATGATGATATCGGCTACAAGAGCCAGATTCCGCAATTCAATAACTTCGGCTGTAACCAGAAAGTCCCAATAATATTTATGAATTTCTTCTCTGATCATTTTTATGCGGGTGTTTGCCCTTTTCAGTCTTTTGTCCGAGCGTACAATTCCAACATAATTCCACATAGTTCTTCTGATTTCATCCCAATTGTGGGTGACAACAACACCTTCGTCGGAAGATACAGCTTTATCGCTTTTCCAGGGAATGATGGATTGGGGTCGGATCATTTCGCAATTATTTACAGCCCGGCAAGCACGATATCCAAAAACTACAGCTTCCAGCAGTGAGTTGGAGGCAAGTCTGCAGGCACCGTGCATTCCCGTATGAGTTGATTCACCTATGGCAAAGAGATTGTTTACGGTAGTACGGCCGTTTTCATTGGTTTGAATACCTCCGCAGGTATAATGGGCGGCGGGAACCACAGGAATAGGATCTTTAGTGAAGTCAACTCCATATTTGAGACAATTTTTATATATATTAGGGAATCTTTCCTTGAGGAATTTTCCATCAAGATGAGTCATATCAAGGAAAACACAATCTTCCCCGCTGATCTTCAATTCTGAATCGATAGCGCGGGCAACTACATCTCTGGAAGCAAGTTCAGTTTTTTCACTGTATTTGGACATGAAGGCAGTGCCGTCATTGAGACGCAAAATACCACCTTCACCACGTAAAGCTTCGCTGATCAGAAAAGATTTAGCCTGGTGATGATAGAGAATAGTGGGATGAAATTGGATAAATTCCATGTTGCTGACCTGAGCTCCAATTCTGTATGCCATAGCAATACCGTCACCCACTGCGGTATCAGGATTAGAACTATAGTTATATACTTTTCCGGCTCCTCCGGTGGCCAAAATAGTAGCACGTGCGATAATAATATCTATATTGTTCGATTCGGGCTGAATTACAAAAGCTCCAAAACAACTGTTTGGCTTATTGTATTTGGCCATACTGAGCAAATCAATAGCCATCGTATTTTCGAAAATTTCGATATTGGGATTACTTTTAACCTTTTCCTTAATGGTGTTAACAAGGTGTTTGCCTGTAAAATCATCGATATGGGCTATTCGGCGTTTGGAGTGACCACCTTCAAGACCAAGATCCAGGGAACCGTCATTCTGGCGAGTAAAGGAAACTCCGAAATTATCAATAAAATCCCTGATTCGGGCGGGACCATCAGTTACTACCATTTCGACAATTTTTCTATTGGACAAACCGGCACCGGTTCTTATAGTATCTTCAATATGGGATTCTTTGCTGTCCTCTTTGGACAATACAGACGCAATTCCTGCCTGAGCCAGGTAGGAAGTAGAATCAACAATTTTTTTCTTGGTTATGATGGTTACCTTTCCATGTTTTGATGCATGATGGGCAAAGTACAGACCCGATAAACCAGACCCGATAACCAAATAATCTGTTTGGAGTATTTTTGATGTTTTCATAAATGCCAGTATAAAACAAGAATAAAAGATGTAAACCTGTTTCATCCCATATTTTTACCTTTGTTTTGCAGTGGAAATAGGCTTTAACCGCCATTGTTGCAGGTTTGGAAATTAGAGAGACAAAATGAATCCGGTTTTATTGAAATTTAGTCTTCCTTTATTGGGAGAAATTACATTTCCCGCTTATTTTACAGCCTTAGCCTTGGCTTTTCTGGTAGGGTTGGTCCTGCTCGAACGAGCTGCCCGCAAACTGAACATTAATCCACTCAGGCTTTATGATATGGGGGTTCTGATTATTCTGGTTTCTTTATTGGGAGCCAGACTTCTTCATGTGGTGGCTGACGGCCAGTTTACTGACTATGTAAATTTGTGTGTGGATCCGGTCAAGGTGGAAGTACCGGTAGGACCCGGGGGGCCTGATGTGGCAAAGTGCTCCAGCGATGCCCAATGTGGCAGTGGATTTTTGTGTGACAAAACCAGCAGCCGCTGTTATCCGGAAAGAGACTGTCTGGCTGCTGTCAAAGTTTGGAGAGGAGGCCTTGTTTTTTATGGCGGACTTATATTTGCCATGTTTTTTGCCTTTTTCTGGATCAGAAAATTCCATTTGCCAAAATGGAAAATTACAGATATTTTTGGCTATATCTTGCCTCTTGGTCTTGCGATCACGCGGGGTATTGGCTGTATGCTCAATGGCTGTTGTTATGGAAAACCCACATCTTTGCCCTGGGCAGTCAGATATGCTCAAGGTCTCGGACCCTATGACGAACAGGTCAAATCTGGGCTTATCTCCAAGGGAGCTGAGTATTCTCTGGCTGTGCATCCAACCCAGTTGTATCATGCTTTTCTAAATTTCATTATTTTTCTGTTGGCTTATTTCTATTTAAGAAGCAGAAAGAAATTTGATGGACAGATTTTTGCCTTCTTTTTGATGGGGTATGCTGTTCAGAGATTTATAGTTGAATTTTTCCGTTCCGATCCCCGGGGCAATGTTCTGTTTTTCAGTACATCTCAATTTATTTCGATCTTTATTTTCATCTTTGGAGTTTGGATTTGGAGATATCGGGCTGCAAAAAGCAAAGAGAATTTTGAAAACTCAAACAAAGTTGAGGAAAACAAGTGAAAAACAGTATTTTTAGAAATATCACAGAAACACAGACACTGGAACTTGCCCGACAAACAGCTTCTCTCTTGCCTGCAGGTGCCAATATTGCCCTTTGTGGTGATCTGGGCTCAGGAAAAACTCATTTTGCCAAAGGGTTGGGACACGGGCTCGGAGTTCCACAGGAAATTTGGATCACAAGTCCCACTTTTACCTTGATCAATCATTATCCAGGTGAAAATTATGAATTTTATCATGTTGATCTATACAGGCTGGGAAACGAGGATGAACTTTTCGAGATTGGATTCCATGATTTGATCAAAGGTCCGGAAATTCTGGCAGTAGAATGGTGGGATCAATTTCCCGAAACTTATCCTGAACAGATAATCAAAATCTTTCTGGAAAAAGTCTCATTTGAAACCCGTGATCTTGAAATTCAGTCTGAACATCCCCAATTTAAACTTGAACAACTTAACTTGTTATAACTCAGTCTCATATTGGTTAGCTCAAGTTTATGCTTGTAAATTTGAAAAACAAAGAGGGTAGAGCTGTAAACACTCAATAAAAACTATAAAGCAGGCTCTATTTGAGGAAAGTAAGGTGGGAGGAAATTAAGCTAAGGACTAAGTCCATGTTAATTAAGATAAAAAAAGCAAATAAGCTAAAATAGAGAAAGATAAGCTAATGAATAATCAGGTCAAGCTAAAAATTAAAAGAAAAATAAGCTAAGTTAAGAATTTAAGCACACCTGTCGTTTTTTTATCGCAATAATAGTGCCTGAAAAATGCTTCTTTTTTGGTTTCCAATATTTTCAACAACTTAAGTAGTATATAAAATTCAATTTCCTCAGATACAGATTTATTTTAAAAATTAACTGGAAATTTGCGACATTTATGTCATGGATATACAAGTTGAATTTGATTATTGTTTTTTCTTTCAATTAAGAGGCAGAACAGAAAAAAACAAAAAAATCATAAAATAGATGCATTTTTCAACTTTGATGTTAAATTAAATATAAGTGCCTTGACGCCAACAGTTTGAGGCAGGAATAAGATCAAATCTATCAGGTTAAGAATTTAAGCACATCCTCCTTTCCTAATTATTGTTTTATTCCTGCTTCTTCCTTTTTCCCTTCTGTATTCTATGTTTAACAACCCGTTTTCTGTTCTGATTTACAAACTATGACATTCTTGTCAGGGTTGTTTTTTAATAATACTTTATTTAGTTCCCATCCCAAAAAAGAAAAATCATCGTCTGGAAACGGAATTTGAATTAATCAGTACCAAACATCCCGGCGGTCTTGTCCACAGCTTGGCTACAGACATGGGGGTGTCACCTGAACGAGCCAAACTGGCCGGCATCTGTGCAGAATTGTTTTATGCCGCTTGTTCTTTTACAGATGATCTTCAGGATAACGATGCCCGGGATTATATGGGAGAAACCAGATTACCTCTTCTTATCAATACGCAGGCGCACCTGTTTGCTCTTTCCGGAGCAGTTGCAAATTTTTATCAAAAACAAATTGAAAGCAAATTTTCCCTGGATTCCGTTAAATCCGAATCTTCTACCAATATAGATCTTTGTGGTTTCTTGTTTCAGATAAGTTCCCAGATGTTAAATGGACAATATTTTGAATTGCAATCTGAAAACTGGAATCCTGAGATCTATTTAAAAGTTGCACGCTTAAGCTCAGGAAAACAATTCAGTTATTATTTGCTCCTGGCTTTGTACCCGAATCTACTTAATTTTGAAAAAGAATTTAATTGTAATAAGCTTCACAATTGGTTAAAATGGAGCGAGTATTATGGAATTGGACTTCAGATAACTACTGATTATAAAACACAAGATCCAAGATTACTGGATTTTTCCGATGAAGAACTAAAAATAATGGTGGACAAAACTCAAAAACAGCTTGCAGCAGCTCAGGAGTTGCTTGATTTTGATTTTAAAAATCTGCTTTCTGAGTTGTATTCAGTATTTGATTATTTTTGTTCTTAAACGTATCTCAAATTCGGAAACGGAAATTTACCATGTGGGAAGAACTTGTAAATTTGAAGCCTGGAAATCTATGGAAAAGGTTCAAAAACAATCTCGATCCCGATGTGGTCAAAGTAGAAGCCAAACCTGCCAATCTCATCCCCATTATTTTGTTTTTCTATTCCGCTGTTCTTATTTTGACCTTCTGGCAGGAATACATTGATAAAAAACTGGTTTTCATTCCTCTTTCCTTTGCTGCTTTGGCAGGAACCTTATCTTTCATATCCTATTATTGTACCGGTAAAAGCAAAAATCTACTGACTGCTCTTCAACTTTTCGATATTCTCTTTTATATTCTAGCTATTTTGACAGTGGCTGCCATTAGCACATTTCCTGTATCTTACCTGTTTTTGTTCATCTATGTTTTCATGTGTCATCATTACACTCTAACCACCAGATATTCAGAGCTTTTCCTTATCATAATAACTCTTCCGGGTTTTATTATTTTTGCTGTTTTCAAACCCGATTTGCCGGTTGAGGTATTTTTGCTGCTCAATCTTGTTTTTATCAGACATAATTTTAGATCAGCCCAGGAAAAACGCAAATTACAGGAAGATAAAGAAAAATCCCAATATGCACTTGACAAGTTGGATCAACTTCTTCGGGAAACCCAGTCCCAGATGGAGATCTCATATAAATTATCCATGAGTGACAATATACACCACATTAAAAATAAAATTCTGCCTATTTCTCTCAGCGCCAATTGGTTGGCTGAAAAAATTGAAGATTTAACTGTCAATGCTGAAATAAATAATCTCCCCACTGATTTTCAACAATCTCTTGAGGAACTTTTCAGCAAGTCCCTTCGTTTTGAAAAGAGATTTGTTACCTTTGGCAAAAAGCACGGAACCGGAGTGGGTCTTTTTCTCTCCCAGCAGATTACCAGAACCAGCCGGGGAGAGCTCAAAGTAGTTGAATCTTCAAACCGGGGAACTGTTTTTCAGTTAAATCTTCCACTTTATCAGGATATCAGTGATTAGGGTATATTTATTTCTTTTTCAGCAGAAGGGGCAGGTTTTTTACCAGACTGATTTTTCCCAGAAAGGACTGTTCAACCTTGATATCCCACAAAACCCATCTTTTTTGTTTTTTTTGCCATCCATATTGCAGATCCATTTTTCTGCCGTCAACGGTAAGCATGATTTCAGCAAAAGGCCAGCGTCGATATCTGTAAAAATGAAAATCTCGAAAATCAACCGAGTTATTAACACCGGAAACTTCTTGGGTTGTTGAATTTTGGGGTAAAAGAGAATCAACTATCATGTTGGGAGTAATAGCGGGAATTGTAATGTCGAATCTGCGAAAAGCTGCTCTCAGTTGTTTTCTGGAAATTTTATTCCAGATGTTGCGATTGAATTTGTAAGAACTGAACTTGCGCAGATAATTTTCGTTAAGAGAACGCATGCCATAGTAATATGAAATTAACATGGGGACGAGTTCAATAAATTGAAGGGGATTTTTTTTGCTGATTTTTGGAGAATTAGAATAAGCAAGTCCCCAGTTATGGTTGGAATTTTTCTTGAAAAAGAATTTTTCCTTTCCCAGGTGGAGAGTGAGGAGTTTGCCTTTTTGTTCCAGCCGGGGAAAGGTGGAATTGGCAGTAACGTTTTTTTTGTTTTGGGTTGGTTTGTCTAAATTGAATATGTCCGGTCCCATTTTTTTGAGGATGAGATCCTGAACTCCGCTGAAGAGTTTTTCTAGCTTTTTACCATGCAATTTGAATGCAAGTTCCCAAGAGGATTTTAAATTACCAGCAAAACTCGAACTGAAAGCTTTGAGAAAAATTCGGCTGTCGGCTTGAAGCAAACCTTCTGAAAAGTTGATTACAAAAGGAAGCAATTGGACCCATTGTAATAGATTTTTATTGCCGATAGCGGGTAATTTAACTGAGGACAGGTGCCATTTGTAAGAATTCCTGGATAATTTGATTTGAAGCGGTTGGTTTTTGAACTTCAAACTTGCATGAAGATGCCTTCCGGTTTGATCACGGCTGAAGTGGAAATTCTGAATCAGATTTCGGACAGAATCGAGATTGAATTGCGGGGAGATTTTTTTGTTTTTACGGTTTTTTGCAGAATCTTTATCAGGGGATTCGGCAAGTAGTCCGGAAAACAATTTCCACCATTTGATTGCAATTTCAGGGGGAAGTGCTTCTTTAATATTTTTCAAGTGTTTATTATTAAGAAGACCAAGTATTTTATCGAGTTTTTTTCTTCTTTGTTTTGGATTTTCGGGAATTTTAAGAAATTCTGTGAGTACAGAATACCAAGGAATAAAAGAGATCAGGTCATCCAATTCAATTTTGTTTTTTTTGTGTTTTAAAATTATATCAGCTATTTTTCCACGTGAGTTCAACTTTAATTTCAATTTGAATTCTTTGCTGTTGATCAGAAAAAATAAATCTTTATTGCTAAATTCATAATCGAACAGATTAAGATATTGTTGCAGTGACTGGTTTTTAACAGAAACAGAATTTTTGATATTGTCCCCTTGCGAAGGAGAGAAAACTTTTGTGAGTTTGGTAAAAGCAAGGGAGGCCATAAACTCTTGGAGCAGTGGAGCCGTTTTTTTGAAACTTTTTTTGAGTTTTGGAGAAAATAACTGCAGGAATAATTGAATTTTTTTGTGTGTGTTTGGTTGATTATTGTTGAAAAGAACGTAACTGCCAACTTTCAGAATGCTGTGAAAATATTTGCTTAGAGCGCTCAAGGAAATAACAGGTTTGTCCGGTGGTTTGACATAAATTTTGTTTATTTTCCAGAGATCCACTTTTCTGTGCAAATCAATCCGAAATTTTCCCAATTTTGTTTCAACCTGTATTTTACCTCCTTTATTGGTGGTGGCAAGATTGAAAGATTTGATAAATTTCTTTTTTTTCTTCTTCTTTTCCTTCTTTTCCTTTTTCTTCTTCTTGGGAAAAAGTTGGAAATCTTTGAGAAAATGAGAAGAATAAGGCAAAAACACCTTACCGGCTTCAGCCAGCCGGGAAGAAAGCCAGGGACGTGGAATAGTGTTTTGCTGAAGACTATCGACAACCTGCTTGATTGTATGAAAGATACCCAGGATATCACGAAAAGAAAATGTGCTTTCCTGGTTATTAAAAATAATATCATCTACTTTCCAATCACCTTTTTCTTGTTTGCAGATGAATCTGATTGTTGAACCATTGTTTTCAACTTTGAAAACTGCTCTTTTTCCTTTGTGGGAAAAGCTTTCATAACTGAAATCGTCAGAACTGGTTTTTCCGGAACTGTCATTGTCCTGCCCGTAATCTAAAATTGATTTAAGTTCATGTTGATTGAATCTATTGAGAACTTTACCAAAACGCCTGGTGGAATAACTGGAAATCTTTTGAGGATTTCCTTCTTTGAGTGCCGGAGAAAAGTCATATTTCAGCATTTTTCCAACTCGTAAGAAGGTGCAACTGGAGTTAGCAAGGAGAAGAGTCAGGAAAAGAATAAATTTGCTTTTTTGAAACAGGAAAAATGATGCTATAATCTGTTCAGGCTTTTTGTTCATTTTACAGATCTCTGAGATGTAGAAGGTTCAAAATATAATAACCCCCATTCTTGGATAGGGAACAAACTAGTTCCTGTTTTGAAATGGGAGATAAAAGGTATTCAAATGAAGGATAATTACAAAGATAAGAATAGACATTCCCTCTTTAATGGTCAAACAACTTTTTCTCTGTCCAGAAGAACTTTTTTGACAGGGGCAGGGAGTGCTGTGGTTTTATCAGCCTGTGACAATTCTTCAACTTCCAATAACAACAATGATGGAGGGATTGACATTGACGGAGATGTTGATGTTGAAGATGTCCAAGATGTCCAAGATGTTACAGATATCACAGATAGTGACATTACCGACGGCGATATTGATGCAGATGTAGATGGTGGAGAAGAAATTCCCCGTCCTCCCACCACAGTTTCGGAAATGGTGGTGGGAGTTCTCGAAGAGGTGGAACAATTCGAAGATTTACGTCAACAATATGGCAAAACTCACAAAGTTGCAGGAGAACCTTATCTTGAAAGGGACGACATCAATGCATCTTCAAAAAGTGATGGTTCTGTTTACAGTCTCAACTCACTTGCTTATTTTGCCCAGTTGACCGATGTACATATTATTGATGAAGAATCACCGGCTCGTGCGATCCATTCCCCTTTTTCATCTGCTTCGGCCTGGCGACCTCAGGAGCCATACAGTCCTCATCTTCTGGATACAGCCATCAAAACCATAAATTCCTTCATTCCGGCCCGACCTCATGATTTTGTAGCATTTACCGGTGATATTACCGACAATCATCTTTTCACCGAGTTGAACACTTTTCTCAATGTTGTAGAAGGTAATTTGGTTGATCCCGATTCCGGGCTCGACGATGATCCTCTCCCTCCGGGTGAACCAGATCCTCACGATCCGTTCCAGGCCCAGGGACTTGATCCGCAGTTGGATTGGTATTCCTGTCTTGGCAATCATGACTATTGGGCTCTTGGTTCAGTCAGTGATTCCATGATTGCCAATCCCACCAGTGACAGTGCCACCTACTATCTTTCCGATTATGTGGTTCCCACTTGTTTTGAAGAACCTCCTTGTATCGATAGTTGGTGCTATTCTGATCTTCCCGAGCGTTGTCATATGCCTGTAAATGACGATTTTTACACTGAAAGTTATACTCCGCCGGATCCCAATCGCGAATACGTTTCTTTAAACGAATGGATGAATTATTTTGTCGATTCTGATGTTCAAATGCCTGCAGGTCACGGTTATGAACAGGAAAACATCGACAATAGTTTTGCCTACTGGTACAAAGAAAATGTGGTTCCCAACTATCCCGTAAGTCTGGTCAGTCTTGATACAACTACCAGCAACAGCGAGGTCAATAAGGCTGCTGGTTCTATTGACAGTGCCCAATTGAATTGGCTGGATGAACGTCTTGCTTATCTGGAAGGAAATAATCAGATTATTATTATTATGAGCCATCATCCTTCCGATGAAATTGGCAGCAATTCAGAACAATTACGGGCTATTTTGCACTCTCATCCCAATGTAGTGCTGCATATTGTGGGACATGGACACAAAAACAAGATCTATCCCAGGCCTGCACCCGAAGGCGAAGATATGAGCTGTGGTTATTGGGAATTGCAATCTCCTTCCCTGCTTGACTGGCCTCAGCAGATGAGGTTTCTTGAAATAGTCGATCTTGGTGATGGTACAGGTGCTGTTTACACAACTATGGTTGATCTTGATATTCAGTCGGGCGAGGTAGCTGAAGCAGGGCGTTTTTACGGACTTCTTTACCTTCAGGAGGGAGCCAGTTACCCAGACGGCAGAGGCACTGAAATGGACAGAAATACAGCATTGCGTTTTGCTTGGCCTGATTCACTCCTTTCGGTATTGAGCAATCTTTCCCAGCGCGATGTTGAATCTCTCCACTTTCTTCCTTGATGTGTTGTAAAAAAGATGAATTTCAGCCTCAGGGGGCAACGATATTCTAAATTGACAGGTTTGGGTATTTGGTTTCAGGGGTGGATAAAGTATATTCCAATCGCATTGGCAGGTATTGAAATTTGGACAGTCTGATTGGAAATAGTAAGTTCTTCTTCTCCATAAAGCAGTTCTTCCAAAACTTGGCCGTCCGCAAAATTATATTCAGATTTCATGTTGACGGAAGCATTGCATCCATCCTGCCCCGAAAGAGCAACCAGGATATTTTCATTTTCGTATGATTTAAGATAAACCAGACAGGAGGGTTCGCCATGAAAAGCGTCATATTTGCCCAGTCTCAGAGAAGGATATTCAAGTCTGAGGTGATTAAGGGAGGAGACAAGTTGTTTTAATTCAATTTGAGCAGGCATCAGACTGCTTTCGTCAAAGATCATGAAGCGGCGGTTGTCAGGATCTTTAACTCCGGCCAACCCGATTTCGTCTCCATAATAGATAACCGGCAACCCTCTGACAGTCAGCAGAAAACCAAAGGCCACAGCCATTCTTTTGTAAATATCTTCATTATTCGTTTGTAAAGGAGCAGGTTCGTTGAAAATCTGGCAGCCGTCTCCGTTGGCATCTCCGGCAGCTACCGATGAGAATCTTTCAACATCGTGATTCCCCAGAAAGTTGCCCATCAGAGTTCCGGAAATATTGTATCCTTCCTGGTCCCAGTCGAGGTTGGTGATGGACTGGGAATCAATAAAGTTTCCATAGACAAAGGAGTTAAGTTGAGTTAAATCCACTTCGGCAGGAATAAAAGTTGAACGGATTGTACCGTAGAGGGGAAAATCGAATTGGCCGTTCAATTCTGCCGGCGAAATTTTTTCGTCAAGTTCGTTGTAATCATAGAGGAAATTTTCTCCAACCATATAGAAAGGTGCAGTGGATGTGGTGAATTCCCGATCCAGTTCTCTGCGCAGAAGTTTTAAATAGTTGGAGCGAATATGTTTGGTGGCATCTACTCTGAATCCGTCAAGATCGAAGGTGTTGACCCACCAGATAGCATCAATGATCATCTGTTCAACCAGCTCCTGGTTGCGATGATTGTAGTCGGGAAGATACTCTGTAAACCAGCAGGTGAGAGCATATTCATTCCAACCCAGTTCTCCGCATTTGTTACGCCAGAAATCTTCGTAGTTGCTGGAACCGGGATAATTGAACCAGTAGGGATTGCCAAAATATTCCTGATGAAGTTCATGTTCAATGAAGATGTGGTTGGCTGCCCAGTCAATTAAAACTCTGATACCTCTTTTGTGGGCTTCTTGCACTAGTTCTTTGAGATCGGCGGCAGTTCCAAAATGGTTTTCAGTTTTTCTGGAGGCTTGAGGCCAATAAGCATGATAGCCGCTGAATACCTGGTTGCAATCACCGGGAAGAGCATAATCTGGATTATCCATGGGAGTTGAGATCCACAGAGAATTGATTCCCAGATCATCAAAATAACCACTTTTAATTTTAGCTGTAATTCCTTTCCAGTCACCTCCCTGCCAGTTGACAATTTCTTCGAGATCTTCGACAGGTTTGTCATTGGTGGGATCCCCGTTGTGAAAGCGATCGACAAAAATGGAATAGAGAATAAGATCTTCCCAGTTTTTGTTTTTTTCTTCAAACCAGACAGCAAAGGTTTTATCAACTTTATCTCCGGCTGTATTGGTGGCAATGATATTGATATTGAATTTTCCCAGACTCAATCCTTGGAGAGAGACGCTACCCAGGCCCGTATCATTG
This sequence comes from Polyangia bacterium, assembly GCA_041686345.1. Lineage (GTDB taxonomy): Bacteria > Myxococcota_A > Polyangia > HGW-17 > HGW-17 > JAQICJ01. The sequence continues at coordinate 16,568 of JAWLEA010000026.1, read as the reverse complement.
TCATAATCAAGGCTGGATTCGATTATTTCTTCTCCTTCGTATACAGTGACTTGGACATCACTGATTCCGCTGTTGCGGTGGGAAAGAGCCAGTTGAAAGGTAAAGGTCAGTTCACCGTTTGCAAAATCAATTTCGGTGGTTTCTTCATAAATTTGGGGTGCATTGCATGCGGGTAGACTAAGCAGGGAATTTTCAAATTGCTGAGTTTTGTCATAAATTGTATAAGGATTTTTGTTGTCCATAATCCAGGTTTCATCATCAATAACGAATTTATAAGGATAATTGCCTGGAGGCAGGAGAATAATACCGGAGTCTTCATGATTGGGATTGGAAGTTACAGCCAAAGTCCAGTTGAAACCATCCTGAGAGAAGGGATAGCCGTTTTCAATTTTCCACTCGTTAAAAGAACCCACCAGTTTTACCGAGGAAGCTCCCTGGCCCTCATAAACAAAAAAATGGGTACAGTCTTCGCGCAGGGGTAAAGACTGAGTATTGTTGATATTGTTGGTATTGTTGTTGTTATCTGTAGATTTATCATCACAGGAGATGGAAAAAACAGAGAGCAGCAGTAAAAAAGGTATTAATTTAAGGATAAAATATTTCATGATAAATCCGTAAGTTTGGATAAGTAAAAACATGGAAAAGGAGTTGGATAATCTATTTATCCAAAATTTGAAAGAACTATTCTGTAAAATTTATTTTACCAGAATATACCGCCTGAGCCGAAAAATTTTTCAGTTTTTACTATTTTTTTTGGAATTGGTATTTTGGGTTTCAGTTTTGTCGTGAATTTCTTTTGATTGTTTGTTCTTGGAGGTTGGTTTTTGATTATCTTGATTATCTTCTATAATTTTGATTTCAGCAGTTGTGGATATGTCGATTTCTTCTAAGGTAAGATCTTTATTATCTTTGAGAAGTTCTTCGACCTCGTCGTCATCCCCGATAGTCAGTTCTTCGACCTCGTCGTCATCCCCGATAGTCAGTTCTTCGATCTCGTCGTCATCCCCGATAGCTATTTCTTCGATCTCGTCGTCATCCCCGATAGTCAGTTCTTCAGTTTCATTTTCGAGATTTTTCTTTTCATAGTCATCAAGGGAGAGTTCAGCCATTTCAGCCGGACTTAAATCCATATGAAAATAAGGTTTATGGTTGGAACTAAGATTTTCAACAAGTTGATTGTATTTTTCTGTGAGATCTTCTTCTTCGATAACCTCATATCCGTTAGCGTCCGGCGGAAGACCGGTGGAGTCCGAGCCTACAGGGATTTCTGAAATGATATCTTCATTGGGCTCCGAATTAGATTCAAGTGTATTTTGATTTTGATTGACTTTCTCGATGAACATTAATCCTGTTCTGGACCGGGATTTAAAATTGTACCACATGGCATTGGTAATATCGATAAAACCGGCTAAGAACAGACGAAAAGGCTGTTCAAGCTCTTTTTTAAGAATATTGATCGTATGGAAATTCCTGGGATTAGCCACTGCAATTTCAAGTACATCAGTTTCGGGATCTTTGGCGAAGGGAAGTACAAGTTGTGATTCACAGACAACTTTGTCTATTGTGTTGAGAATGAGTTTGGGAATTTTCTTTTTGCCCAGATAGATAGCAGGTATTTCCAGTTGAACACTGAGAGCTTCCAGCAAAGTTTCCTCAGAAACATAACCCCGGGAATGCAGGATTCTTCCTAAAATCCCTCCCCATTTATTTTGAATCCAAAGGGCAATAGCAAGTTGCTCGGCTGTAATCGCTTTTTGTTTTAATAGAATCTGCCCAATTTTCATATTGATAATCCTGATTTGAAATTTACTGCAATTAATATAACGCTGCCTGAAAAAAATGCAATAAGCTTAGTTGTTTTCTAGACCCCTTTATAATGAATTGTGATAGTTTTAGAGAAGTATTATTTGGATCTTGGTGCCCAGCGGGGGAAGAACATGGATACGCCGAAATGGAAAAACATGGTATTTTCCCACATTTTATCCTTTTCGTCTATAATTACCCATTCGTTGCCTTCGTTGCCGGTCATTCGGTCACCGTTGGTATCAAAACCGGCTGAATTTCTTTTGATGTAGAGCCAGCGGAAATTCATATTGAGAGCTATCCAGCGATTGAGGAAGACATGAACTCCGAATCCTGCCTGGGGGCCGTAGGTGAGTCCACCGTTATTCTCTTCGATTTGAAGATGCAGCATTTCTTCTTGAGGAGCGTTATTGGGATCGTCAGTGTATTTGTCGAGGTTTCCGCCTTTGAGTTTGACGATACCGACTCCGGCAAAGAAATAAAGATCGAAATCAAAGAAAACACTTCCGAACAATCCCATTTTACCAAATGCTGGGGTATAGGCAATATGGGGACCAAATACCATTTCAATGGAATCGAGTGCATCCATCATGGCATCTTTGGACGGAGTGGGATTGATGTAAGTATCATCTTCCAATTGTGCCGGCAGGGTACTTTGAATTTCATCGGTGAGGGCACTGTTCATTTCGAATAATGAGTAATGAAATGAAAAACCGGCACTCAGGTAATCATTCAGATGGTATTCTGCGTTAATTCCAAAAAGGAAACTGTGTTTGTAATCTTGAAGAAAAGAAACTCCCAAGGAAGGTCTGAGTTCAAACCTGCCTGGTAAATAGAGTATTCTTTTTCTGACTGCAGGCTGTCCTTCGAGTGGATCTCCACGTTTTACGGCAAAAGAAGAAAATGACGTACATGCAAGAACCAAAAGAAGGAGAAAACTAGATAATTTTTTCATTTATATAATCCTTCCTTCCTTTTATTTGAAAGTGGTATATTCGAAACTGGTTGGATAGAAGATACTCAAGCCAATTTGAAATACAATGTTGTTAATAAAACGACTGGCGGCATCGGCTTCACCGGCTTCGGCTGATGCTTGTTCAAGTCCACGATTGGAGTTTTCGAATTTATCTTGCATCATGTAGTTTCTGACACTAAGCCATAAAGTAAGCCATTCGGAAATAAAAACTCTCATACCTACACCAATTTGAATGGTAATATTGGTGTTTTGCCAAGGTTCATGACCGGCATTACGGGGGATAATTTCGGTTCCGGTAATCCCAACACCACCAGTGAGGAAAATACCCCACTGCAGAATCTTTTTGTTATGAACGGCCATTTTACCGTAGGCAGCTTCATAGGAAGAATTCAGAGTGAAGGAATACAGATACTGATTCAAAGTAGGCAGTGCTCTTTGCTGCAAACCTGTAAGGTAGGCTCTGTCGGTTTGTTGTTTAAGAAAAGCATGACCACCTACACCGAAACTTAAAGCATCGGACATATAGTAGGAAAATTCTCCACCAACCAGAATATGACGAATCAAGTTGTCATTCATTGTCATGCCCATGTAGGGGATGAGCTCCATTCGCTGTTGTTTGAGAATCAGTTTGCGGGGTACAACTTTTATGTCAGACCAATAGGCTTTGGAATCTTGATGCTCGTCATCGGTTTTAGTACTTGCTTTAACCTTGCCCGGAGCATCTTTTTTCTTTTTCTTTTCCTTTTCATCGTCGAGACTGCCGAGGTCGTCGATATCGTCTGTAAGCAGTTCGTCCTCCTCGTCGTCTTCTTCTTGGACCTTGCTGGTGGTAGGCGGGCCCTCTTCGTCTTCAAACTGAATATCATCACCACCTTCGTCTTTGGATGAATCTTCGAATTCAATCTTTTCTTTTCCCTTTTCGTCCTGACCTTTGGCAAGATTGATAGCTTGAAAGTTCAGGGCAAAAATAGAAATCAAAGAAATAAACAATGTTCTCATCTTTGAACCTCACTAGAATAGATTTAAATCACCACTGTCGAGAAAGAATATGTAAATAAAGAGATGAATTAAAATCAAAATTTAATTTATCAGCTGCGACAATATCACGTGATAAGTTAGTTATCAACTTAAAAGTATTAAATTCGGGAAATTAATCGGAGGTATGTTATAAGTATAGGAAATAATATAAAAAAAGAGCAAATAAACAGGTGGCTTGTTGAGGGAAAAGTGGTTAAAAAACAGAGTTTGAACTCCGGAAAAAAACTAACTGAAAAACAAGATCACATTAAAAAATAGTTCAGTTTGAAAAATATTTTGCTGCTTTTTCGGTGATTTTGGGTTCAAGTCCCAGGAAAGCTGCGATTTTGAACGTAGTGTCAGCCTTGCCTGTTCTACCTTCTTTGACCGAATAATCCATATGTTTTTTTAAAAAGTCGAGATCAAATTTATCTCGTTTCAGTTCGGGAGGAAGCCGGAGCCTGCCTATTTCGAACCCTTGAACTTCCGGATGTTTGGAAATTTCCCCGATATGACCGGCAAAAATACTAAGAGAAGAGGAGTTGGAAGTGAGTTGATAGTCAACCAGAGCCAGGGAAAGAGCCAGCCCGTGTTCCACATCGGTGGTGCGAGCAAATTCGTCAAGGAGAAGAAAAAGAGGAAAAGGTTGCTGCAGATAATTCTGAAGATCGGTAATTTCTCTGCCAAAACTGGAAAGCCCCTTTGCCGGATTGTCCGTAGTGGCACCTGTCCAGTAAATGGAGTTGAAAAGAGAAGTTGAAAAATGACGGGCGGGAATAAACAGACCAAATTGAGTCATCAACTGGAATAGACCGCAGGTTCTGAGAAATGCCGTTTTGCCTCCCATGTTGGCTCCCACAATATTAACAGCTCTCGCTGATGTGGAAATAGTAAGAGACTGATATTCGAAACCCTCATCCTCAACCTGATTTTTGATGACAGGGTTGATACCTTCCTGGAAAGTAAATTTGGGTTTTGCAGTTAGTTGAGGCCTGATCATATTGAAATCAAGAGCGAGTATGGCTTTGGCCAGGGTGAGATCAAAATCGCCCAAGGTTTTTAGGGCTTGAAAAACCGCTTGTTTGCGGGCTGAAATTTCAAAAGCAATTTGTTTGATAATTTTTTTTTCAATTTGAGCCACCTGTTTTTGAAATTCAAAATATTTTTGCCTGGCTTTATCGATCTCGGGGCTGCCAACCAGTCTGAAACGCAGTGAATTTGGTTCTTCATCAATTTTGACCAGACTTTTTATCCTGGAAATATCTTTGACTAATTGCTGGTTGTTTCTGGAGACTACCAGATCTGTACGCAGGCTGACGGGTTTAATTTCAAGGAGCTTGGCTACTTGATTTCTATGTTTTTTTTCCAGTTGCAGATATTTGTTTTGTGCTTGAGCGGCCCGGGATCTGTTTTTTTTGAGTTCTGGATCCACCTTGGGATTTATTGAAAATTCCCCTTTTTCAGAATGGGGTTGGAGCAACTTGATTAACTGGGTGGTTTCAAGTTCAAGGGGCCAGAAATTTTGTGGCTGTTTCTGCAAAAAAAATTTGAGTTGATGGATTCCATTGATGATTGAAGTGAGACAGGCCAACTCGATTTTGCCCCAGGTGGAATGTTCTTCATTGATAATTTCTGTTTGTTTGATTTTACGTAGATGTTTGATTGGCTCCAATTGTTTGTCATTCTTAATTAAATCAAGGCAGAATTGGAGTTTGTCCCATTGTCTTTCCAACAAAGATTCCTGACCATGTCCGTAGAATTCAAGCTTATTTTTTTTTTCCTGTCCGGGTTGAGAAAAAGGCTTTATCCTGCCAAAAATTTCCATAAACCCTGTTTGTTTGAGGGTATTTTTGTTGGTTAAATTCATCTGGCTGCCTTTCTGAAAGGGGATTCATAGACAAAAGTCAGTTGTTTGGAACTATAATTGAGCAGAGGTGAAAATCAAGATCTATATGTCCGGATTTGCAGGAATCGATAAAGAACTTTTCAGTTTATAACTTGACTTGGAATTAAGTTAAGGGATAAATTCATTTCAGAATACAGATAACCGTTTTCCAATTTCAACCTGTTCAACTGTCGCTCCATTGTGATAAATTCCCGGTTTTTTATCCAGGTAGTCCAGTTGCTCGAAGAGGAATAAGAAGTTGGAAATCTTTGCTTGTAAATTATAAATGTGTATTATTGGAGTTATTATGAAAAAAGCATTAATTCTTGCTGCAGGAATGGGCAGCAGACTGGCCCAAGCCCATGATCGTCCCAAACCACTTACCGATTTGGGCGGTGAACCTTCTTTATTCAGGCTTTTCCGTCAATTTTCCGATTCCGGAATTAAGGAAGTGGCAGTGGTAACAGGATATCGTGGTCAGGAAATCATTGACTTCGTTTCTTCTCAGTATAAAGGAGATTTGCAGGTAAAATGGTTTCAAAACCACAAGTACAAATTACCTAATGGACTCAGTGTACTGGCGGCTCGGGATTTTATCGATCAGAGGGTATTGCTCTCCATGGCAGATCATCTTTTCGCCGGTTCTCCTATTCCCCAGATGGCTGCTCTTTCAGTTGATGCACCGGAGTCAGTTCTGCTTGTAGATCGAGATATCGAAGGAGTTTTTGATCTTGATGATGCCACCAAGGTACAAACTGACAGCAATGGCCTGATTATCGATATCGGCAAGGAAATCTCAGATTACAATGCTATTGATACCGGCTTGTTTGCCATATCGCCGGCTTTGATCGATGCTCTTGATACTCTTGAAACCCCTTCTCTTTCAGCCGGAGTCAAGGTGCTCGGAGAGCATAATCTCATGAAAACAATCGATCTGAAAGATGGAATCTGGCAGGATATCGATACTCCTGCAGCTTTGAAAAACGCTTTGAAACTTATTGATGGCAACTATTAATTTATGTCCCAATTCATCCTTGTTTTTACCCAGATTTTATGGAGCCAGTTTGCAGTCAATTCTAATGTCGGACTGGGTGGAATCACCTGGAATACTAAGTCCGATCGACCTAAAATAGACTCCAATATCAATTGGACTGCAGGTTTTAAAAAGAAATACCAAAAATCCTGGTGGTATGGCGCCGATTTCACATACAATGCCTACACAGGGGATAATACTTATTTCAAAGGTCCGGGTCTGGTTTCATTAAAAGCAAATATTTATTACAAAAAAAATCTGGAATATTGGCAATTATTTATGGGAGGAGGTTTGGGGATGAACCTCTTTTTCTCTGACAGAACCATCGAACACTCGGAAGAGGGATTTACCAGGGGGAATTATTCCCTGATCATGCCGGGATTGTCGGCGGGACTTGAATTAATAATGATGCAGGAATTTCACAGGCGTTTGCACATCGGCATCAATATTTACTATAATTTTGCAGTTTATCTTGGCAATTGTTGGGAAGGCCCGGAACAAAATTGTAATGATGTTGATACCTTCATGAATAATTGGGGAATAGGACTGGTTATATTGTTCAGTTTTCCCTGATTCTCTGATTTGGGTTAAAATAATGATTTCAATTTTTAGTAAAATTTTTATCAGTTTTTTACTGGCGGGGAATTCCCTGATTCAGGTTATCTATCCACAAGGAGTTCTGGAATATGAAAAACTCTGGCAAAAGCTTAAAAAATACCCGGGCTATGAAAGAGTCTTGCTAAAAAGTTACAAACCAGATCCAAACAAGAAAAGTGTTACTTTTGGTCCTGAGGCTGCCCGAAAAGTCAAGTCAGACAAAAACCTCGAACTTTTTACCGCCGGTGCTGCCATTCGTTCCCATCATTCTATTTTTCCCCGCCAGGCCGCTCCCAAAAGCTGGGTTCGTCTTTTTTCAAAACTGAAATTGGCACCTGGTGCGGTTGTACTTATTCTTTCCAGTCCCCGCCTCAAAGCCTATACAGCTAAAATCGCTGCGGCTTCCCGTCTCCGGGGGGTTAAAACCAGGACGGTTGTACTTGAAAACAGGACAGCATCTTTTAAATTTCTGATCAAGCTCTATAAAAACCCCAGAAAATTCAATTGCGGAGGTCTTTTTCTTGCCCATGATCTCCAGGTTTTTTCGGCCCGAATTCTCGGTTTTGCTCTCAAAATCCAATACAGCAGAGGGATTCCTCTTTTTGTCAGAACCAAACATGAAGTTTTTGCCGGCGGGTTTGCCACTGTGGAGGCCGATTATGCAATATCGGGGAAGGTGCAATCTGGCAGCCTTGAGCAAAGGCTGCGTCTGGACGAACAGGTCTACATCAATTCCAAAACATCCAGGTTTTTACTTTTTAAAGAAGGTAGTTTTAAAGATCTGAATCCAATCAAGGTGAGCAAATAATGAAACAACATGATGCCGAAATTCCGGAATTCAAAAGTCGTTTTGCCCACCGAATATTCAAGATCATGGCTTTTACTGCTTTGCTTTCAGGTCTTCTCACCGGATTTCTCAGTTTTTACATCAGTTATCGCAGTGCTACAACCATGAGGGTAAATAAAGGGAAAGAGCACCTTAAATATCTGGCCAATAATGCGGAAACACCAATTGTTTCACGTGATAACACCTTTCTGGAGCCGGTTTTTTCAAGATTGATGCAGATCAATGTAATTTTGGGAGCGGCGGTTTATAATCTTGATGGAAACCTGCTTTTTTCAAAAGTTGGAGACGGATACGAAAATCTGATTACCTCCAAGTTGAATCTCCAAGAGGAATTAAAAAGTGATTCCAAAGTATATACAATAAAATCAGGTGATATTCTGACCCTGGTTTATTTGGTAACAGGTGCCAAATATGACAGCGAAAAAGTTGCTTACGGAAGTACTTCCAGTCTGGCTCCCAAAACCGTAAAATTAGGATATGCTGTTTTGAAACTCTCAACCAGGCTCACCGGAGAAGAAAAGAAAAATATAATCGGCCGGGCGGTGGCTGTTGGATTGACAGTTTTTATTCTGGGTATTCTTTTTGCACTGGGGGCTGCCAGCAAGATCATCAGACCCGTAAGGGAAATTATCAAGGGAGTTGATCTGCTACGCAACGGAAAACTGGAAGCTCGAATCAAGGTGAAAACCGACGATGAAATGGGCAAAATAGCCGATTCTTTCAATCGTTTGGCCCGGAATCTTTCCAGGCGGATGGCACAATTGGAAAATTGGAAGGAAGTTCTTCAGGAGAAGGTCGACAAATCAACCGAAAAGATAAGATTATCCCGGGAAATTTCCAATCTGCTCATATCGCCTCTTTCTTTGGAAGAAGTCAAATGGAGAACAATTGGCCAAAAAATAATGCAGGGTTCGGAAGCCCGGGGTTGTATTATTTTTTCCAGAAGAGATGCTCAATTTGAAACTCTGTTCAATTTGAGTACGGCCAATAAAAAGATCAACCTTGAACCGGTAAAGTTCAAGGGTAAAAAGTCCGTGGAAAAAATACTCGATGGCAGTGGGATCGGTTTGGATTTTGCCGAGGCCAGAGTTTCTTTTCAGCAGTTGTCTGTGCTGGATGATCAATCTCAGGGGCAGTTGATTCTGGTTTACAAAAATAACGATGAAATTCCCATGGATTTCCTGGAGCAGATAATTTATGCTCTATCTTCGGCTTTGGGCAATATTGATTCCTATCGCAGGATGGATCAACTAACCACTACTTTGGAACAGAGAAATATAACCTTAAAAAAACAGAAACAGCAGGTGGAAGAAGCTTCCCGGCTCAAGTCCGAGTTTTTTGCCAATGTTTCCCATGAGTTGAAAACTCCCATCAATGCTATCATCGGTTATTCGGAGATGCTGGCCAACGAGTATTACGGCAAAGTAAATGAAGAGCAGACCATGTCTCTTAAAGCTATTGAAAGCAGTGGTCGTAATTTGCTCAACCTTATCAACACCATTTTGGATCATTCCAAAATTGAATCGGGTAAAATGCCTGTTTATGTTAAAGAATTTACCGATATTCGCAAACAAATCCGGGATACAGTGGAAAGAAATCAGTCCCTGACCAAGGAAAAACCTTATGATGTCAAATTGGAACTTCCTGAATTTCCGGTTCCCTGTCGAACCGACAATGGCAAATTGCAGCAGATTCTCACCAATTTGCTTTCCAACGCCATTAAATTTACTGCAGAGGGTCAGGTTAAAGCTATTTTGAAAACCCAAGGCAAATATCTTCTTCTTATCATCGAGGACACCGGAGTTGGCATCAAAGAAAAGGATTTCGATAAGATTTTCGAAGAGTTCAAACAAATTGACGGCTCTTCCACCAGATCTGCAGGTGGAACCGGTTTAGGTCTGTCAGTCAGTCAGCAATTTGCCAGATTGCTTGGGGGGACGATTGAGGTTGAAAGTGAATATGGCAAAGGATCCAGGTTTACCCTGAAAATATTGAGAAATATAAAAAAACCCGGGAGTAATCAGAGGGAAAATGCCTGACATGTTTCATTGGCAATTAATTCCAGTTGTTGTATAATGCCTTCAACTTTTTTCCTGTAGTTTTCAAATGAACTAATTGGTTCCTATCCTCAAAAGGAAGGTTGCCGTCTGAATAGATAGTTCCCATCCCAAAAATGGATGTTATCGTCTGACGACGGAATTTTAATTGATCAGTTTTGTCATAACTTCTTGAAATAGCATCAACTATATCTGCGAAGTTTCTCCGCACATCTGGCAAATTTCTTATTCAGCCAATAACCACCATTCTGGGATGGGAACTGACTTCCAAATTCTGTCAACTTTTTTCAGGTTGCAGGATCAGCCTTTCTTGTTGGAAATAATTATGATAAATATCAACCGCAAAAAAGAAATAAACGAATTATTGCAACTATGCGATGTCGTCTATAAAGAAAAAGAAAACCTGTCTTCTTCCGAAATTTTTCACGGTGCTTTTGTCCATTATCACATGCTCAAAGATGGTTTTTCTGTTAAAAAGTTTATGGAAAATCAAGATATTGCAGAAGGTGCACATTTTTTCATTCGTGCCTTGCTTCCTTATGTTGGGTCTGATGAATTGGATGCTTTTTTTCAGAAAAGGTTGAAATATCTGTCTGACAACAAAGAAGAAGCTCTCTGTTGGCTTAAAATCTGGCTCTATCTATATCGCAAGCCGGAAAATGTTGTCAAAATTATCAAAGATAATAATATCCAGATTGATAATTCCGAGTTGCTGCTTTATTCAAGCATGTTAATTGAAGATCAGGATAAATACGGCAAATTGCTGGAAAAGGGCGGAGTCAAGGAAGCCCGTTTCCGCAGTGCTGTCTTTACAGGGGATAATCTCGAACAATGGGATAAAGCAATCAAGTTTCTATCCAAAAATGATGCTTTGGAAACTCTCACCAAACTAGAATATGTATACAGAGCAAAGCTGGATCCTGCTCCCTTCAGAGCCACCGAAAAAAATCTATTTTCAACTCTGGGAGAAAGTGAATTTCTGGACGCTTCCCTTTTTATCAATGCCTACAATGGCAGAGAAGAAATTGCCATTGAGCACCTGATCACCCTTTCCGAACGAAAAGATTGGGCCGCGGCTCTCGCAGTATTGACTGCCATTCGCATCGCTGCTTCCTCCGGGGAAGATGTCATTTTGATTCGACTTTATCACAAGTTGTACCAGTTGGCTCAAACCGAAGAACTTAAAGGTGCTGCCTGTCTGCGTGCTGCTCAGATTGCTCATGTTCGGCTTGATCGCAAGGAGGAAGCCGAACGTTTTTACAAGTTGGCCAAAAAATATGATGTCAGGCCCTTTCTGGTACGCCGGGGTTTGTTTGATCTTCTTCTCCACCGCAACGGTTATGGCGAATTGGTGGATTATGCTGTTGAATACGAAGATGAATTCATGCACGATGCTGCGGCTTTGCTGGCTCAGTATCGATTATACAACCATGAACTTGCCTGGACTCTGGTTTTACCTTCCGATACGGCTGCCAAAATCGACCTGGCCCTGCATCTGGCTAAATGGGACGAAATTTTCAAACTCTATTCCATCAATACTTCCAATACTTTCAATCGTCTCATTATCTCCATCTATAATTCCAGACTCGATAAGTGGGATGATGCTTTTGCCAACCTCAGATCCTTGGAAAAAAAGCTTCCCCTTATCCATGATTATTTTTCAATGCACTGGTATCAACAGCAGGGCAATATTGACAAGGCCATCAAATATGGTGAGAGTCTCAAAGACAACATAAAAAACAAGGATAATTATTTCTCAATACTGCTTTATCTGTCGATTTTGGCCAAAGATAACAACCATGAAAAAGCAAGTGTTTTTATTGGAGAATACCTTGATCTGGGTGGTGTTATCCCCACTGAAGATAAAACCAATATCAGTTGGTTTTATTCACTGATGGAGCACGAAGATCCCAAGCCGGAATGGTTCCGGGAAATCGAACCACAGATAGATTTTCTGCTCAAGGAAAAAGACAAGGAAAGAGATTGGCCTTTTGTGGCAAAATTGCTTTCCATCAAGCGACTTATCGCCAAGAACAGAAATGAAGAACTCAAATATTTGTACAGATTGGCCAAGATCAACGAAGAAGCTCTCAAAAATATAGACGACGCTGTTCAATATTATACAGATATCCTCAATCTTGATAATACCCATCAAAAATCTCTCGAAGCACTGGGACGGATCTATGAAACCAGAGAAGATTGGGACAACTACATCAAAGTATTGCGTCTTTCCCTCGAAACAACTACTGACAAAGGAAAAAAAGCCGCTCTTTATTTCAAATACGGGTCAATTCTGGAAACTCAGTTCAAGAAAAATGATGAAGCTCTCAAATATTACAAATTGGCGGTTGAGTTGTCACCCACTTCTTTGCCGGCTATCCACGGAATTCGCGATCTTTACATGAAACGAGGTCATTGGAAAGGGGTTTTGAATACGCTCAAGATGGAAGCATCCGTTTGGGAGGATCCACGCGAAAAAGCGGGAATTTATGTTCAAATGGGTGAAATTCTCGACAGAAGATTCAATAAAACCGAACAGGCTGAACGTTATTTCAATGCTGCCTTGTCTTTGCGTCCTGATTCTCCCGGAGCCCTGCGTTCCTTGTTTCAGATGTATTACAATCTCAAGGATTGGGATAAAGCCAGTGAAATTGCAGGTTCTCTCAGCAAAAAGGCAATTTCTGAAGGCACCGCCGAGGAGCGGGCTGAGCTTAATTACCAGCGGGGTAAAGTTTTCAAGAAAATCGGCGAACTTTTTGAAGCGGTAAACTCCTTTATTCTTGCTATCAGGCAAAATAAGACAAATTATGAACCCTTGCGGGAAATTTTGGAAATAAGTTCCGATTATCATGCTCCTGAACACTTCAACGATTTTGTGCGACAACTTGAAGAAATCTATGACACCGAAGACAATTCAACTCCTTCTTCATTCATGTCAGTAATCAAAGCCAAGTTGGCACTGCAGAATAACGACCTGGAATTTGCCTTCAATGAATTTGAAAAGGCTACTGAAAAAGATCCATGTCTGCACGAAGCTGTTTTGGGTAAGACCGAATTGTATCTGATGATGGGAGAAGAAGAAAAGGCTGTTGAAAGCTGGAAAGATTATACGAAGTTGTGTTTCAGCAACAAACGTAATCAGTCCAAATATATTTCTCTGGCAAGGTTCTTTTCTGAAAAGCTGGATCGTCCCAGAGATGCCATGAAATTGCTGCGCAATGTACTTCAGAAAAAACCTGATGATATGCAATGCCTGTTTGAATTGGCTTCTGAGCTTTTAGCCAGCAACAAGGTGCGGGAAGCTGCAGTTACTGTGGAAAGACTGCTCAATCTCATCAGTCAGGAATTATCGCCGGTTGTTCACAATAAATATGTAGTTCTGGCTATTATGATCAAATACAAAGCTGGCGAAAATGAAAAGGTCGGAGGTTTGCTGAAAACACTTCGTCTTTCTGATCTGTCTTTGCATCAAGGGGTTTGTGTAAGTTGGGTATTGGCCAAGATGGGCAATATTGGCAAGGCACTCAATTTGCTCGACAGGGTTAAAACAAGCAATGTTGAAGACAATGAATCTCTCATCACCCACAAGGCTCTGCTCAAGTATCTTGCCGGCAATATCAACGGTGCTGTGGAAAGCATTGAAAGTCTCCCAACCCTCAAATCAAGCAAAAGTCTGATGTTTTTGGCTGATCTTTACCTCGAGCATAAGCAAAATATCAAGGCTTTGGATATTTTTGAAAAATTATATGCAAGTTGTTTTGATGACAGTGTTTTTCTCAAGCATTTCGAATCGGTTCTGCCTCAATCCATGAACAGGCGCAAGCGAATTTTCCAGGTCAGAGCAATTTTTGACAAGTCCGAACAGTTGCCGCCTCACCCCCAACCTTTTATCAAGAATAATGCCTTTGCTTCCGATGATTTTCGCAGGTTGGTGGGGACTAAAGATCCCACCGGTCCAGCTTCCCAAATGTGGTTTGCCCTGCGTACGGGGCTGGAAGAGGTATTCAAAACATCTGATCCTGCTTTGCCCAATGCCAGAGAAGCTCGAGGACCCGAGATTCTTGCCTGGGATGAAGTAGTCGCAACCTTGGGGCAGGAAGCCCATCTGTGGGTTACCGAACTTCAAAAAAAACAGATGCTGATAACCACTCAGAACGATCAAATTCAGATAGTGGTCAGGCCCGAACTTTTTAATCTGCCCATTTCCACTATCCGGTTTATTTTGGGAAGGGCTCTGGAAGCGGCTCGTTCCGGTTACTCTTTGCTGTTTCATATCAACAGGCTGCAAAGAAGGGAAGTTTTTGAAGTCATGTATTCATTGGCTTTGCCTCCAGATCAAAGAGATGCAAATGCCAACAGGTTTTACAATAATCTTGGTCGCAGGGAAAAGCGCGCAGTGGACAGAATTTCCACTTCAGTCTGGGAAATTTTCCCTGAGATCGATTTGTGGCAATGGTTCGAAAATATCGATCTGGCCATTAGCAAAGTAGGGTTGCTGTTGTGCGGTGATATCAACGGTGCACTCAGGGGTTTGAATTATATTCAGAATCACAATTCTCTGGATTCTCCTGATCCTCTGGTTAATTTCACCTTGACTCAAAATGCCCACAGACTGATTACAGCTTATTTGTCCAAGGAATGGGACCAATATCTTCAATTCCCCGAGGAACCAAAATGATTCCCGAGGAACCCAAACTTTTTATTTGTATTACACCTGAAGTTTAATATTAAAATAATACTTGATATCATAAATTTGCAATGCCTTTTTAATTAGATTTTTCAAATAATTTGTTTGCTATTGAACCCAAAAAGTGGCTTAATGCTGATTAACCGAACCCATAACCTTTGAAAAAATGTATTATGAAGAAAAAGTTCAATTATTCACTAAAAGTTAAAGATGGTATTACCTATGTAAGCATCATGGGTATTATCGACGAAGACAACAACCTTTCCGAGCTTGGCGACAAAATCGGAGTGGGTGTGGTGCTTCTTAATCTCAGCCGGGTCGAACGAATCAATTCCTGTGGAGTCAGAGACTGGGTAAACTGGTTGTCCGATCTCGAAGAGAAGGGTGCTTCCCTGGTTATCATCGAAAGCTCTCCTGCTATTGTTGCCCAGATTAACCTGGTCAATAATTTCACCGGCAACGCCGTGGTGCAAAGTTTTTTTGCACCCTACTACTGCCCTGTCTGCGACAAAGAAAAAGTTCTGCTCATTGAGGCAAATTCAATCGAAGATGTTGATAATCCAGAGGCTCCCCAGGCACGATGTGATGAATGTGACGGCATCATGGAATTCGATGATATGGAAGAATCCTATTTTGCCTTCCTCAAAAGCACCAAACTAGGTTCCCTTCCCTCCAATCTTCCAGAGGGCTGGGAAGAATACCTCGAAGTAGAAAGCTCAATCACCGGCGAAAAGAAGGTCAAAACCAGAGAACGCACTTATCGCAACAAGCACAAAGCGGGCTCTTCCAGTTCCCTGCCGGGTTCACTCCCGTCTTCTTCCTTACCATCATTGCCCACATCATCATTGCCCTCACTTTCCCGGGACAAAGATTCCGGCTCCGGCTCATTTTCCTCATTGCCCTCATTTCCTTCCCAGGACAACAGCCCCGACGCTAAATCATCAGACAACGGCCAGGGAAGCAACCAGCAAACAATTCTCCTCGCCATGATCACCGTCCTTTTCTTCATCGTAGTAGCAATCCTCATCTTCATCCTCCTCAAAGTAGTCTAACCAAAAAAAATCCCGATCCGGGTTAGGAAACACCCCATTTCTTCTCTCCACTACTCTATGTAAATTTCCAATCTCCCTGCAATCCACAAAAAAAAAGTAAGTTTTTCAAAAAATATGTGAACTTTTTTTTAAAAATTTCGAAAATAACTCCTGAGAACATTTTTTTAACTCAGGAGGTATTAATGAAATTAAGAAAAGAACCGCCAAAACACTACAGAACAAGGGCTAATCAGGTTTTGCCCAACCAGTTGATCATGGTAAGCCGCAGAACCAGTGAAGGAAGATTTTTTATCAAACCGGGGAAAAAGAACAATCAAATCCTCGAATTTTGCCTCGCTGCCGCTGCCCGGAAGCATGGTCTCAAAGTCCACAGTTATTCCTTCATGCCCAATCACTATCATCTGCTGCTCACCGATGTTTACGCGAACTATCCCCGCTTTCTCGCCGACATGAATCGAAATATCGCTAAATGTTTCAATGTGAGCCTTGAACGCTTTGATTCTCTGTGGGATAATTCCAAACCCAGTGTGGTCAGACTTCCCAATCATGTAGTGCCAGCCAAAGCCAAGCTCATGTATATCTTCATGAATCCGGTAAAGGCGCTTTTGTCGCCC
>JAWLEA010000160.1:0-7226 GCA_041686345.1 Polyangia bacterium | reverse complement strand
CAGTTACTCCGCACATCTGAGGCAAACTTCTCATTCAGTCAAAAACCCCCATTCTGGGATGGAAACTAGTTAGTTCCCATCCCAAAAAGGAAGGTCATCATCTGGAAACGGAAATTTAATTAATCTGCTTTGTCGTAACTTCTTGAAATTGTAGTGGCTATATCTGCGAAGTTACTCCGCACATCTTATCAAATTTCTTCCCCAGCCAAAAACCCTCATCCCAGAATATTCCAAAAGATCAGGAGTTTTCAAATTTCTGGTAGGCGGCGATGATTTTTTGAACCAGATGATGTCTAACCACGTCTTCTCCGGTAAATTTGCAGATTTCAATTCCTTCGATTCCTTCTAGAATACGTACAGCATTTACCAGGCCGCTACTGGCGGGATTGGGAAGATCAATCTGGGTGATATCTCCGTTTATTACACAATAACTGTTTTCTCCGATTCGGGTGAGCAGCATTTTCATCTGTTCGTAACTTGTATTTTGAGCTTCATCCAGGATAACAAAGGCGTTTTTAAGGGTTCGGCCCCGCATGAAGGCAAGGGGAGCTACTTCGATGGTTGTATCTTTAAGCAGAGCTGTTGCCCGGCGGGGATGAAACATTTCAAACAGGGCATCGTAAAGAGGGCGGAGATAAGGGTTGATCTTTTCTTCAAGATCACCGGGCAGAAATCCCAGATTTTCTCCGGCTTCAACTGCCGGTCTGGTAAGGATAATCCTTTCGACTTTTTTGTCTTTATAGTAGGAAAGTGCCATGGCCATGGCCAGAAAAGTCTTGCCAGTACCGGCAGGACCAATTCCGAATACAAGATCGTGGGATTTGATGGAACGAATATAATTGAGTTGGTTGATTGTTCTGGGGGAAATTGTTTTGCCCGAGTCGGTTTTGAGGGCAACTTCATTGAACACTTTGTCGAGTTTGGCTTTGCCTCCCTTTTTGATGTGGGAAATAGAGTTGAGTATGTCAGTTTTTTTTACGACTCTGCCTTTTTCAATTAGGAGCATCAATTGGGAGAGGAGCTGGTAGACAAGATTGACATCTTTGTCTTCTCCCTTGATTAATACTTCTTTGCCTTTGGGAGACATGGTGACGGAAAAATTGTTTTCCATAAGTTGGAGAAATTGGTGGTTTATACCAAAAAGACGAATGGCAATATCTTGGGAGGGGCATTTTAGTTTGATTTCTTGCATATGATAATTTAACTCTGGATTAATAAAGACTACGGTGTTCAAGTAAGAGCGGTAATGGGAAAAGGGACATTGAGCTGTGACTATTGTCCAAGATCTGTATAGGAATTGGCTGCAAATTCATCCCATTCAATAGTTGGATCAAAAGCATCCAGCCCGTTGGTATCGCCGGAAGTAACGGTTGATTTGCGTCGCAAGGTGACATCTTCACCCCAAATATCATTATTATTGCCGATTTCACCCATAATATCCCAAGTGGTAGATTCGCAAACCAGCTCGATGGCATCATCACCATTGTAGGAAAGGCTGCTTGAAAACTGGTCACAATAAGGCTCCATGCCTGTTTCAACGTCATTGTGGCAGAGTACATAAAAATCACCGGTGGAGACATTGGAAGCAAGCAGGGTAATTGTGTAGTGGGGAGTTGTTCCACTGTTATAGGTAAGAATGGAGCAGTTGGAGGTATCATAGGTGCCGGGGACTTCAGCAAAGAAAATTTCTATGGCTTTATTAAAAGAACTGCCTTCTATATATTCAGTAATGTAAATGTTAAGATCTCCGCTTTCACATTGGGCCTCGGTTCCGGAATCGTCGCAAATTTGGGAAGTAGTGGAGCAATCTTGGGAATCAGTCCAGTCCAGACAATTGTTGGTCTGGAGTTCACAGGTTTGGATAATGTTACCCTGACACCTGGTATCTCCGGATTGGGGACAATTGTCACTGCAGTCGTAAACACATTCGGGATCGTTAGTCTCTTGGTTGATCAGGCAGATCTGATCATTGGTGGTGCAATCTTGCTGAATTTCCCAGTCAAAACAACCCTCCTGATCTTCCTGACAAATTTCGATAGCGCCATTATTGCACCTGGTTTCTCCTGAAGTGTTGCAAATATTGTTGCATTCGGCCACACATTGAGCTTCTCCTTCGGAATCATCACAGATTTGGTTTGAATCTGAGCAATTTTCGCTGACAATCCAGTTGAGACATTGGTTTTGATCAGGCTCACAGATCTCGACTTTATTGTCGTTGCAGCGGAGATCTCCATTGGTTTCGCAATTGTCCGAACAGGTGGAAGCACATTCGGGATCGCCGGTATCCGAGTTATAGCGACAAAGATCACCCGAAAGGGTACAATCGGTGTTGTCAACCCATTGCAGGCAACCGTTATTCAAGCCGCAAACTTGAATTATATTGTCCTCGGAGCATCTTGAATCCCCATTGGTGCTGCATGTATTGGTACAATTATTGGTGTTGTTGGTGTTGTTGGTGTTGTTGCTGGAGTTACTGCCGGCACAATTCAACAATAAAAAAGAAATAGAAACTAAAATAATCATGGAAAACAGTCTTTTTTGCATTTGATACCTCAGTTACAGATAAAAGACGGAAGTTGGGAATAAAGGTAAAACTAGTTTACTTGTTTAAAATATAGCATACCTTCCCCTGAAAATCATGGAAAACAGTTTGACAATTCAGAAGAATAAACCTGAATCTGGTTTTGTTTACGTTTATAATCTTATTACCTGTGCCATGTCAGATTTCACAATACCGGAGAAAAATATCCCTTGAAAAAAAACTTGTTTTAAATTTGAGACGAGAATTGAATTGGAGCTTTCAAGTTTGGAAGATTGGAGAGATGGAGACAGGATTCCGACAGGAATTTGAGTTTGGAAACTGGAGGGGGAAAGTAGTTGGAGAGGGAATGAATTACATCATTCCACCCATTCCGCCCATTCCGCCCATTCCACCCATTCCGCCCATTCCAGGGGCAGGAGCGGCAGGAGCTTCATCTTCTGTTTCTTTGTCGACGATCATGGCCATGGTTGTCATCATGAGACCGGCAACAGAAGAAGCATTTTCCAGAGCGCTTCTTACAACTTTGGTGGGATCGATAACTCCGGCTTCTACCAGATCTTCATATTTTTCCGAAGCTGCGTTATAGCCATAAGCACCTTTGTTATCTCTTACTTTTTGGATAACTATGGAACCGTCGACTCCGGCATTGAAAGCTATTTGCCTGAGAGGTTCCTCAATTGCTTTTTTCAGAATCTTAATTCCAACCTTCTGGGTGGGATCGAGTTTAATGTTGTCAAGAGCATTAGCAGTTCTGATGAGAGCTACTCCACCTCCGGGGACGATGCCTTCTTCTGCGGCAGCTCTGGTGGCGTGGAGTGCATCTTCCACTCTGGCTTTTTTCTCTTTCATGGCTGTTTCAGTGGGAGCACCAACTTTGATTACTGCTACGCCACCCACAAGACGGGCGAGTCTTTCCTGGAGTTTTTCCTGATCGTAATCAGAGCTGCTCTGTTTAATCTGAACTTTTATTT
The DNA here is from genome assembly GCA_041686345.1 of Polyangia bacterium. Taxonomy (GTDB): domain Bacteria; phylum Myxococcota_A; class Polyangia; order HGW-17; family HGW-17; genus JAQICJ01. Next base: position 3,713 of record JAWLEA010000160.1, on the reverse strand, counting down.
CTTTGATTCTCTGATTGATTTGTTCTTTTTTACCTTTGCCTCCGACGATGGTAGTATTGTCTTTGTCAACTACTACGCTGTTGGCGGTTCCAAGATGTTCGAGAGTCACATTGCCAAGATCCATTCCAAGTTCTTCCATGATGGGCTGAGCACCGGTGAGAACTGCAATGTCTTTGAGCATTTCTTTGCGTCTGTCACCAAATCCGGGAGCTTTAACGGCACAAACCTTGAAAGAACCGCGCAATTTGTTGAGTACCAGAGTAGCCAGGGCTTCGCCTTCGACGTCTTCGGCTATAACCAGAAGAGGTCTGCCATTGCCTTCTTGAACAACTGCTTGCAGAATAGGCATGAAATCTTTCATATTAGAAATTTTCTTGTCGTATACGAGGATATATGGATTTTCGAATTCAGTTTTCATGGTATCTGAATCAGTGATGAAATAAGGGGAAAGATATCCTCGGTCGAATTGCATACCTTTGACAGCTTCAAAACTGGTTTCAATGGATTTGGCTTCTTCTACGGTAATTACACCTTCTTTGCCGACCTTGTCCATTGCTTTGGAAATTATTTCGCCGATAAGCTTTTCACCGTTAGCTGAAATAGTGCCAACTTGGGCGATTTCTTTGCTTTCTTTGATGGGATTGCTTATCTTTTTAATTTCTTTAACGAGTGCATCTACCCCTTTTTGAATCCCTCTTTTTACTTCCATGGGGTTATGACCGGCACTGACCATCTTAACTCCCTCGCGATAAATTGCCTGAGCAAGCAAGGTGGCGGTTGTGGTGCCGTCGCCAGCAACGTCTGATGTTTTGGAGGCGACTTCCTTGAGCATCTGAGCACCCATATTTTCAAATTTGTTTTCAAGTTCGATTTCTTTGGCTACGGAAACGCCGTCTTTGGTAACAGTTGGGGAACCCCATGATTTTTCAATCACAACGTTTCTTCCTTTGGGACCCAAAGTGACTTTGACTGCGTCTGACAATACATTTACTCCACGCAAGATAGCAGCACGTGCTGCTTCATCGAACAATAATTCTTTAGCTGCCATAATAAAACATCCTTTCTTTAATGTTTATTTAGTTTTCATCCCAGAATGGCGATAATTTTCCTTTTTGGAATGGAAACTATTTAGATAATAATTGTTATAATGTAATAATATCAACAAATTATGTTATACCATTTGCTACGATTTGAAACATAAACACGATTTTGAAAGAAGCAACCCCGCAACTGGAAAAATTTATTCAAAAAAATAATTTCTGTTTAAACTCTTAAAAAGACTGATTAAAACACTATGTTGGCAAAAAACTCTAAAAAACGGTTTTTAGATTTTCCAAAATGGGAACTAAAATATTACAGTATTTAATTTTTTACTTTTCATAAATTGAATAATTTGGGAATATTTGTTCATTATGAAAGATAATCATGACAAAATTACGGGTCTGACAGAAGCACAGGTTAATCAGAGCAGTAAAAAACACGGCAACAATGCTTTGCCGCCTCCTGCTCCCCGCAAATGGCAGGAAATTTTCCTGGGAGTTGCTTCCGACAAAACCATAATAATTCTTTCCATTGCAGCTGCTATTTCCATTTCAATCTCCATCTACAACAATTCAGCTATTTATGAAGGTCTAGGTATTCTCATAGCTGTTCTCATAGCTACCGTTGTAGGTTTTATCAGTGAACTCAGATCCAGTTGGGCTTTTCAGGCTCTCCTGGAAAAAAATTCAGAAATTGAAACTAAAATAATTAGAAATGGCGAATTTCATACAATTTCATCGGATCAACTGGTAGTTGGCGACATAGTTATTCTGGCGGCGGGAGACAAAATTCCGGCTGACGGCAAGGTCATTCAGACTGTAAATCTCAGTTGCGATACCTCCGCTATTACAGGGGAGTCGGTCCATTCCACTCCCGAAATAGATTCCAGTCTTTTCCGGGGATATTCAGTCATTACCGGTGAAGGTATAATGGAAGTGGAAAAAGTCGGTTTTGCAACAGAAATGGGTAAAATCAGAGATGCTCTTTCTGAAGCACCTGACCCAACTCCTTTGCAGGAACGTCTCACTAAACTGGCCAATAAAATTGGGATCATAGGAACTTTAGCCGCATTTGCTATTTTTATGGCTCTTTTTCTACGCCACTTTATTCTGACAGGATTCAGTTTCACCTCTCTTTCCCTGGTACAATTTGTTCTCAATGCTTTTATTGTAGCCATTACCATTGTAGTTGTTTCTGTTCCGGAGGGTTTACCTCTGGCTGTTACTCTCAATCTTGCCCTCAACATGAGAAGGATGGCCAAAGACAACAATCTTGTCAGAACCCTTGAAGCCAGTGAAACTTTAGGGTCAGCCACCGTAATCTGTTCCGATAAAACCGGTACTCTCACCCTTAACCGCATGCGGGTTTCCAAATTATGGACTGCTGGCCAAGGTATTGAATCGGCCGAATCCAAGTGTTTTGTCGAACCCCATGATCGTCTTTTTACAAATCTGCTTACCACTAATTCCACTGCTTTTCTGGAGAAAAAGAATGGAGGCAAACTTGATTATGTGGGCAGTCCCACTGAAGGTTCCATGCTTTTGCTTCTCCAGGAAAAAGATTATAATTATCTTTCTATTCGCGAGTCTGCCAAAATTATTGACAGAAAAGCCTTTTCTTCTGAGCGTAAAATGATGTCAAGTCTGATCAAATGGGATGAAAATTCAAATATGCTTCTGGTCAAGGGAGCTCCTGAAAGAGTGATGGAAAAAACCTCTGAAGTTGCGGTTGATCTGGAAGGAAAAACAATAGAGTTATCCCAAAAAGAAGATGAAATCAGAAAAGTTCTGCAGAAATCCACTTCCCAGGGAGAAAGGGTTCTCGCTCTTGCTTACAAAAAATATTCCAGTGATGTTCAGACGATTGCAGAAAAAGATCTGGTGCTTTTTGGACTGGTGATAATTAAAGATCCGATACGCAAAGAAGTAGGAGGAGCTGTGGAAAAATGTAAGGAAGCCGGCATAGCTGTTAAAATTGTTACCGGTGATAATCCTTTGACAGCTAAATCCATCGGAAAAGAACTCGGTTTGTTTTCAGAGGGCGATCTGGTTTTGACTGGAGATGAATTTGCTCAGAAAAGTGATGAGGAAATTATCGACATTTTGCCGCGTTTGAAAATTCTGGCCCGCTCCAAACCTGACGATAAATTCCGTTTGGTTTCCCTGCTCAAACAGCAGGGTGAAGTTGTAGCCGTTACCGGCGATGGTACCAATGATGCTCCCGCCCTTAAAAAGGCGGATATTGGACTTTCCATGGGAATTTCAGGTACAGAGGTCGCCAAAGAAGCTTCCGATGTGGTTTTGCTTGACGACAACTTCAAATCTATTGTTCAGGGAGTTGTTTGGGGCAGGAATTTACAGCAAAATATTAAAAAATTCCTTCAGTTCCAATTAACAGTAAATGTAGCCGCATTGACTACTGCATTTGTTGGAGCACTTATCGGTGGCAAGTCTCCTCTCACTGCAGTACAATTACTCTGGGTCAATCTCATCATGGATACACTTGCGGCAATTGCTCTGGGACTTGAACCTCCCCATAAAGAATATCTGATGGCTCAAAAGCCTCGAAAAAGGCAGGCGTTTTTGATTGACGGCAAGATGTGGTGGATGATAATCGGAATGGGTCTCTATACCTTTACGGTATTAATGGTGTTGCTGAAATTGTATTTCAGC
>JAWLEA010000159.1:0-7287 GCA_041686345.1 Polyangia bacterium | reverse complement strand
GCAAGATGGTTCGTTGCAAAATGGATGAAAGGGAAAATACCTGCCGATTAAGCCACCAATACATCTCAGTCAGTTCTTCGGGAGAAATATTCTGGGGAGTATGAACAGCCTGGGTACCGTCGTATTTTTTATAATCTTCGTGCAGAAGTCTGCCTTCGCGTTTGAACTGTTCGTAAAGTTCGGAGCCGGGCATGGGAGTGAGAATATAAAAACGAGGAATGGGAATACGAGCGCGATTGACAAAATCCAGAGTTGCACGCAAAGATTCCTCGGTATCACTGTCCAATCCTACCATCATCTCGGAGCTGGGCATTATTCCGGCCTTTTCTATTCTTCGCAGCAGCTTTTCGTGCTCGGTTACCTTGACCCAACTCTTGTTCAACTTGTCCAAACCTTCCTGGGTAATACTTTCCAGGCCGAAACTTAAAATTCTGCATCCGGAATCAGCTACCTCCCGGAGCAACTTCTGATTGCGAGCCAGATTGAGGGAACACTGGCTGGCCCAATGGAGGTTAAGAGGTTTGATCTGCCGGGCCAACTCAGATAAATAGCCCGGATTGCCGACAATATTATCGTCGATGAGATAAAAACCGCTGAAACCAAGCTCTTTTATCCTTTTTATATCTCGCATAACTTCAGAGATGGGTCTTACCAGATATTTTCCCTTATAAATACAGGAAACAGAACAAAAACTGCAAAGATGAGGGCATCCTCTGCCTGCCTGAACCGGCAACATATTTCCCAGGGGTTTGTCCAGCAACAACTCATACTTGGGAAGAGGTAGATTTTTAAGCTCGCTGATAGGCAGATCATAGACTTTTTTGATTTTCCCATCCTTTTCGTAATCTTGTAAGAGTTGAGGATAGGAATTTTCGGCATCTCCTACAACTACACTGTCAACACCCATTTCCAGAACTTTTTCCGGCACCATGGAAGCCATATAACCGCCAAAAAATACCGTTTTGCCTCTCTTTTTGAATTCCCGGGCTATTTCCAGACCCCTGAAAATCGCATGACCCATGGTTCCAATCCCTACCAGATCGGCATCACAATCAAAATCCACTTCATCCACAACTTCTATTACAACTTCCACCTCCCAGTGATCGGGAGTCATGGCCGCCAGCAACGGGAAAACCAGACCGGGCAGATTGATTTTGCGTTGCTTGCACAAAGCAGTGCCATTTTTATAGTATTGGGTGGGCTGGATAAACAAAATTTTAGGCATTCCCGGCCTCCTTCATTTTTTTCAGATATTGACGATGAACCAGATAACTGCCTTTGAGCATTTTCCACAACCTGGGGGGCGGATATTTGAGATGGCTGAGTAAAACAGCAGGTCGAAACAAAATTCTTTCGTATAATTTGATAATCTGACGATAAAATTCGGCTACACTGAGGTGTTCGGGCCTGATGGCAACATGAGCTAAATCCCAACTGGCGTAATCACTGCGATGGATCAGCAGTTTTTCGGGTTCCACCTGGAATCCTGTCCCTGGAATAGGAGTCAGCGGCTGCAAATTTACATATTTAATTTCCAGTTCTATCAGTTTATCGCCCAATTGATCAAAATCAACTTTCTTCCAGTGAGGTGGAATGATAACCGTGGCGAAACAATCGATACCCAGACTGTTCATCAACTTGATTGCCTTTTCATTGGTGGCCGGACTGTTGTTCTTGTTGTAGCGATCCAATTCTTCCTTGTTGAAAGATTCCAGCCCCACAATTATGGTTTTAAGTCCCAAGTGCTTGAATCTCTTGATAAGTTCCGAGTGTTCCACAATAAAATCGGATCTGCCGTAAATGAGGAAATTCTTCTCAAGACCTTCTGCTTCCAGGGCATCAAGAAATTTGCCCAGGCGGGAGGGAGAAACCAGAAAATCATCATCAACAATATAGATTTCCTTTTCTTGCAGGTCTTTGATTTCAGTTATTATATCATCGAGGGGACGCTGGATGAAATTATCAGCGGTAATTGCTCGGCAAAAACAAAAATTGCAATTATAGGGACAACCGAAAGCTGTTTTGACCAGAGCGACTTTGTGGTGAAAGATATAGAAATATTTATCTCGATATTTACCGGTATAGGAGCGATTGACCCGGGGAAAAGAAAAATCGAAGGATGGCCAGTTTGCTCTGTCCGGATTTTCACCATAAGCCAGAGCGGCTTCAGGTTTATCCCCCCTGCTCTCAAGATATGAAATCAACTTTGGAAAAACAGTGGTGGCATTGCGAACTATCCTGTAATCAACAGCTATATGATTTAAATCTTCGGGTACAACTTCAACATGGACCCCACCGACCACAGTAATAACCTGGGGAGCAAATTTTTTGGCTCTGGTGCAATAATCGATCATGGTTTTGACATTGGTGATATAACCGGTAACACAAAAAAGATCGGGCTGATACTTTTCCAGGAAATATTCAAGGGGAACTTTTTCCAGAATCATATCCACAACCACCGGTTCATGATTGTCCTCCACCACAGTTGCCAGAACTTCAAGTTCAAGGGGCTCCACCAGCATTACATGCTGTAGCCCAATAGTTTCTTTTTCGGGGGCTGGACGAACCAGAAGAATTTTCATATCTGCCTGCCTTTTGCATTGAAAACGTGGTGTTCTTTAAAATCGAAATTGTACTCCAGATAAGAAGATAATTTGGCAGCCACAAACCTGATAACCCGACTGGAATGATAAAGAGCCATATATTTTGGAATTATCTGAGAACCTGCTCTCAACTTGGGTTCTTCGGCTGTTTGTCCAAGGAGCAGCCTGGATGTTGAAAGATTGGCATGAACTTCCAGCAGATCGTTAATGAGATTGAAATAGGTATTGTATTTGTGGTTGAATTGATAATCAAGCCCGCCCAGAAAAAAATAAAGCTCGTCCTGCCAGGCCAGATAGATGTGCCAACCCAACAGTTGATCTTTTTGATAAAAAGAAACCAGCCTGAAGGGAGATTCCAGGTTGGAGAAAAACTGCAGGTTTAATTGTTCCAATTTGGCATCACTATGGTTATAAACTTGCAAATACTGGTTGTAATGTTCAGAACCAAATACTTTGCAACTGCTTTCTTGGCGTCTGATCCGGGCAAAGGAGTTTTGCAATTGCTGCAATCTTCTTCGATAATTTGAACGCAGAGAATTTTTATAAGCGCTGAAATCTTTGAAATTTTGGGAAACAACCAGATTAGGCAGGGTTAAACCGGTGATAAATTCGGGATTTTGAGGTTTCCAATCGAGATTGAGAGCAAGCACAAACCCCTTTTCTAGTTTGACAATCTGTTGCAAAAGCTTGCGGGTCATTTGGGGATTGCCCACAAGTCCCATTGAAGCGACAGAGGCAGGAATTCCGATAATATTCATCTTGACGGGGGATTTGATTCCGGCATAGGTGCCTAAATCAAGCCGCAGAGAATAAACACAGGCTCCCGCCAGCAGATGAGTACCGGAATAAAGCTCGTAGTATCTCTGATAACAATAATTGTATAACTGACAATGGGAAAGGAAATCGGTAGTCTGAAAGTAATCTGTCGCCAACTGATTCCACTGCCGGGAAAGCTTGCCCGAATTTTCAACTTTATGTAAAAAATAACCCATTGGATTCCGTTTCTGACAGGTTATTGACCGGGAACTAACTAACTAGTTCCCATCCCAAAAATGGATGTCATCGTCTGGCGACGGAATTTTACCTCATCTGCTTTGTCGTAACTGCTTGAAATAGTGGCAACTATGTCTTCGCAGTTTCTCCGCGCATCTGAGGCAAACTTCTTCCCCAGCCAAAAACACCACCTCTGGGATGGGAACTAACCAAGTTTTCCATCAAAAACAACGTACTTTCGATAGGGATTGACCGGTTTGCCGAATGCTTTGTGGAGAAACTGAGAGGTTACACCGATACTGGCTTTATTCTCACTGAAAATAAAACCACCTTCGGTATATTTGTAATTTGCTGCTGCCAGGCTGTCTGTCATATCAGCTACCATGGCCTGCACCACGCCTTTTCTTCTGTATTCAGGGATGACGGCTATTTCAGTTAATCTGACAGTGTCAACCGGATTGAGCAGATGATACTTGAGCACGTGTCTGAGGGACAACTCCTGTCCCCCTTCAACCAGTTGATTGAAATCCGGGTACCAGAGTAAAAAACCGACGGGAAGTCCCTGATCTTCGGCAATAATCAAATTTTCTTCTTTGAGCAGCCATCTGAAAGGATGAAAAAGTTCATAATCTTCTGCGACGGTGCGATTGGACCAGTAAGGATGTTCCTGAAAACATTGATTGTTCAGTTTTGTATAAATTTCCACATCTCGCTTCAAATAACTTTTATCCAGGTGCCTGAGCCTGATCGTGCCGATATCGGACATCAATTTGCCTTGTTTTCTCAAATCGATAAAGGGCTGGTTGGGAAAACGGAATGAAACCAGTTCCCTTGCAGTGATCTCTTGAAAATATTCAAGATAATAGGGAGGATTGTAGGGAAGCCCGAAAACAGGAGGTTCTCTGAACTTGTTGGCCAGAAAACCGGCAGCATAGTTCAGGTGGCCGCAAATTCCCACCACAATTTTCGGTGCTTGTGGAAAAAGTTGACGAGCTTTCATTTTGATAGCTGTCCAGAGATTTTCAAGACCCCAGTCAGCTTCAAAAAAAGCAATTTGAACGTAATCTTTGAGTTTGTCATCTTTGATCAAGGCAAAACGACCGGCACAAACCCCTCCATCCAATATCAGAAAGGGAATAACCGTTGCATGTTGATGAAAGGCTGAATTGCCTCCGATGAGAAGCTGGAGAATATCGGATTCAGTATTGCGATAATGGGGATTGTCCAGATAGATTTTACGGAGAAAACGATAAAAAAAGGATAATTCTTTTTTGGTTTTGACCTGGCACAAATGGATCATAGGAAGACTTCCTCAGGTTCTTCAAAACCAAGAAAAGTGGTAAAAGATGAAGCCGAATAGCTACCAGCATGTGCAAAAATGACAATATCATCCTGCTTGAGTCGGGGAAGAGGTATATCCCGCACGAAAAAATCGCGAGAATAGGTGGAACAGCCGTAAACAGAAGTTTCAAATTCTTTGTCTGAATTAAGAATATTTTTTTCCAGAACGGAAAGTGGATGGTAAGCACTGTCAGGATACATGAGGGGACGGGAGAATTGAGCTGTGGAAGCATCAATTCCGACATATTGTTTTTTCCCGCGAATTTTGATGTCTACAACTTTGGCAATAAACCAGCCAGCCTCACCACCAATAATTCTGCCCGGTTCCAAAATAAGTTGAATATTGCGATTTCTTCTTTGACTGACCTTGTTCATCAACCGGGTTACAGCTTTGCCATAGCCTTTAATATCAAAGGTTCTGCCATCGGGAGTAGTAACACCGAAACCTCCGCCGAAATCGAGATATTCAAGGTTTGGAAAAAGATCGGCAAGGGCACAGATATGGGAATAACACTCTTCAAAATAAGTAACATCGATTATGTCAGTACCCAGATAAAGGTGAAGTCCACAGATTAAGGGGGAACCTTCCAGTTCTTTTATTTCCGGACCGGTTAGTCCCAGTCTGGAATTTTGACCGAGAAAATAACCGCCCCTGGTTTTCCTGGCTTTGACGCGATCTCCGATATTACAGCGAATTCCTACGGGTCTTTCAGGAAAAAGATTCCACCATCGTCTGAGCTGTCCGAGAGAATCGAGATTCAAAATCAAATCATGCTTAGCAACAAGTTTCATCAATCTGTTATTCATGGCCGAAGATGTAAAAACAATTTGTTCAGACTTGAAACCTGCGTCAAGAGCTATATCCAAGTGACTGGAAGAATTGACAAAAATCCCCAGTCCTTCGTCTTTGACCAGTTTGAGAAATTCAGGATTGGCATTTGCCATGGAAGCAAAAGTAACCAGAAGATTGTCATAATCTATTTGTTGAAAAAGCCGGCAATTTTCTCTGATAAGATTTTTATCGTAAAGATACAGGGGAGTTTCATACTGTTCAAGGGCCGTTTTAACAAGTTCTTCGGGATAATATTCCATGGACCCACTTTTCCTTTGGCAATGATGTGTTTCTAATATATATGCAGTTTCAGTTATTAGACGGGTTTCAACTATTTTGATTTTTCTTTGGCAACCGCATCCATAATAGCTTCGAGAATTGACCCGAGTCTTTTTATTCCAAGAATAATGTGAGACCTCGAACCTACCAGTACATCATCTATTATCAAAGCTATTGAGCGTTTTTTTACGGAAGTCCATTCCAATTTTTCTTCCAGTTCCCTGATCCCGTCAGCATCTGCCTGAAAATCACCAAACAATTTTACTTTGTGAATGATATTGCCGTCAGGAACAGAAACAGCCGCATGGATAAAACCACTATAATCTTCTACCAGTTTTGAAATGGAAAATTTATCATCGAGTTTTTCGGAAACTTTTTGCAACCATTGTTTTTGACGGAGACCGTTTATTCTTTCTTTGTCTAGCCATTTCCACTCAACTTCTTTGACCTCGATATCAGGGCTGTCCATATTAAAAGACACTTTATGGGCAAAATCACAATCCCAGGCCGGAATGAGGGATTCATCACTGACAAGCTCTGCGACTGATTTTGCTTTCCAACTGTAGGTATCATCGGAAAGTTTGGGATAACCATAAAGATTATCGGGTATGTCGATTGCTTGTTCAATCCCGAGCCAACATTCAAAAAAAGCAACGGAGTTCTGGCACTCAAAGCCGATTCCCCCCACTTTAAAACCTTTTTTAGTTAAAACATCAGCTGTCTGCAAAGAAAGAGACAATCCCTCCTCGCGAAGGGTGGACAGAAGAATATTGTTTAATTTTTTGGGTATTGACTTGAGAGATGAACCTCCGAGAAACTGCTGGTAATCCGGAACAACAAAGGCAATATGAACCACTCCTTTGTCAAAAAAAGCAGCTCCCCCTCCGGTAATTCTGCGATAAACAGGATATTTATCCCAGGCTTCATCTTTTAATACCTGCAAAGAATTTTGAAATTGACCTATCACTATTGCCGGTGAATTTATCTCGGAAATTATCAAAGTGGGACTCACTTCGATATTGCTGTTTTGAAACGAAGTAAAAAGATGCCTGCCGGCAGCAAGCGCCCAATCGGGCGAAACACTATCTTCTCTAATAAATCTAATCTGGTTTTTATTTTTTGGTTCCGTTTTAGAACCGCTTATAATTCTCAAAATTGAGTTCCTCCCTTAGAATTTTGATAAAATTAACCCAACAGGGTTTATATTTCAAATAATTTTCCTGTCTTTTACAAAACCAA
>JAWLEA010000158.1:0-7421 GCA_041686345.1 Polyangia bacterium | reverse complement strand
GGGCATCATTTCTTCGAGGGAAGGGAAAACTTTCTTTCTTTCTTCTTCGGAAACGCCCTGCAGTTGAGCCCATCTTTGTGAGCCTTCCTTGGTGATCTGCTGTGGAGTGCGAATGCCTGCCACCACATCTTCACCTTGTGCGTTCATTAGAAATTCACCGTTAAACACGTTTTCACCGGTTGCAGCATCTCGGGTAAAGGCAACTCCTGTTCCGGAATCTTCTCCCATATTGCCGAATACCATAGCCATTACATTCACAGCAGTACCCCATTCTTCAGGTATTTTGTGCATCTGGCGGTAATACTTTGCACGATTGGTATTCCAGCTATCGAATACAGCCATGATGGCGCCCCACAACTGATCCCAGGGATCCTGAGGAAAATCCTTTCCCAGCCGCCTTTTGATGACATCCTTGAATTCCTGAACCATGTTTTTCAGGTCATCGGGGGTTAAATCTACATCCTTTTCAACCCCTTTCTTTTCTTTTATCTGTTCAATGATCTCTTCAAACGGATCGGGATCATTCTTGGTTTCAGGCTCTAAACCCATAACTACGTCGCCATACATTTGAATAAATCTCCTGTAGGAGTCCCATGCAAACCGTTCGTTGTTGGTTTTTTTGGCAAGCCCCTGTACGGCTTCGTCATTTAAACCAAGGTTCAACACTGTATCCATCATACCCGGCATGGAAACTCTTGCGCCTGATCTTACAGAGAGCAGGCAAGGCGACTCGTTACTGCCGAACTTGGTATTGGTTTGTTCTTCAATTTTTCCGATCTCTTTCTCTACGTCTTTCTTCAGAATTTCAACGATCTTATCCCTGCCAATTTTGTTGTATTCAGTACAAACATCTGTTGTAATTGTGAATCCCGGAGGTACTGGTACACCTATCGAACTCATTTCAGCAAGATTAGCACCTTTGCCGCCGAGCAGATTCTTCATGTTTGCTCCGCCTTCAGCTTGTTTATTTCCAAAACTGTAAACTCTTTTTTCTGCCATCTTTTCTTTCTTTTTAAAAGTTTGACTATTAGTTCCGTGTGTTTCTACAAAAATTTGAGGTACAAATATATTCAAAAATTTGTGATTTATTAAACAAATTTAATTTATACGAGTAATATTAAAAAATGAATTTAAATCAGAATATTTATGGGAAACAAACAAAAACAAACCGGCCGGTATATTGTCTGTGGAGCTACAAGCGGCTTTGGCAATGCAGTTGCCCAAAACCTGGTTAATGATGGTTTTTATGTTATTGCAGTTGCCCGGAATGAAGATGATTTGCAAAGCTTCCGGAAACAATCTCCCGGGAAGGTGGATTATGTTGCAGGGGATTTGTCCGATCCCTCCACACTCAAGCGTATTGTTAAAAAATCAGATACCGGATTTTTAAACGGTATATTTCTGAATTCTGGAGGTCCCCCTGCAAAGCTTATCGAGGAAACCACCCTTGAGGATTGGGATGAAGCTTATTCTTCCCTTTTGAAATGGAAAGTGGAATTGACCAAGATGCTTCTGCCGAAATTCAAGGAGCAGCAATACGGAAGGATTCTGTTTTTAGAGAGTGCCTCGGTTAAGCAACCTATAGAAAATCTGGTGCTGAGCACTTCCATGAGACTGGCAGTGGTAGGTTATGCTAAAACCCTGTCCGAAGAGATGGCCCATCTGGGAATCACCGTAAATGTACTGGCACCGGGATTCCATGATACAAAAGCTCTTAATAGGTTATTTGAGAAAAAAAGCAAGGATGAAAATATTTCATTTGAGGAAGCCAGAGAGCAAATGAAGCGACAAACAAAGGTAGGGTTTATTGGCGATCCGAAGAAGCTTGCTTCGCTGGCAAAATGGCTTTTGTCCCCAGATTCTGAATACATTACCGGCCAAACCATCAGTGTAGATGGGGGAGTGATTAAAGGAATTCACGGATAGTCTTTTTTAGGCTTGAAGTTCTTTGATATTGAAATTCAGATCAGCTTCCCGTTCAAAATCTTTTACCTCATCAATCATGTCCGGGTCATCCGGGTCGTAATACCAGGTGACCTCGATTTCACCGCCTTCATTTGTATATTTTTTCAGAAGTTCAAATATATCCAAAAGGCATTTGGAGGTACTGGTATTAAAATACATCAGTTTGACATTGAAGTATAATTTGCGGTTTTCCTTTTCTGTGAAATCTTTGATCCAATTGATTATTGGGAGATAAAATTTATAGGCTTCTTCCATATACGATTCCCCTTCAATTTCACAAACTCCTGTTTCCGCGTTGAATTTGATACCGGGATAATAAGGCGCGGAAGCTTCTCGATCAAGATTAATGTTATTCATTCTTGTCAAATTTTACTTTCAATTTAAAATAAGAATAATGTCTGTTCTTTTCTATAATATCAAAATCTAAATGATTGTTGGAAATAAGTCTAGCCTGAACCAGCCCGATACGGGCACCGAGTTTATTGCTTTCTGAGCTTTTTCTCAATTCCCTTTTCAGGTATTTTAAATCCTCCAGGGCTGAATTGTTGATTATGTCGCACCTTTGAGACAGAACATTCGCATCTTTTGTTTTTACCAGATTTTTGGTCATCAATAGATATTGATCCACATCTTCTGTAATTCTCAGTTCTCCAATTCCTATTCTCTTCGATTCACTATTGATGGTTATATATTCTTCTGCATAATAGGCAACATTTTGGGACAATTCTACATAGATCTTGAATATTTTTTTTTGAATCAGTGAATGGTTTTCTGTCATGATTTTTAAATAATTGCCAAAGATGGTCAGCAAGTCAATAAAGAACGGTCCTTCGTAAGCAAGCAGGCTTCGCTTTGTTTCTATTAAGTGTGTACTAATGTGATTAATGGTATCTTTTTCCTCCATAAGTTATATGATTTTTGCTCCCAATACGGTGATGTCATCTCTTTGTTCGGAACTCCCCCGGAACTCATCCAGAGCCATTTCCATTTCATTGTGCTGTACATCAAGAGATTTATCCGCATTATGATGGAGTACTTTTAAAAATCGTTTGCTGCTAAATCGCTTCCGGGAATTATTTACCTGATCGAAAATGCCATCAGTAGTCAGGTATAGTATATCGCCCTTTTGAAGAACCAACTGACTGGTGGTAAATTCCTTCTCCTTCTTATTTTTGTTGATGCCTCCAATGGAATACCGGTTGCCTTTTACCTTCTTAATTTCTTTATCGCTTTTGCTGTAATAATATAACGGTCGTTTGGCCCCTGCAAAGCTGATATTTTTTTCATGGTTCTCTGTATGTTCCATGCTGATCAGACATACATCCATGCCATCGGTATTATCTGTGGTTTCCTGTTTCAATGCTTCAACAATGTATTGATTCAATAATTGCAGTATTTTTGAAGGTTCCAGAATATGTTTTTCAGAAATGATTTCATTAAATATACGGTTTCCGATCATTGACATGAACGCGCCCGGTACCCCGTGCCCTGTGCAATCCACTACTGCAAGGTATGTTATCGGCTCCGGCATTCCGTCTTCGTATACCTGGGTAAACCAGTAAAAGTCACCGGAAACGATATCTTTAGGACGGTATAAAATGAAAATGTCAAATTCTTTTTTTAGCTGTGATTGAATCGGCAGTATGGCGGCCTGGATATTTTCTGCATAAGTCAGACTATCGTTTAATTTATTATTCTGTATTTCAAGTTTATTCTTTTGTTCCTGTATCTGCTTGTTTTGAGCATTGATGTATTGATATTGTTCTTCCAGCTTTTTGTTGGCTTTTTTCTTTTGCTTGTAGAAACGGTAAAGCAGAATGGAGAAGCCGGTAATCAATAAAAATCCGATGATTAAAGAATTGCGGATGGTTTGCTCCAGCTTGAGTTGGGCCTGTTTCTTTTTGATTTCCAACTCTTTCATTTCAAGTTGCATTTGTCTCTCCCGGCTGATGCGTTTAGCCCTTTGCAGGCTGTCCTGGGTTATCTTTCTTTTACTGACCTCTTCTTTCAGTTCTTCTTCTTTTTTTTGTTTCTCACTCTGAGCCTGATTCACCTTACTCTCGGATTTTTCCTGAATCTCTGAGACCCTTTTTTCTTTTAAGTGCTTATCAATGGATGAGAACAGCTCGAAATATTTGGTGCTTTTTTCGTTGTTGCCCAGTTTTTTGAAGTTTTCCGAGAGCAAACTGTAGCAAGACTTCTCGGATTTCATATCTTCCTGTTCTTTGGCCAATGTCAGGGCTTTCTGGGCATATTGATTGGATTGTTTGAAATTATTCATTGCCTGGTGGGTCTGAGCCAGATTGATCAAACCGGACAAAATGCTGTTTGTTAAATTCAGCTCCCTGCTTATCTTTACACCCCTCTGAAAAGATTCCAGTGCCTGCTCGTATTGTTCCTTTTGAGAGAAAATCATGCCCAGGTAATAGCTCGTCAGTTTTATCCCGTTTTTATTACCCAGTTCTTCATTGATCTCCCGGCACCGCTGAAAATACTTCTGAGCTTTGTCATAAAGGTTGTTTTGCCAGTATATGAAGGCTACTTTATTGGAATATTCCAGCTCTTTTTTTAAATTGTTTTCTTCCTGGTGGCGGGTTATTTGTTCTTCATATTGTTCTACGTCCTTCTTGTCATCGGAATTCAGACTTTGTGCAACAGCAGACTGATCTGTTGAGAAAAAGAACAAAACAGATAAAATCAGTGTTATGTGAATGAAAACTCGCACCGTATAGATTTTTAATTTTTCAATTTTAATTGATTTTAATTCCCACGACCAAAACATCGTCAAGCTGCTCATATCCTTCCTTCCATTTGTGAAAAGTTTGTTCGAGTATCTCTTTTTGCTGTTTGACAGAGGAACCGTTGCTGCTGATCAATAGTTCCTTGAAATATTTATACCTGAATTTTTTCCCCTTGGGTCCTCCGAATTGATCGGGAAAACCATCCGTGAACAAAAACAGGGTATCTCCTTTTTCCACTTGTATCTCATGGGTAGTGAATGGTTTATTATAATTGAAGTTGATCCCCACAGGCATACGATCGCCCTTGATTTCCCGAAAGCCTTTGTTATTTACTATATAAAGCGGATTGTTGGCACCAGCAAATTTGACAATATCATTTGTATAGTCGATTATACATAATGCCATATCCATTCCGTCATGGGTTTCTCCGTAGCTTCCGGTTTGATGGAGAGAGGTGATCACATAATCCCTTAGCGCTTCAAGAATTTCATTTGGATTTTCAAGGGATTTATGTTTGATAGTCTGATTGAGGAAAATGAGTGCCATCATTTGCATCAGTGCTCCTGAAAGTCCGTGTCCGGTACAATCTCCAACGGCAATAATGGCTTTGTCATCTTTTTTTTCAACCCAGTAAAAATCACCACTTACAATGTGTTTTGGTATATTGAGTATGAAATGCTGGGGGAATATCTCGCTAAAAAGCAAATTTTTGGGTAGTATTGCATCCTGTATCCGTTTTGCATATCGTAAATCCGCAGTGATTTCCTTATCCTTCCTGTTTATGATCTCTTTTTGCTGAAGCACTGACTCGTGCTGCCTGATAATTTTATGGTTCCGTTTTTCAATCTCAAGTTTTTGTTTTTCTATGGCCCTGTAGGAATCGACAAGGTTTAAAGCCGATCTGGTACGAATGATCAGACTATCTTTGTCCAAAGGTTTTTGTATAAAATCCGTTGCCCCGGCATCAAAAGCTTCCTGAAAATTATTTGTGGCCGTAATAACCAGAATGGGTATGTGTTGTGTGCTATAGTTGCTTTTAAGAAAGCGGATCACATCAATACCGTTCATCTGTGGCAAGTTAAGATCCACGAATATTATATCCGGGTATTGTCTGATTGCTTTTTCGCAAACCTCCAAACCATCATAAGCCATGAGAATTTCGTAATTCTCATTGTAGGATTTTAAAACCTGATCTGCAAACATTAAGTCCAGTTCTGAATCATCTCCAAGCAATATAGTATATTCCTTCTTACGTATCAAATCGGTTGAGGTTTCTTATTAAAGTTTGATCAGGCTCGAAAATACTAATTAGTCCTAAAAAATTCAATGAATTGATAAAATTGTTTGATTTAATATCTTTGTAATTTGACGGATGAACCTCAGATTGTTTTTAATCTTCACTGAGGTATTTTTAATGATCTGTTTTGAAAAATAAACGTAGAATCAATTTATAAGAATGATGGATAAAAATTGTGCGGACTACTGGATAGAACAACTGGATTTAATCAAACATCCTGAAGGAGGTTATTACAGGGAAACTTACAGAAATAAAAGAACAGTGGAAGGGCGTAACCTGGCAACAAACATTTTTTATTTACTCCCTTCCAATGTGCCTTCCCGGTTTCATAGATTAAAATACAATGAATACTGGTATTTTCATTATGGCTCACCAATGAATCTGTATTTTTTCACCCCAGGAGGTGAATTTGAGAAGCATATTCTGGGGAATGACCCGGATAAGGATCAGCATCTGTCATTGTTGGTACCGGGGGGTACCATTTTTGGAGGAGAAGTACCTGAACCGGATAGTTTTGTATTGGTTAGCTGTAATATGGCTCCTGGGTTCCATTTTGATGATTTTGAGATGTTTACCCAGGAGGAGGTAATTGAAAAATATCCGCAGCATAACGATATAATCAAAAAATTACCATGTTAAGAGCATTTTGCCGGTGATAGTATCGGTTCGCAATTTAAAGTGAGTGGCCAGAATTCGGTGCGTGCATCCATCATAATCTTTGTTGAATTAGAGGTATTTAAAAAATTGTGTTGCTCTTCGAAAAGAAATTTTTATAAAACTTTTTCGGGTGCGGGTATAAATTCAAAATTTTTTATGAGTTTTGGGCTGCTTAAGTTTTATTGTTATTAATTTAATTATCTGAAACAGAAAATGACCGACAGAAAACAAATTTTTGTTGTAGGCCTTGATGATTTCAACCTTGAGAAGCTCAAAAGGTTGCCCGAGGCCAATGATTGCGATTTCCTTGCCGCAGTCAAATATGAAGAAATGCGGGGCATGGAACAGTTCGATATGAAAAATCTTATTGAAACGTCCTTCGAACGAATTGATCAAAATGGAAGGATTGATGCTGTGGTTTCCTATTACGATTTTCCCGGCACCGATCTGGTTCCTGTTATCGCAGACCGGTACAAATTAATAGGGCCATCCCTGGAAAGCGTGTTGAAGTGTGAGCACAAGTATTGGAGCAGATTGGAGCAAAACAAGGTGATCCCTAGAAGCGTTCCGATGTTTATGGCATTTGATCCCTTTGACAATCAGGCTTATCAAAAAATTGAAATGATTCCTCCATTCTGGATTAAACCCATTAAGTCATTTCGTTCCTTTTTGGCTTATCGGATCAACAGCGAGTACGAGTTCAATGATCATATGCAGGAAATAAGGGATCACATTAATTATATGTCCGAACCATTTAATTA
>JAWLEA010000025.1:0-31409 GCA_041686345.1 Polyangia bacterium | reverse complement strand
AGTGTCGGCTTGGCTGAACCGATATCCAGGTATTTATACACCTGCACCGAATCTGCACTGATGATTTCTCCGTCAAGTATCTGAGCTAATTTAATGGCGGCACCTGTTTTGCCTGCTGCTGTGGGACCTGCAATTACAATGACTTTTGGGGGTTTTTGTTTATTCATTGAACTCAATTGGTAACAACTCTGTTTCTTCCCGAATTTTTTGCTTTATAGAGGGCTTTGTCGGCTAACTGCAATAATTTGTCACAATCACCGGAATCTTCGGGGAAGTTGGATATCCCGATGGAAACACTTAAAAAACCAAGGGGCTGGTTTTTAGATCCGGTAACCTGCAATTGGGTTATTCCTTCCCTGATTCTTTCAGCTCTGATTTTGGCTCCAACTTTATTTGTTTCTGGCAAAATAAGAACAAATTCCTCACCTCCGTAACGCCCGATAATATCTGATTTGCGAGAAGGAGGAACATTTTCGGAACCATTGATCAGAAAATTGGATATAGTTGCCAGAACTTCATCGCCAATATCATGTCCATGGTTATCATTGAAGGTTTTAAAGTGATCAATATCGCAAAATAGAATTGAAAGTTGGGATTTATAACGGTGGGCACGAGCCAATTCTTCTTTAAGACGGGTTTTTATGTTTTTATGGTTGTAAAGACCGGTGAGAGAATCCCGGGTAGCTTCTTTTTTGAGCTTTTTATTGGCTTCTTCAAGCTTCCTTACTGTTTTGAGCAATTCATGGCTTCTTTCATTGAGGGATTGACGCAGAAGTTCTTTGTGTCTTTTTAACTCTTCATTGGCTTCTTTCAGGGATTTGTTTGAATATTTAAGTTCCAGAACCAGCAGTTCATTCTTTTTTTCCAGATGATAGATCTTTTCCATCTGCTGGAAAACATTGGCCATCTCCTGCACATCCCAAGGCTTTTTGATGAAATAATTTATATGTCCTTTGTTGACAGCTTCCAAAGCTATCTGAACTTCATCTCTGCCGGTCATCAGGATGCGACCGGAATTGGGAGCAATCTCTATGGCCTTTTCAAAAAATTCAATCCCATTCATTCCTCCCGGCATGAACATATCCACCAGCAAAATATCAACTGAAAATCCACTCTGGAGAATTCGCAGACCCTCTTCCCCTGACTTGGCTTCATGGATTTTGTATTTATCGTGGAAGGCTCTTTTGATGGAAGATCTTATATGTTTTTCATCATCAACAACCAGCAAATGCTTTTCTCTGTTTTTTTGTTGTTTTATTAGATAAACATCATCCACAATTCAACCTGCAGGTGAAAGATTAATAATATTTGGACAGAATAAACCTTAATTTTCAAATTTACATGATAATATCATAAATCGGTAAAATTCAAGAAAAGTTTAGATTTTCTTCCAATTCACAAATTTGGATAGATTCTTGCAAATTTTCATAACCTGCAGTATTTTTTGGTTGCTCTGCAATGGAGATACTTCCTTCCGGAGACTGATTGATTAGCCAGTTCCCATCCCAAAAATGGATATCATCATCTGGCGACGGAAATTGAATTAATCTGCTTTGTCATAACTTCTTGAAATAGTGACAACTATGTCTGCGAAGTTATTCCGCGCATCTCAATCCAATTTCTTCACCAGTCAAAAACACCACTTCCGGGATGGGAACTAACTATTGTTTACTACAGGAACTAACTTGTTTCCATTTCCAAATTCCGGCTCATGCCTAGTACTCCGAAACCGGGTAGATGCCGCAACTGCAGAATGGAAAATGAAAGGTTGTAAAATGGATCAAAGGATTAACACTCTTGCCAAAAATCTGATTAATTATTCCACCAGAATTCAAAAAGGTGAAAAAATTCTTATTGAAATTACAGGAGAAAGTGCAAAAAAACTGGGAAGAGCCTGTATTAAAGAAACACAAAAAGCAGGAGGTATTCCCTTTGTTACCCTGAAAGACAGTTCGGTAATGCGGGAACTTTTGCTTGGAGCTACCAATGAGCAAATTGAAAAAACAGCTGAATTTGAAATGCAACGCATGAAGGAAATGGATGCTTATATTGCAATTCGCGGCAGTGAAAACGCAACTGAATTGTCGGATATTCCCAGTGAAAAGATGGCAATCTACATGGACAAATGGTTTCATCCCGTTCATGCCCGCCAACGGGTCAACAATACCAAATGGGTTGTTCTCAGATATCCTAATCGCTCCATGGCTCAACTTTCCAATTCATCCCTGGAAGCCTTCGAAGATTTCTACTTTGATGTATGTTGTCTTGATTACTCGAAAATGTCAGAAAAAATGAATTATTTGGTTAAATTGATGGAAAAAACCGACAAAGTCAGAGTGGTGGGAAAAGGAACCGATCTCACCCTGTCAATCAAAGGCATTCCGGCAATAAAATGTGCCGGTTTGCGAAATATTCCCGATGGTGAGGTATATACCGCTCCGGTCAAAGATTCCATTAATGGCAAAATCACCTATAACGCTCCGGCTGTATATCAGGGATTTACTTACGAGAATATATGTTTTGAATTCAAAGATGGTAAGATTGTCAGAGCCACAGCCAATGATACCGAAAAAATCAACCAGGTACTGGATACAGATGAAGGAGCTCGTTATATCGGAGAATTTGCTATTGGACTCAATCCTTATATTACCAAACCCATGAAAGATATTCTATTTGATGAAAAAATCATGGGAAGTATCCACCTGACACCAGGACAATCCTATGATCAGGCACCAAATGGCAACAATTCAGCTATTCACTGGGATCTGGTTCATATTCAAACTCCTGAATATGGCGGAGGAGAAATTTATTTTGATGATGTTCTTATCCGTAAGGATGGCAGTTTTGTAAATGATGAACTCAAAGGTCTCAATCCGGAAAAACTTAAATAAATACAATGTGTTAAAAATTGCCCTTTTCAATTAGTTCCGGTTTTTCTGAAAAGTTTTTCAATATCACTCCAAAAAGAATTGATATCCACCTGATAATTATCAATAAATGAGTCATGAAAAGAAGCAAGGGAAAAAATACTGCTTAAAATCAAAATAAAAACGGAACTGGTTCTTATTTCTTCTTTTAAGATATCTTTTGCCTTTGCTTCTTCCAGGCAACCCCAGACAAAATCCATGGATTTTCTTCTGGTATTCTCAAGAATCAAAGCGGCTTCTTCTCCTGATGCCATTTTCAACTGTTCCGACTGAAGCAAAGTCATTATTTCCTGATTGGAACGAGCAAATTTTAACCTCTGTTTAAAAAAAGAACCAAGCCTTACAAGTGGATCTTCTTCTGGAGGGGGAAAATCAGCCATTATCATTTTTTGAATCTTTTCCACACTTTTTTTCAATATAGAATTTTTCGAAGAAAAGTGTCTGAAAATGGCACCCTCGGAAACACCAACATCTTTAGCCAGTTTGCGAATTGTAAAACTGTCAATTCCTTTTCTGGAGATAAGTTTGATGGTGGAATTAATGATCTGTTCTTGTCTTTCTTGTTTTGATAGACGCTGTTTCATTTTATCTCCCGGGGTGTTTTTTTGTTACCGAAGCGGGGCAATGAATCCAATAAACTGTAAAAAACTGGAATTATAATCATTGTCAACAAAGTTGCGGCTGTCATGCCCCCAATTACTGCAACAGCCAGAGGAGCAAATCTTTCAGCGCCCAGAGCCCACTCTCCGGCTAGAGGAACCATCCCGACTATTGTGGAAAGAGAAGTCATCATAATTGGTCTGAATCTTACAGAAACTGATGACTTTAAAGCTTCTTCCAATTTTTTGTTTTCTCCAAGTTGACGATTAATGAATTCCAGAAGAATTATGGCGTTATTCACAACAATTCCGGCCAGCAAAATCAAGCCGATCAACACTGGCATGGAAACCGCCTTATCAGCTATAAACAGACCAAAGCCAACCCCGCTTACACTGAGAACTATTGAAATCATTATGGTAAAAGGATGAACAAATGATTTCAACTGGGAAAGGAGAACCAGATATACAAGAATAATTGAAATCAACAGTGCTCCACCCAGTTCACTTCTTGCTTCCTGCATATCTTTATTTTCTCCTACCAGTTCCAATTGATAATCAGTGGGAGTATCTATCTTGCTGAGAACTTTTTCTACATCCGCAGTCACAAAACTTGCTGCCCGATTTGCAGTAAAAGCTGTTATTTCCAAAGTATAAACTTGATCTTCTCTGGTGATAACAGGCAAAGATTTCTTTTCTTCAAAACGCACCAAATATCTTAAAGGAACAGTAGCCAATTGCTGAGGTAAGGTTACAGGGTAGGAAAGTTGTTCGTCCAGATCCAAGGGATAATTCCTTTTATACCTGACTCTTACCGGCAGGGAATCCTTGTCCTCGCGATAATACTCTCCGGCAAAGATACCTGAGGCACCAATTTGCATCTGCCTGGCAATTTCAGCAGGAGTAATTCCACTCTGATTTGCTCTATTTCTGTCTACACTGGCAATAATCTGTTTTTTATCAAATTCCCAGTTTCTGACAGGTTTTACTACTCCTTCTACCTTGCTGATTTTTGCAAGAACCAGATCCCCCAATTTATCCAGAATCTTTGAGTCTTTACCCTTGAGGAGAATTATAATAGGAGCAGAAGTTGTAGCTCTGGCGGTATTACCAACATCTCTCACCGTATAAACTTTGATATTGGGAATTTTTGCAATTTTCTTTCTAATTCTCGATTGAATTTTCCACATCGATTCTTCTCTGGCGGTTCGATCAGTAAGGGTTACAGAAATTTGACCCTGCACCGGTCCCTGGGCTCCCGTAGTGGAAGAGGCTTTCATTCCTTCTTCAAATCCTGCCTGGCCTTGAGTTTTAACAACTTCCTTCTCCTTTTGCACCAGTGTTTCAACTTCTTCCACAATTCGCCGTGTTTCATTCAAGGAAGTTCCTGACGGTGTTTCCAAACTTATCAAGAAGCTGCCGCTGTCCATCTTGGGCATGGTTTCCATACCCTGATTTCTGATCATCCTTATCCCTGCAAAAAGGAGGGCAAAAGCTATCAGCAAGGTTAATATTCTTTGTTTTAAGGCATATTTCAATAAAAATTGATAAATTTTACTGATTAAATCCATAATATATTGAAAAGGATATATTATTTTCTGTAAAAATTTATCAACTTTGCTTTTACCGAGAGAATAATAAGCCAGTACTGGAATCAAAATCAGGGAAACAACCACAGAACTTGAAAAAGCAAAGAGCAGAGTTTTGGAAAGAGGAGCAAAGGTTTTGCCGGTAAAGCCTTGAGTAAAAAGGATTGGAATCAAAACCACGATAGTAGTCAAAGCTCCTGCTATAACCGGAACATAAACACTGTCCGTTCCTTTAATGATTGCATCTTTTTTTTCCATTCCTTCCTGATAGAGTCGAGAAATGTTTTCCAGAACGACTACAGCCGCATCAACCACCATTCCTACAGCAAGAATTACTGCGGTCAGAGTCACCATATTGAATTCAGTTCCGCTAATCTGCATCAAAGCAAAAGTGAGACCGAAGGACAGAGGCATGGAAACAACAGCTATCAAGGATAATTTGAGTTTGCCGATAAAAAGAAAAATTATCAAAGAGGCAAAAAGCAATGCCTGCCAGATATTAGTAAGCAGATTTCCAATTGCTGTTTCAGTGAAGGTAGCACTTTCTTCTCCAACCGCAAAAAAATATTCCTCATATTCCTTTTCCATTGTTTTCAACTTTTCCAAGATCTCTTTTACAATCTTTACTGTATTGGCGTCTTTGCTCTTATAAACCTGTATGCCAATGTATCTTTTACCATTGATGGAAAAAGTGGAATCATCTTCAAGAGATCCAAGGCTCACCTCGGCTATGTCTCCCAATTCAACTTTACTTCCGTTTGCCAGGGGAACAGGAATTTTTTTAATCGATTCCGGATCTTTCAAACGAGCTTCAATTCTGAAACTGTATTGATTGCCCCTGGTTCTCAATTGTCCAGCAGGTAGAGCCACATTATGCTTCAGCAAGATTTGGGTTATGAAATTAATTGATATTCCGAGGGACTCAATTGTTTTCATATCTACATCAATATTAAGACTGGACACATTTCCCCCAAAAACATCCACAGCCGCTACCCCTTTTATCTTTTGAAACTCGGTTGAAATTGATTCCTCAGCCAATTCCCTGGCCTTTTTCATATCGCGATGAGCAATACCCACCGAAGCAATGGGTCTGTCATCGGTGCTGAATTTTAGAATTTGCGGTTCTTTGATGGTTTCAGGCAGAGAGCTTCTAATGTGGGAAAGGGCATTTTGAATATCTATTGCAGCCTGATCCACATCCACTTCATAATTAAATTCAACCGAAACAATTGACATATTATCCTGAGATGTGGATTTTATTTTGATTACTCCTTCAACAGAAGCAAATTCTTCTTCCAGGGGACGTGACAGATTTTCAGCTACATCTTCAGTTGAAGCTCCCGGATAAATAGTAATTACATTGACCAGGGGAGGTGCGGTATCAGGAAATAATTGCATGGGAATCGTATTGTAGGCAATATATCCAAAAATTGCCGCTCCAATAGTCAGAGCCCAAACCGTATATCGATTGGAAAGGAGAAATCTGGTTATGCTCATTTTTGGATTTCCTTTTCATTTTCAACTACAACCGGATAAATTTTATTTTGGTGTTGCAACCTGTTGATTCCAGTTATAATTACTTGATCATGCTTGTTAATTTCTCCTTCTACTCCACTTAATCCTCCGGTTGAAAGCTTGACTTCTACTTCAATTTGATGAGCTCTCTTCTTTCGGTTTACGAAAATACTGGTTTTTTCATCTTCTATTTTTATTGCTTGGGAAGGAACAACCCATATCTGGGGATACTGATCAATTATGAATTCTACATCAATTGATATTCCCGCTTTATTGTAAAACTTAAGCTTTTGCGGAAGTGAAATACCTGTTTCCACCAATCGCCCGGGATATCTTGCCAGCGGTGAAACTCGGTCAACCTTAGCCTTTATCTGTTTGTATCGTTTTTCCTTTGCTATCTCCTCAGGAAGATGCAAAAGAACCGAAGTACCTGCTTTAATCCCTTTGAACATATCTCTTTCATTGACATTAACTACAATTTCCTGTTTTTTTGAGGCCATTTTTAAAACAGGTTTTCCCGGAAAAATGTTTTCCCCGGGCTGAGCCAGCCATTTTACAACCTTTCCCTCTTCTGTTGCCCTCTCAATTTTTCGATCTTTAATTGTCTGAATTTCTTCCAATTTGGAATAAATAGCTTTTATCCCCTTTTTCGCGGCTTTGCATTTTAATACACTCTGATCATATTTGGCCTTGGAGATCACCTTCTTTTTTATCAAACCCGCATCGATCTTCATGTAATTACACAGATGAGCTTTTTCCAATTTCGCTTTTTCCAATTCATAAAAAAGAGTTTTTTTCTGTTTGGCAATTTTGGGTGCCCTGATCCTGACCAGAACATCTCCTTTTTTAACTTTTTCCCCTTCTTGATGGGGAATCTCAGTAATACTACCATCGAGACGAGCATAAATGATCGTTTCCCTAACAGGTTTTAATGTCCCCACATATTCAACTTTCCTCCTCAAATCTTTTCTGGGAATGGAAGTTGTTCTGACAGCCAGAACCCGGTTGGTTTCAATTTCAATTTTATCTTTTCCTTTGCATGAAATCATAAACAGGAATGAAATCATCATAATTTTAATAACTTTACCTGGTATTCGCATAATAATTTTCTCCAGTTATTTCTTGCTAGTAAATGTTTACTTACTAAGATAAGTAAAAACAAACTATTGTCAATACTCCCTTTGTTTAAATTTTGAATTTTTATTTATTTTGAATTTTTATTTTATAAGTTTGTTATATTATCATCTATAATTTCAAAACTTTAAAAAGCGTTATCATGTTTTTAAAGTTTTTAAATCCATAAATTTGAGCTGTATCTTTATTTTCAGTGAATGCAATAAACCAACCAAAACTGCAATCAGTTAAAACCCCACAAACAAAGAAACAAAACAGTCTGCCAAAACTGTTGCCAAAATTAATATCTTTTTGTTTGGGATGAGAACTAGTTTCTGTACATGAATAGAACTTTGCATAAAACAATATTCCAAAAAACAACTTACCTGTATTCCCGTATGTTTAAAAAAATACAAAAAGATATTTTTAATTTTTACCTCCGGAAATTTGTCAAAGTAAGGCTTTTATGGCGGGGAAGGAATCTTTGTTTACAATTAGAACAAACTTATTTATGGTTATATTCAGAAACTATCAATCTTGATTTTCCAGTAAATCAGCCGGATCCCATCTACTTGAAGTTCTGCAGAGTTTTCAAATACAGAACCACAAGTACAAAACTAGTCCCAACTCGAATTGCTTATAACCTATGATGAAAACTATCGAACCTCCTCAATCAATTAATTCTGAGAAAGCTGTTTTGGGAGCACTGATTCTTGATAACAGTACAATCAATACGGTAACTCCCATCCTGGAAGTTGATGATTTTTATTCAACCAGCCACAGTCTTATTTACAAAGCAATTACCACTTTGGATCAAAAACAGCAACCGGTGGATCTGACTACTCTCGAATCTCAATTGCAATCATCAAGAGATCTGGAAAAAGTCGGAGGCATGGACTATATCGTTGAACTTTCTTCCCAGGTTCCCACCACCACCAATGCTACTCATTACGCCACCATAGTCAGAAGAAAATCGCGGATGAGAAAGGTGATTCAAGCTGCCCAGGACATAGTTTCAGAAGCTAATTCTCCTTTTAACGAAGATATGAGTGAAGAGGAATTTTTTGATTGGGCCGGTAACATTATCTATCAAGCTTTACAGGAAGATGTTTCTTCAAGTTTTAAAAATATCGACAAGGAAATCGATTCATTCTTTTCCAAAATGAGCAAATACCAGGAAAATCCTGAACTAATGGCAGGGGTTTCCACCGGATATATCGATCTGGATAAAATTATCGGCGGACTCAAACGTGGGGATCTGATGATTCTGGCAGCTCGTCCTTCCATGGGAAAAACTTCCCTGGCCCTTAACATAGCTGAAAATGTCATAGGTCAGGATATTCCCACTTTGCTCTTTTCTCTGGAAATGAATTCTGAACAACTTACAACCCGTTTATTAGCCAGTGCCGGCAGCGTAGATCTGCACAAACTCAAAATTTTCTCAATTCCGGTGGCAAAGGAAGCGTTGGTCATGATCTCCTCAAAAAAATGGTAAATGGAGCCAACAAACTACATAAAAAACCGCTACTGATGGACGATACTCCCGGTGTAAACATAGCCACCGTGAGAGCCAAAGCCAGACAATGGCGATCCAACCGAACCTATTTTCCCAGAGAAGAACCGGATAAAATAGGCTTGATTCTGATTGACTACCTGCAACTCATGCATGGAAAATCAGGAAAAAATACAAACAGGGAACAGGAAGTTTCAGATATTTCCCGAGGACTTAAAGCCCTCGCACGTGAAGTAAACGTTCCTGTCATTGTTCTCAGCCAGTTGAATCGTGAAGTTGAGAAACAAAAAGATAAAAAACCACTCCTCTCGCATTTGCGCGAATCCGGCTCCATAGAACAAGATGCTGATATTATTTTATTTTTACATAGACCTGAATATTATTTCAGAGACAAGGAAGAATTAAAAGGCAGAGCTGAACTCATAATTGCCAAACACAGAAACGGTCCAACCGGAAGCGTAGACCTGCGCTTTATCCACGAATATACCAAATTTGAAAATGCAGGTGGATTCAGAGATCAAGAAGATTATGGCGATTTTGAAGAATATGTACCAGATGATGAAGATCAACCATTCTAAAATTAAAACAGAATTTTATTTGCGGCCGACATTACAGTCCAGTCCCTGCCTTTTTTGTTTTCTGACTGATTTCTATTGTTTTTGAAATAGTTATGGACAAATTTTGTAATATAGTTGATTGTAACTCTATAGTATTTTAATATTTTCAGGTAAAAATATTTACCCAACAAATTGATTGTTTATCTTTATTTTTCATTTGAAATCTCAGGATTAAACAAAATAAAAGGATAAATTATGAAAACCAAGATCAAAGAATTTTTTAAAGATTATTATAATACAAAACAGGAAATTCTCTCTGAATTCATAAATGCCAAAATAGATCTTTATCAAAAATATGGCTCCGATACTGTCGCTAAATTTTTTGAAGTTAATCTTAAATATGAATTGGAACAATCTGAAACAAAAATAGAAGCTGTTATTCCCCTCCAAAATGAAAACATTTATCTTTGCGAAGATAACAAAGACGACGTTTATTATGTCTCTGAAAAAGAAGGTAGATTAATCATTAATAATATGATGCTTCCCTGCGATTGCATGATCATGGATAAAGATCTCAAAGGCAAATGTATCATGTGCAAGGGTGAGACTGTTGTTGACGATATTGAATGTCCAATGTGCCAAGGAAGCGGAATGTGTTACATGTGTGATGGTGAAGGCAAATACTCTCTGAAAAATTTCCTGCACCAGCACCTGGTTCCATCTGATATACCTGTAGAACCAGTTCCTTCCCGGCAAGAGTTGGAAAATGAACTGACTGATCTTGATGTTCCCGATAAAGTACATAACAATCTTATCGATTATATTTTGGAAAAAGATCAAATTGCTCATGATGAATATGTAAAATGGAACAATTTTTATCAGAAATTTTTTGATACCAAACAACTTCCCTATCCTGTCAACCTGTTTCCAATTTATACTCCAACAGTGCTTGAAGATCTTTATAATGACCAAGAAGTTTATATCTCACGCCTTTTGGTTGAAAACCACCCCAGAGTCCTTGCTTTCAAAGAAAATGATGAAAACAAACTTGAATTAATCAAAATTAAAGACATGTGTACCATGTTCGAAGAAAGTCCTGAAATTCACCAGAATTATACCCAATGCCCCTGCGCTGAAGAAACAACTGATGGCAACCCGATTTCAGATTGTGAATTTTGTTTCGGAACCGGAATTCTTATTTGTTCTTTATGTTTGGGAACAGGTTGGACCACCGTTGCTCCTGATCCTGTCGATCCCGAAAATATTGACAACCCTGAAAGATACAAAAAAGGGGTTGAAGAATTCATGGAAATCTTCACCGAAGACAACTAACTTTTAGATTTAAAAAACAAAATTACTAATGGGGTCCCCAACCGGGTTGATAACAAAAAAGAACCATGTTGGGTAAAATAACGACGAATTACCAACCCGGTTGAGAATTCAGGTGAGGATTGAGGTTATATATGAACTGAAACAGTTGAGGGCATAGTGGTTTAGAATAATTTGGGTTTTCTGGTTTTGTTGCAGACTGATCCCTGCTTGAGAATTATTATCGAAGGGAGGTTTGAGGTTGTTGACTCCCATAGCTCTGACATTCATTTTAACCAAACCTGGATAAAAATAGAGGGAAAATTCCAATTTGCCCTTGAGAAAACCGACTACTCTTTTCTGTGGTTCAAATTCAAGATCAAATTGTCTGTATTCACCTTGAGGACCATCTTTTTCCCTGATTTTTGAAAGTTGAATAAATAAAAATCTGGGAGATGACATGGCCAGAATTTTTTCAAGTTCCCGATGAACGTTTTTGCTGGTTAGATCAGCTTGCTGCATGATTTGAAGTTTAAAATCACCTTCTTCTCCCGCCAGGAAAGCAAGTTTTTTATCTGTTTTTATCACTTGATCAACTAAATCTTCAGCATTGTCAGGAGCAAGTTCAACGTAAACTTCAGCCAGATAAGTCAACAGATCTTTTTCGTAATCTTTGGCGATATTATCTTCAACTCTGCGCAGGGAATTTTGTAGATTACGCAATGGAGCTTCAAGGGTTGAGGGTTTATTTGGTTTTTTACTGGTTGCTTTGAGTCTTTCCTTCTTTTTCATTCCTGCCAGCGAAATAACCGGGCCATCTTTGACAGGATCTATTTTGAATAATCCTGAATCGTATTTCTTTCTTTTTTTCTTCTCTTCAGGTTTGGGCAGAAGACCTGAATCAAAGCCGGATGTTTTCTTTATTTCTCTATTTTTTTCTTCATTATCGAGTTCTTCTATTTCTTCAACCATATCATCACCTACTTCCTGAATTCCTTCATCAATTTCAGGCTCAAGGGTGACCATTTCTTCAGGATCCAATTCCTCATAATTGCCTATGGTGTCGGCAGCGGTAAATTGTTTGAATTCTTTGGTTTCCATCATTTTTTCAAAAGTGGAATAAAGCTGCCCCATTTCTTCAATAAGCATGGAGATATATTCTTCAGGGGAAAGGGAAGCTTCACCATTGATTGAATCAGACAAAGATTTTTTGAGAGAGAGAATGGAAATAAGTTTTTCCGAAAAGAAAGCAGAATTTTCCAATTTTGCAGTTTTTTTCCTGATTGTTTCAATCAAATCATCATTGAAATTTGTTTCAAATTCATTTTCAAAGTCCTGCCACAATTTGGTAACCAGAAAATCAAGATAATTGTCTCGCATTAACAGATCTGAGAGTTTTGTCTGCCACTTTTTGAGAAACATGGTTGATTTTGCAAACCAGTCTTTGATTGAAATATCCAGCATAGATAAATCCTTATCTCCGGCACTTGTCCGGTTTAGTGTATTTTGTTTATCAACTCTCGGATTTGATCCAGTCACGAACAAAAATAAAAGACGGAACAAAAAGAAGAGAAGCTGCCAGAGTGGAAAAAATTCCAATGGTGGCCAAACGACCTATTGAAGAAAGACCCCCATGATCAGCCGCCATCATTCCTGAAAAACCTGCCATAGTAGTCAGTGAAGCAACTATAACAGCCAGGGCGGTTCTAAACAAGGATCTGCGTCTACTAACTCCTTTTTCGTTCATCCCGTGATAAAGATGAACGGAACCATCTATACCCGCTCCTACAATAGTGGACAAAACCACCATATTGTATAAACCAAGTCTCTGTCCCAAAATAGGCAGAAGAGAAGCAGTCCAGATCAAACCAATGACCAGAGGAATAAAAACAAAGAGACTGGAAATAAAAGAACGAAAATCAAAAAGGAGAAGAATAAACACAAAAAGAAGAGCCGCTCCAAATATTTTAATTCCCTCATCCTTAACAATTCTGATGATGTCTACCATAATAAAAGATGAACTTGCAGCTCTGACTTTTCCTGCCGAATCAGAGACAAAATCAAGTCGGTTCAGATCAAAATTGGCATATTTTTCTTTGAATAAAGCAGCCTCATGGGCGTTTTTTGTATCCCGAGCCGGATAAATATAAAGAAATTTTCCCATTATTCCAGTTTTTTCGCGAAAACGACGACGAAGCCATTCAGGTAAATTTTCGGCCATAATTTTCTTTTTGGGTATATATTCAAAAATATCATCAAGTCGTTTTTTTAAATCTTTGTCCGCCCAGGATTTGGCTTTGGTAATCCGACGACGCAATCTGGATATAGTTACCAATTTTTTGCTCTGTTTTTCCGGAATAAATGAGGAAAGAGCCAGATAATCTCTGATTTCTGGATTGGGAAGGGACGAATTAATCAGACTTTCCAGATACCGGGCAAAAAAAGTACAATCCTTTTGGGTATCACACAATACAACTGTAGGCGAAGCATTATCGCCCATAGCTTTGCCATACTTGATTTTTGTGGAAGAGTTTCCCGTAAGCCTCCGGAAATTTGATTCAAACTGCAGATTGGGCAAACCTGTTATTACCACCACTATTGTAAAAATTATTCCAAAGAAAAGTAAAACTAAAGAAATAATTGGAACTTTCTTATTTTTATTTCCTTTAGTTGACAGGGGTAAAAACTTTTTTTCTTTCATGGGAAATAATTTTTCAAGCAAAATTGTCGCCACAGGAAAAAAGAACAAAAAGATAAACAGGGTAATTATCAATCCAGTTCCTGCAATCAAACCAAACTCCCAAAAACCTCGAAAAGAGGAGAAGAAAAGCAGGTATAAGGCTCCCGCTGTTGTAAGACCGGCTGTAATCAGTGCTCTACCTGTATTTAACATGGTGCTGAAAAGAGCCTCTTTCTGACCTTTTCCGCCGCCACGTTCTTCCATGTAACGGGCACTTAAGTGAACTCCAAAATCTATCCCCATTCCCAGAAGTATTCCACCTATAAACACTGTAATAATATTGAGCTTTTCCAATTGAAAAGCTCGCACCAGCCCCAAGGTAACAACAATACCGGAAAGAAGAGGAATAAAAATAATAGGAATTGGTCTGAAAGATCTGAAAAAAAGGAGAATCAAAAGAACTATCAGCAGAAAAGAAACCAGAAAAGAAGAAATAACATCACTGATTATGGAATCATATTCCCTGACTCGGTTGCGATAACTTCCTCCAACTTCGATTTTGAGATCTTTATCGGGAAATTTTTCCTTGACGCGAGCAATTATTTTTCGGGATTGTTCAACAAGTTTGCGAGCAAAGGACATATTCGTCGCCATTGATTTGGGACGACCCATTACTGCCAGAATTTTTCCATCGGGAGAAGATATATATTCTTTCAATTCATCAGGTTTATCTTCTTCCTTTTTAATTGAATCAGGAATGTTTGTATTGTTTTTTCCGGATTTGATCATCTCTTTGAGTTTTTTTTCCTCAGGATTTTTACCCTTGGGAAGAACCAGCAATCCCATTGATTTTTGCTTTTCCATACCAAGGACTTTTTTGAGCTGTTCATCTATTTTACGGAGCTTTTCAGGAGTAAAATACAATAATCCGTTTTTTTTAAAAAAATCCAGTTCTAATTTGGCCGTAACCTCGTTGAGTTCGTCCATTTCTCTGGACATGATCCGCACTACTTCATCGGCAACTTTTTTATTGAGTAAAGGATCGGGGGAAGTGATGGCGATAATCAAGAAATCTGTGCTGCCAATTCGATTTGAAGCCTCTTTTGCCGTTAAAACGGAAGGGGTATCATCGGGAAGCAGGCGCGAAAGTGAGGTGGACAATCCCAACCGGGTTGCTCCAAAAACTCCAAGTAAACTGATCAGGATAAAAATAATCAGGATTCTGCCTGGATATTTATAGATTTTCTCTAGAAATCTCTGGAAAACTTTTTCAAACATTATTTATTCCCATTCTATGGTTCCAGGTGGCTTGGTGGTAAGATCAAGGGCAACAAGTTCAATTGGGGGCAATTTAATCAACTCCTGAAATACTCCGGAATAAAATTCAAGAGGAAGTACAGACACAGTAACAGTCATTCCCCTGGAAGTTTTTACGGGACGCAAAATTACAACCTCGGAAACCTGTTTATTGACAACAGCTGGCAACATCACAACTGGAAATTGCCAAACCTGATCATAAAGGTCAAGATCCACGAGATATTTATTTACCAAATAATCAACTTGACGCAATAACTCCACTCGCTCAGGAGACATGGTTTTACATACGGGAGCAAATGATTTCACCTTGAAACCAGGACTCCAGACGGCCCGATTAATATCAGGCATTTCATTTATAAGCCCGGGAACTGCTGCCATAAGTTTGCGTTGATTGTCAGGATGAAAATCATCTCCACCCTGGATCAAAAGTGGTAATTCATAGCTTCTCATATCAGCTTTTACTCCAACTGAAGCAATTGGCAATACCATCCCGGAAAAACCATCGGGAAGTTTGGAATTGTCAACGGCAATTTTGTTAGAGTACTGGGATGGATATTGTCCGTTATTGGCCAGCAATCGCACTGCTAAACCAGGTCCGGGAAAAGGATGTCTGTTGACAAGCCGGGAGGGAACTTCCAGCTCAAGACCGAGCTGTCTTACTTCTTTTTTATAAAGATCTCCAAGAGGTTCAATGACTTTTCCCTGTCTAACCATTTCTGCCATGATTTCTACCTGATTGTGATGGGTTTTAATAACTCTCGCTTTTTTACTTCCACCACTTTCTATTCGATCTGGATAAATGGTTCCCTGAGCCATCAAACCATTTTCAAGATTGAGTTTGGCAAATTCCTCAGTTAAAATATCCACGAACAATTCTCCAATTATTTTTCTTTTTGTCTCCGGTTCATAAACATTGGCAAGAGCTTTAAAAAAGCGTTGGGATGCATCTACCAGTTGAAAATCAACATCTTTGAAAAAAGAAGCCACTTCCCTGCTTTCATTTTTACGCATAAACCCCGTATCTACGTGGAGGAGATGAACTTTTTCAGAACTAAGAGCTTGCTTCAGCAATTCTCCAAGCACGGTGGAATCTACTCCACCGGAAGCTAACAGGAAAACATCTTTATTCCCTACTTGATCTTGAATCTGTTCAATCAGAGTTTGAGCAAAAACTTTTGATTGCCACCGAGGATCAACTTTACAGATATCAACAGCAAAATTTCTGAGCATCAGATCTCCATATTCGGAATCATCAACTTCTGGATGGAATTGAAATCCATAGCGTTTCAAAGAAGAGCAACCTATAGCTGCATTGCGGTGAACAGTTCCTTTCATATTGCTTGAAATCCCGATTTCTACAAAATCGGGTGGGAGGGTTTCCACTGTATCTCCATGGCTCATAAAAACAGTTGATTGCTTTGGAATTCCCGAAAAGATTTCTGTTTCTGCGGTAATTTCCAAAGTGGCAGGTCCAAATTCCGGTTTGTCGCGTATAACTTTTCCTCCATAATACTTGGCAATTTCCTGATGACCAAAGCAGAATCCCAGAACAGGCTGGGACAATTCCAGAATTTCAGTCAAAATTCCGCCATCTTCATCATGAGCACTGAGATTTGGACTACCGGAAACAATTATCCCTTTGTAACGAGATAACTGTTCAATATCATCTGCATCGAAAATTTCGGCATAACAACCGAGATCTCTGAGTCGCACTGCAATAAGGTGAGCATATTGTCCACCAAGATCTGTAACAGCAATTCCATTGATCATAGCAAGGCTTTCCTTTCACGTAACAGAAAAATTCCCAATTTTAGAAGTGAACCGGGTTGAGCTGTAAAAGTGCATTCAGTGTATGGATATTTCTCTGAAAATCCAGAAAATTGAAGATAAAATCCAGAAAATTGTCAAATCTGAATTTATCGGTTATTTTTGAGGCAAATGAAATATTCAAATACTAAATTTCCTTTCAAATTTCTTGATATCCTCAACTTTCTAAACTTGAGTCTGCTTGTATATTTTCTGATTGCAGCTTTGCCCGGCAGAGCAAATGAATTGGAGAATATCTATTCCAAAAAGTTCAATATTAACTCCAAGGGAGAACCGGTAGTAAAGACAGGTATATATAAAGGGCTGAAATCGCTACATATATTTGCCAACAGTGGAATAAACATCTATCCGGGCAACAAAACCAAGTTGAAAATCAAAGGATTGAACAACCTTAAAATAAAACTGATCCAAGGAAAAAAGGCAGATCTCTCCTATTGGATATCTTTGCAGGAAATTCCTTCAAAAAGCATTAAACTGATCAATCGAAAAAAGAAAGCTTTGGATAAACACAAGATCAAGTTGAAAGAACAGGGTTTTTTGATCTCTCTCGGAGGAAAAATTCTTGATACCAGAAAAACTTTGTTTTCAGTAGGGCCTTTTCCTGATTACAAAAGTGCCAAAGCTAAACTTGAAGGCTATGCAAAAATTTATCCACGTGCTTATATTCATTCTGAAATTATCAACCTGCCCCATGGTAATATCGAAGTTTCCAACAACCGCAAAATATCTCTCAACGGAACTGGTATCTATAAATTCAAAGCTAGAAATAACAAAACCATCAAATTGAAAATCAAAGGAAAAACCAAATCATATCCTGGAAATATATACATAGTCATTGGCAAGGACGGTAAAATTACCGTTGTTAATGAAATGCCCATTGAAACCTATCTCGCCGGAATTCTACCTTCAGAACTCTTTCCTTCGGCTCCAATGGAAGCCTTGAAAGCCCAAGCCGTGGCAGCTCGGGGACAGGTTCTTTCCAAAATGGGTTCCCGACATATGGCAGATCCTTTCCATCTCTGTTCAGAAATCCACTGTCAAGTCTATCGCGGACTGGACAAAGTTTACAAACGCACAACCAAGGCGGTAAAAAAAACCAGGGGACAGGTTCTTTTCAACAAAAAGGGATTGCCTGCAGACACTGTTTATCACTCTTCCAGCGGAGGTCATGGAGAAAACAATGAGTTGGTCTGGGGAGGCCAACCCCGTTCCTATTTGCGGGGACGAACCGACGGTAATTCTTTCACCAAAATAACTGGTAAAAATATCGATTCTTTTCTTTCCAATAAAACTTTCAGTTATTGTAAAAAGGGAAACAAATATTTTCGTTGGAAAAAAACCTTCAGCCGTAATCATATTTCACGCTTATTAAAAAAATACGGGCTTAAAGGTTATCTTGAAAAGATCAATATAATCAAGCGAGGTGTTTCGGGTAGAGCTGTTGCTATCCAATTTTCTTCACGCAGAAATTCCATAATTATTAAAGGAGAGTTGAAAATTCGCAGAGCTTTGGATAATCTCTATTCATCTCTTTTTACAGTTAATAAGACCAAAACCGGTTTTACTTTCAGAGGAGGTGGTTTTGGTCATGGTGTAGGCATGAGTCAATGGGGAGCTATAAATCGTGCCAAAAAAGGCCAATCCTTTAAAAAAATTCTTTACCACTATTATTACAAAACCAAACTGAAGAAATTGTATTAAAATATGGCTGAATTAATCAAAAATCGTTTTCATTTGCTGCTAAATTTTTCTCTGGTTTTCCCTTTGCTTATCCTCGGAGCTATTTATGGTAAAAATGCTTTAATCTTCAGTCATTTTGGCAACTTCACCTATCTGTTTACGATTCCATTCCTGGCTCTATACAGTTTGACATTTACCCTTTTTCTCTCCCAGAAAAATCCTGAATTGAGAAAGAAAAATATTTTCTGGTATATTCTTTCCCTGGCCTTTTTTGGACAATTGATTCTGGGAATATTCTACTCCTCCCAGTTTCTCAAAAACGGAAATATTTTTATTCCTTATCCGGCTTTGCAGATCATCAGACCTTTTTTGAACCATACCGGGTATATCTATTTATTTATTTTTATTATATCCATCATTATAACCGGTCCTGTCTGGTGCAGTCATATCTGCCCCCTGGGAATCTGGGATTATCAACTTGGCAACAACAAGAAAAAAGTCCATTCTCCTCAATCAATTTTTTTGGTTGGGAAAATATTGATCTTTCTAACTTTTATAATACTGCTTCAATTGTATTTGTTGGATGTACTCAGCCTCAAAGCAAGTGTGATTATAAGTTTTGCCCTTGTCTGGGTACTTGTAGTAACTGGAGGAATTTTAAGCAAAAAAACCGGATATGCTGTGCATTGCAGCAGTTTTTGTCCAGTGGGATTCATAGCAACCCAAGTTTCTCGTTTTTCTCTTTTCAGGATAAAAAGGGGGAAAAATAGCAAAACCAGCAATAAAAACTCTGATAAATCCAGATTGTGTCGTTATGGAGCTTTAAAAAGCAATAATAAAACGATAAAACCCGGGTTGCAATGTACCTGCTGCCTTGATTGTATTGATGGAGATCAACAGTACAGAGTTACCTTTTTCAAACATCAGGGAATCTTTGTTTTCAGAGTTTTTTGTGCATTGACTGCAGCTTTTCATACTTTATTTCTGGCTTTTGTCAGGATTTGACCGCACTTTCTACAATCTTTTCCAACTGCTCAACAGTATTGGCAAAAGGGGAAAAAGAATCTCCTTGAATTAAAAATTGTTCTATCTGCTTACGCACTTGCAAAGCCTGGTCTATTGTTGGATCATTGCCTTTTTCATAAGCACCTGCTTTAATCAGGGCATTATTTTGTTCAAGAACTCCAATTAAAGAACTTATTTTACGAGCACTATCCTGATGTTCTTTTTCGGTAATAGAAGTCATCAACCTCGAAATTGATTGAGAAATGCTGATGGCCGGATAATGACCCAGTACTGCCAGTTCTCGTGACAACACTATGTGGCCGTCCACAATTCCACGCACCTCATCGGCTATGGGTTCTTCCATATCACTACCCTCCACAAGTACCGTATATATTGCAGTGATAGAACCTTTTGCACTGGTTCCCGTTCTTTCCAAAAGTGCCGGCAATTTTGCAAAAATTGAAGGGGGATAACCTCGGCGAGCAGGTGGCTCTCCCAGAGATAAAGCTGTTTCTCTGGTGGCACGAGCAAAACGGGTGAGAGAATCAACCAGTAACAGAACTTTGAGTCCTTGATCTCTGAAATATTCTGCAATAGTAGTTGCTGTGCGGGGCGCATGGGATCTGACCAGAGAGGATTTATCGCTGGTTGCAGCAACTATTACTGATCTATTCAGTCCTTCCTCCCCAAGGGAGTTGGTTATGAACTCCCTTACTTCTCTGCCTCTTTCTCCAACCAGACAGACAACATTAACATCTGCCATACTGCGACGAGCAAGAATTCCCATCAAAAATGATTTTCCAACTCCACTTCCAGCAAATAAACCTGCGCGTTGTCCAAGACCCAGAGTCAAAAAACCATCAACAGCTCTGATCCCGGTAACTAAAGGCTCTTGGATCAGTGGTCTCTCCAAAGGATGAGGTGCTTGATTGTAAATTGAACGCAGTTGGTCATGTTTTATTGGAGCTTTTCCATCAATCGGTCTGCCAAGACCATCCAGAATTCTTGTTTTCAAATCCATCCCAACTGGAATTTTAATTGCTCCTCCTTCACTTTTTACTTTCCAGTTTGAATTGATCCCCTCCATTCGATCCAGGGGAGCCATTAAAACCTCATCATCCTCAAAACCAACTACTTCAGCCCTGATTTTTTTGGTGGCGGAACTGATAGTTACCAGATCACCTATACCAGAACCGGGTAAAACCGCTTTGACCAGTATACCTTTGACTTCTTTAATTGTTCCTTCAACAAAACCAGGATCGTACTGTTCAACTTTACCCAGTGAATCATTGAAAAAGCTCTTAATTTTATCCAAATCTCAATTTCCTTTTTTCAGATGGTCTAAAAATGATTTTTGAAAAGTTTCGAATCGTCCATCAATCGTCAAGTTTCCTGACTCAAGCACCAATTCACCCGGTTCCAGATCTGAGCTTTCATTTTTGTGAAAAGTACTTTCAGGATATTTTTTTCTCAGATCACAGATAAACTCATTTATATATTCAGAATCTTCAAAATTGTAATAAAAGATGACTGTTTGGCTTAAATTTATTTTTTTAATTAACCCGGTTGCTATTTCTTTGATTTTTTCAGGTTTTGACTCAATTTCGTTTTGCAGAACCTTTCTGCAAAAACCAGAAGCAAGTTGAGGAAGTTGCTGTAAAAGCTCTTCTTTCAATGTAACAATTTCTGTGTCCATTTTTTCAAGTTTGTTCCTGAACTTGACCAAAACTTCTTCAATTCCCCTTTTAAGTCCTTGGCGATATCCATCTTTTTCTGCCTGCATCTGGATCACCTTGACTTTTTTCAATTCTTCCAATTGTTTTTTCTTAAGTTTTTCAGTTTCTTCTATCAATTTGTAAGAGGAAGCAGGTACCCGAAGAGGCCAAGCTCTCATCTCCACCTGATTTATTTTTTTCATTGTTTTGTCCTTACCATAATCTCTAACCAAATTTTGCAAAATTTATTTTTACTTTTTTTACCCACATCCAAAAAAAATTCAACCAAAATAAAATTGTAAATTAACCATTCCCCAACCCGGTTGCTTTTCCTTAACTCCGTTGTTCTTTCTCAAATGGTCCAAAAACAAATAAAAAGTTGACAACTTTTCATAAAAACTGATAAATGAGTCTAGTTTAATTACTTTTTTTAAATCAACAAAGGTGAAATTATGTTTAGAAATAAAAACAAATATTTAGGAATAGACGTTGGTGCTGAAACAATTAAATTAGTTGTTCTGAATATTGAAAAAAATAAACTAAAATGGACTGACAGTACAATTATCGAACATTACAATAATCCTGAAAAATATCTAAAAAAATATTTGGAACAATTGAAGATTGATAGTTTTGCCGGCGCCGCCTGTACAGGAAGAATGAGCAAACTTTTACGTTTTAAACAAGTTCCCACTCCAAAAGCAATGGTTCAAGGCTTTCATTTTCTGCATCCTGAACAAATTCCATGTACCTTGGTAAATATTGGAGCTCACGGTTTTTCAGTTCTTGAAATTCATGATTTGGAAAAAACAATTTACAGACAGAACGACCGCTGCAGTCAGGGAACCGGAAACTTTCTCAGACAATTAGTACAAAGATTCGATACTACAATCGAAAAATCAGATCTCCTTGCCAGAAACATTGATAATCCAGCACCCCTGTCAGGTAGGTGTCCAGTGATTCTCAAAACAGATATGACCCATCTGGCAAATAAAGGTATTGATAAAAATAGGATTTTAGCCGGTTTATTTGATGCAGTATCTGAAAATGTGGAAATCCTCATAAAACCCGGAATATCTCCTGAAAATGTATATCTTATTGGTGGAGTCAGCAGATCAAAACGTGTAAAAAAACATATACATTCTTTTTGTGAAGAAAAGAAGATGAATTTTGTGGATTTAAACTGGGAAAAAGATGAATTCCTTTTTTATGAAGCCATTGGAGCAGCTTTTGAGGCCTATAGTTTAAATTTAACTTTACCTGTTGAATATAAATCTTCTGCTGTTGAACTAATCAGAAAATCTTCAGAAAAACAATTTGAGACTATCCCTCCTCTCAAAAACTATCTTGATAAAATAATCAGAATATCTCCCCCAAAATCCAAGAAAAATATTGAAAAATCAAAAAAAATAATTTTTGGATTTGATATGGGCTCTACTGGTTCAAAGGCTTTGGCTCTTGATTTAGAAAATCATGAAATATTATGGAATGGATATGTTCGTACCAGTGGAAATCCAGTAGAAGCTGCGAAAAATCTCTTAAGCAATTTTTTTCAAAATAATCATTTAAATCATGAAATTGTCGCATTTGGCACTACTGGAAGCGGGAGGGAAATAGTGGGTTCAATGCTGAAAACCTGCTATGGAGATAAAAAGATCTTTATTCTCAACGAAATAGCAGCTCATGCTAAAGGTGCCCTCCACTATGACCCGGAAGTTGATACTATTTTTGAAATCGGCGGGCAGGATGCCAAGTATATAAGACTGGCGGAGGGAGAAATTTATGATTCAGCCATGAATGAGGCCTGCAGTGCCGGAACAGGTTCTTTTATAGAAGAACAGGGATCAAAATTTGAAAATGTTAAGGACGTTGTTGATCTTGGAAAAAAAGGAATTAATGCCTCTGAAGGAATATCTTTAGGTCAACATTGCAGTGTCTTTATGGCTGAAATTATAGATCAGGCTCTATCTTCAGGAGAGCAAAGCAAAACTGTCATTGCGGGAATCTACGATTCAATCATTAAAAATTATTTGAACCGAGTAAAAGGCTCACGCTCAGTTGGAAATAAAATCTTTTGTCAAGGAATGCCATTTTCAGCCGATGCTTTGGCTGCAGCTGTTGTTCGTCAAACAGGTAGAGAAGTCATTATCCCGCCTGATCCTGGATTAACAGGAGCTCTTGGAATTTGTCTGCTGGTTGATACTAATTTAAACATCAATCAAAAAAAGATTCTGGATCCAGAAGTATTTTTAGCTTCCTCAATAATCAGTAAAGACACCTTTACCTGTAAATCAAATCAAGGATGTGGAGGAAGTGGCAACAAGTGTAAAATTGATCGTCTTAAAGTTAAAGTTTTGGGGAAAACAAAGACTTTCTTATGGGGTGGAAGTTGCTCTCTTTACGAAAAATCAAGCTCGGGAATTGTTAATAAACTACCTGATAATGCTCCAGATCCATTCAGGGAAAGACAACAACTGATGGATAAATTCATAGCCTCTGTATCCAAAAGGAACAACAACCCGGTTGTTGGCATAACTGATGAATTTATTCTAAAAAATATGTTTCCTTTTTTTGCTACCTATATAAAGGAAATTGGTTTTGATCTTGAAATAATTCATTCAGCAGGAAAAAAATTCTTAAAACGCGGTATTGAAGAAAATAATGTACCCATGTGTGCACCTATGTCAATTTACGGCGGTGTTTTGGCTGGCTTGATCGATAAAAAACCAGATCATCTTTTTTTGCCAATGATACGAGACATAGAAAGAGTTGAAAATGAACCCTATTCGACCATATGTCCATTATCTCAAGCAAGTTCAAATATCTACTATAAGACCTTGAAATTAAAAGATAAAGGTGTAAAATTTCACACCCCTGTTATTGATATGGGTATTGACAATTATCAATCTGAACTTTTTATAAAAAGTATAAACAGATTGAATAAAAGTTTTGAAATATCCAACCCCGAAGTTCAAGAAAAAGCATTCAATTCGGCTTTAAGAGCTCAACATGAATTTGATAAAAAATTAAAACTAATTGGCCTGAGAGCTATTAATTTTGCTGAAAAAAGCAACCTGCCTGTCATAGTTGTTCTGGGCAGAAGTTACACCATTCATAATAAAGTCTTGAACTCCAATGTCCCTTCTTTATTAAGAGAATTGGGTACTATTTCGATACCTGTTGAATGTTATCCTGTAAAGAAAGAAGAAGCTCCTATTTATAATGACGTCTATTGGGGATATAGCCAGACTAATTTGAGAGCTGCTCACAAAATCAGGAAAACTTCTAAACATTACAGTGTCTTTTGTAGTAATTATTCCTGTGGTCCAGATAGCTTCAATCTTCACTTTTATTCTTATATAATGGAAGGAAAGCCTTTTGGGATCATTGAAACAGATGGCCACTCTGGTGATGCAGGTACCAAAACCAGATTGGAAGCATTTCTTTATTGTGTTGATTCCGATTTAAAAAATGGGGAAAAATCCAGGACAAGAAAACAACAACAATTTAAATTCATAGAATTGGATAAACCAACATTAAGAGATACTAATAATAATAGAGACATCTTGCTTTTTCCTAAAATGGGGGAAAATGCACCAATTATATCTGCTGTTTTAAGAGGAGATGGGTTTAGAGCTGAATCCCTTCCTATGCCCGATCGAGAAGATCTCAACCTTGGAAGAAAATATAGTTCAGGAAAAGAATGCTTGCCCGCTACGGTAACCCTTGGCAGTTTACTGAAAAGATTGAAAAAAGCAAAACCCGAAGAACGATTTTCCTTCTTCATGCCTACAGCCAATGGGCCCTGTCGTTTTGGCATGTATAACAATTTCCACAAAATTGTAATAAAGAAACTGGGATTATCAGAACAAGTAAATATAGTATCTCAACCCGACAGCGATTATTTTGCTGGCATATCAAAGAGCTTGGCTATAAAGGCTCTTTGTAGCTTTATTTTTGGTGACATCTTGTTTGATGCCCTTTTAGACAGCAGACCAATAGAAAAAATACCAGGGAAGGCTGATAAAATTTTTAAAAAATGGCAAAAAATTGCAATAAAGCATCTTGAATCTACACCCGCTCCCAATATTGGTTCTTCATTACTTGAAACCATGTCCAACCTTTTTGGCTTAAAGAGTATTTTAGAAAATGCTTTGAAAGAATTTAAAAAAATAAAAGATGAAAATAAAAATCCCCCAACAGTTGCAATTGTTGGAGAAATTTATGTACGACTGGATCCTTTTTCTAATGATTCTATCATAAGAAAATTGGAAAAAAGAGGTTTGAAAACAAAACTTGCTCCATTTTTTGAATGGATGGAATATACTGATTATATAAACGAAATAGAAATTAGAAAAGGCAGGTTCCCTGAAGTAGACAGTTTTATTTCCAGATCAATTTCTACCTTCATTCAAAACGCTGTTTCCACAAAATTCTACAAAATAGCTAAAAATATAATGGGATGGAAAAACAAAACAAAACCTCATCATGCAGTTAAATCAGCTAATAAATATATAAATTCTAATTTGGTTGGAGAAGCAATATTGACTTTGGGCGTTCCAGTACATGAATATAAAGAAAATTTAATCGAAGGAGTTGTTAGTGTAGGACCTCTGGAATGCATGCCCAATAAAGTTGCCCAAGCTCAATTTTTTCATGTAAACCAGGAAACAGGTTTACCTTCCTTGACTGTTTCCCTTAATGGAGAACCGATGTCCGAAGAGCAACTTGATAATTTTGTTTACGAAATTAAACGTAAACACTATAAAAAGTTTAATATGAAATTTCCAAGTTCTGCCAGAATCAACAAAGTTGCCAAATATTAACCCAATCAGGTTACCCAATCCCACCATAACTAGTTCCCATCCCAAAAATGGATATCATCGTCTGGTGACAGAAATTGAATTAATCTGCTTTGTCATAACTTCTTGAAATAGTGGCAACTATGTCTGCGAAGTTATTCCGC
The DNA here is from genome assembly GCA_041686345.1 of Polyangia bacterium. Lineage (GTDB taxonomy): Bacteria > Myxococcota_A > Polyangia > HGW-17 > HGW-17 > JAQICJ01. The sequence goes on along the minus strand of JAWLEA010000025.1, from coordinate 5,104 downwards.
GCATCTCAATCCAATTTCTTCCCCAGCCAAAAAACACCACTTCTGGGATGGGAACTAACTAATTTAGTTAATCCCCCAACCCGGTTGGGGAAAATATCGTTGAAATGAATATATTTTGACAGTAAACGTCTTGCCAAATGTATATTTTTCTGCTTGAATTCAAGAAAGTTTATTGTTCTTGGTTTTCCCAAAGAGGTTAATTATGAAAATTTTTGATTTTATTTACATTCTTTTATTTATTAGCATTTTGACTTTTCCCGTCAAATCTGAAGGAAACATCAAAATTATTAAAAATTCACTGCAACAAGGAATTAAAGAATGTAAAAATTCTCAATTTGACCGGGGTATTAACAGAATTATTAATGCTGCAATGGATTTGCGTAAAAATCATCCCAAGCATTCATTGAATAGAAAATGGCGCAGTTATCTTAAATTTTGTTATAAAAGGTGGTCAGTACAAACCAGGAAACAATGCTATAAAAACAATGATTTTAAAATTTACAGCACTTTTGAAAAAATTTCAGAAAAAGCCAAGTATACTGCTTCAAAGATAACCAAAAGAATGATCAAAAATCAGCAGAAAAAATGTTTTAATTCTTTACAGAAACATTTTAGAAAAAATTGCAAAAAAGATTCTGATTTATTGAATGACTTGTCAGGTTTTTTAAAATACCTGAAAACAAAAAACAAAACAGTGGGAAAACTACCAAAAATTCAGAAAAGTTGTCTGAAAAATCATTGGGGTACCTTGATGGACAAGTGCAAAAAAGATAATAGCATTCAAACCTTGAAAAAAGTTTATCTTTTTCGTAAAAAAATGCCTGATAAAGGTGAAATTAGAAAAGAATATTCTAATTGCTTAATCAATCTAATTCAATTATCCGCTGATGAATGCCAAAAAGAAATGAAATATTCCAAGGGCTCAAAATTAATCAATAAAACAATTAAAGCTCTCAAAAGAACCAAATTTAAAAAGAAAAAATTTTTAAAAAAAGCTCTTAATCTTAAGAGAAAATGTGGTATTTACACAATTAATCTGAATTTGAATATGAAAACTATTACAGGGGGAATCAAATATAATCTCCCAGTTACCACCAATTTAACAGTCGTTCAAAACTCTATAAAAAACAAAAAGGTAAAAGCCTGTGGAGAACTTGAATTTAAATCTGTAAAAACAAAAAGGGGTAAATGTAAAATACTTGTTACTGTTAATTCTCCTCCAAAAACTAAAAATCATATTATCTGTTACCAGGGAAAAATTCTAAAAAAAAGAGGACAAAAACATTCCTATCTTAAGTTAGCTTTTCAAAAAAAATCAACCGAGGGAAATATCCAGGAAACAATTCACAAAACCTGCAAGAAGGGTAATTCTTATAAAACTGTTTCATATTTTAAAGAAAATCTTTTCATGAACTTACTTTCCAAAAAACACCTTAATTTGAAAATCAAGAGTGTTGCAGGAGAAAAAGAAGGTTTTCTGGTTCCCCTTGATCTTGGTAAAGGCAGAAAAGTTACCTTTAAAGGATTTTACACTATAAGTAACATTAAATAGTTCCCATCCCAAAAATGGATGTCATCGTCTGAATGCGGAATTTTACCTCATCTGCTTTGTCATAACTGCTTGAAATAGTAGTGGCTATATCTGCGAAGTTATTCCGCGCATCTGAGGCAAACTTCTCATTCAGCAAAAAACACCACTTCTGGGATGGGAACTAAAAAAACAGCTTTCAAAAGTGATAAATTTTCACAAAATTCTTCAAATATTCACAAATCAAAATCCTCTCAAATCAAATCAGGAAAAGGCTCTCGAAAAAATAATCTATCAACGTAAAAATTTACTTCTTGATGCTCCTCCAGCTTGGGGAAAAACAGTTGTAATCTATGGTGCTGCTCTTTATTATCTTTCAGAAAACAGACCAGTTGTGATTGCCCTTCCTTATCGGCAATTGGTAAATGAAAAGTTTAAACAAATACAGAAACATTATGAGGTCATTAAAAATTATGCTGGTGAATTTGAAATGGATATCCTGCTTGGGGGAGATCCTCCCTCTTCTTTTCAAAATAGAACAAATAGTCTGATTTTTACTACGTATGAATATCTTTATTACAATCACATCAGCTTCATCAAAACAGACCTCCTTTGTTTTGATGAAGCTCAAATGATCACTCATTCCCATCGAAATATTACCCTGATTAAAGCGATAGCTTATTTTGCAATTCATAAACACTGTCGACTTATTCTCAGTGGGTATAAAATACCTTTATTTTTTTCTTCTTTGATCAACCCGGTTGAGAAAATACTAATAGATCAAATTAGCCACAACTACTTGAAATATCTACCAAATCATAAAAATTACAATTTTATAAAAAAATTGGTTAAAGAAATTCTTGAAGAAAACAGGGAAAATCTCATTTTAATTTTTGTCTCAACTGTAAAATCTACAAATTCATTATCGAAAAAATTAAATCTGGATCTTTCTGGTACAGGTAAAGAGAAATTTTGCAGTCCTTTTAATTCCACTATAAGTGATTCTGACAAACAGAAAATTCTTGATGCATTGGCAAAACACAAGCTCAGATGTATTGTTTCTACAACCGCCCTGACCACGGGCATGGATCTTCCTTTTTCACACGTTATTATCAGGGATATAAAACTTCCCGGCAGAAAAAGGCTGAATCAGATGGAAATTGAACAGATAAGCGGCAGGTGCGGACGTGGTTCAAAAACCGGATTAACTTATATACTTCATAAAGAGGAAGAGGTTCCCAAACGATCACCTGAACTGCCCATCTTTGATATTTTTTCAATTTTTCTGCTTTCCTGGTTGAAAAACAACTATAAATCCTCCTGGGAAAATCTTTCCAGACAAATTATGTCTCTCGATTTTTTTGAAAAAAAATTCTTATCTGTTAATCTTTATTTGCAAAAATTGATTAGGTCTGATCTTGTTGATTTCAAGGATAACACCTATATGATCTCCCTGACCGGAGAAAAAATTTTAAAAGGTCCTTTCAGTATTAGTTGTTTGGTTAGATGGCAAAATTTCTGGAAAAAAGTAAAATCAAACTCCTTCACTTATACCGATTTTCTTTTTTCTTTCAGTATTTGCTTCAATTCCGATTTATTGCCTCCATCCAGCAATTTTAGTAATTGTGATTCAATATTTTGGAATCGATGGTTAAAACACGAGAATTATCAAATAATCCTCAACTCTTTTGTATTGCAGTGCAAAAACAGCAAATATTTTTGTCTCAAACATTTTAATTTTGCCTGCAAGGTTGCCAATAACCATCAACTATCCGATACAAATAAATTTTTAATTGAGCAATTATTTGATCTTGGCAGGAAAAAGCTTATATATCCCCATAATCTTGAATTCTGGGATAGAATAGAAAGAGAATACAAATATGAAAAGAATTGCATGTGAAAGCTGTGGAGCTCCCATGGTCAAATCTCCAGGAAAAAATTATCTTTATTGCGAATATTGTCAGACTTTTCATTTTCCAGAAAACAACAATAAAGATAAGGTTGAAATAATTGGTGATGAAAAATTAATGAAATGCCCTATCTGCCGAAAAAATTTGGTCGAAGCCAATATAGAGGGAGAAGAAGTGGCCTTTTGTAATAATTGTCAAGGAATGCTGCTTCCCAGAAAAAGTTTTATAATTGTAATTGATAAGAGAAGAGCTCAATATTCTGGAAAACCAATGGAGCATCTGCAAAAAATTGATCAAAAAGATCTGAAAAGAACTACCCATTGCCCCAAATGCAAACAGAAAATGGAAACTCATCCCTATTATGGTCCTGGTAGAGTAGTGATTGATTCCTGTGCTCATTGTTCTTTAATCTGGTTGGATCAAGGAGAAATGACCAAAATTGAAAAAGCATGACTTTAATCTTCCGAACTTAATGAAGGGTATTTGCGTTGATTCCAATAATAACAAAATTACAATCAGAGAATCTTCTTTACAAGTTCCCGTGCCCAAAAAGAGTGAAGTTCTTGTCAAGATTGATTATGCTCCCATAAATCCATCTGATCTGGTTTTCATCAAGGGAAAATATGGCAAAAAAACCAGATATCCAATTGTACCTGGTTTTGAAGGAGCTGGAACTATTGTATCTACTGGAAATTTTATGGGCTCAAAATTTTTAAAAGGAAGAAGGGTTGCTTGTTCACCCGCTCCATTATTTAATGGAACCTGGGCTCAATATATGCTGGCAAAAATTGACAAATGTGTTCCTCTTCTCCCTGGAATATCAACTTTTCAGGGAGCTTCCCTGCTGGTCAATCCTCTGTCCGCCTGGGCTCTGATCAATACTGTCAGAAAAAACAAATTTGAAAATGTTATCATCAGTGCAGCTTCAAGTTCCATAGGTAAAATGTTGATTAAACTGGCTAATTACCATAACTTGAAACCTATCGCTCTGACTTCGGGAAAATCCGATTTTTTGCCTACAGATATAATCTCACCCTCCAATATTATCAATACTGCCAACAGCAATTTTTCCGAGCAGATCGGCACAAAACTGAAAAACACAGGCAAGGCGGCATTCCTTGACTGCGTTGGAGGTAAACAAACTGAAACAGTCATCAATAATCTGGCCGAAAAAAGCAAAATCTATGTTTTTGGAGCTCTAGCCAATTCTGAAATTAAACTTGATATTTCACGCCTGATATTTTCCAAACTTGAAATTGAAGGATTCTGGCTTCAATTCTGGCTCAAAAATAAAAATATGTTTCAATTGTTAAAAGAGTTATTTCAAATTCAACTTCGATTAAACAAAGAACTCAGTACGAATGTAATTGGTGTTTACCCCCTCAATAAAATCAACGAAGCTATTGATTTTTATCTTGAAAAACGTTCTCAGGGAAAAGTCCTGTTGAAACCGTGAATACCTGACTAAAATTAAAGTTATCCTCTTATTAACTAGTTCCCATCCCAAAAAGGAAGGTCATCGTCTAAATGCGGAATTTCACCTCATCTGCTTTGTCGTAACTGCTTGAAATAGTATCAACTATGTCGGCGAAGTTACTCCGCGCATCTGAGAAAAATTTCTTATCCAGCCAAAAACACCACTTCTGGGATGGAAACTAATTGAATC
>JAWLEA010000157.1:0-7439 GCA_041686345.1 Polyangia bacterium | reverse complement strand
AAGTTTACCCGGCAAGTCTGCGAGTATTGTCTGGGAGCTGCAGCGGAAAAACATGAAATTCTGGTACATGCCTATATTTTCATGACCAATCACTATCACCTGCTCATTACCGATACTCAGGGACGTTATCCTGCTTTCCTGGCTGATCTCAACCGCAATATCGCCAAGTGCATGAATGTGAAACTGGGAAGAAAAGAAAATTTCTGGAATTCTTCTGATCCCGGAGTAGTGCGCATACCGGAACACATGGAAACTATAGAGAAAACCTTCAAATATATTTATCTCAATCCTTCTTCTGCTTTTTTGGTTTCTCATCTTGAAGCTTTTCCGGGAGCTCGTTCCCGCCCAGGTGATATGAAGGGAAAGACAAAAACTATTCGCAGACCTGCTGGCTATTTTTCCAAAGAAGGACGCATGCCTGCCAAGGTAAAACTGCGCCTGCAGGTGCCTTCTTTTTGTTTGCAGGAAAAAGGAAAAAAGGAATTTATCCACGATTTGCGGATAGCTGTGAGAGAAGAGGAAGACAAGCTAATTGACAAGGTTGGTGCGGATCGTTTCATGGGCAGGAGGAAATTAAAGGCAGTATCACCATTTTCCAGTCCGAGAAAGGAGGCTGAGAGTGGCGAGTTGAATCCCAAGGTTTCAGGACGAAGCAGAGAAGTTCTGATCCATGAAAAGAGCAAATATAAGCAATTTCGGGATCAATATGAAGAGAAATATAAGCTGTGGAAGAGCGGTCGGCGGGATGTGATTTTTCCGGTTGGTACCTACGGAATGGTTCATTTCCATGGAGCAAAGGTAGCGGCCAGTCCTTAGTATTTCGAGAGAGAATAAATCTCAGGTAAAATGGAGTTGACAGCGGGGAAGCAAAATGTCGTGATGTCGTGAACATACAGACTATTCATGATCGTTATAATTAGTTTCTATCCCATAAGAAATAAACCCCCAAAAAAATATAATCGCGTTGGGGTGCAAAAAAAAAACATAACCCCGTTGGGGTGAAATTCGGAAATTCGGGGTGAAATTAATTTTTGGGGTAGAGGTTGAAAAGGGTTTGGAGAGTTTCTCTTTTACGGATTAGTATGTCTTGGTCTTGGTCAAGAAGGATTTCGGCAGGTCTGAGTCTGCCGTTGTAGTTTGATGCCATGGCGTAGCCGTAAGCTCCTGCGTCTTTGGTGATGACAATGTCTCCCGGCTCAACTTTGGGAAGATAGATGTGTTTGGCGAAGATATCGCTGTTTTCACAGATACGGCCGCAAAGGTTTACCGGTTCAGTTGGAGTATCTTTTCCGAGGATGAAATGTTGGTGGGAAGCTCCGTAAAGTGCGGGGCGCAAGAGGGTATTCATGCCGGAATCGATACCGACGAAATTTTTATAGCTTGATTTGGTGCCGGTAACTTTGGAAAGCAGATAGCCGGCATTGGCTGCAATATATCTTCCCGGTTCGATTTTGAGACGTGGATTGCCCAAATTGTATTTTTTGCACTTTTCTTTAAATTCTTCGGCTACCAATTGAGCTGTAAGCTCGAGGTTAAGTGGTGCTTCTTCATCCTGATAAGGGACGCCAAAACCCCCACCAATATCTACATATTCAGGTTGAGTTCCCAGTTGTGCAAAAACTTTTCCGGCAATAGTGAGCAATTTGTCTACTATTTCAGCAAAGTAATAGGGCTCGAGGTTGTTAGAGCCTGTCATCATGTGGATGCCAAATTTTTTGATGCCACTTTGTTGAGCGAGTTTATAGGCTTTGCTGGCTTCTTCATAGGGAACGCCGAATTTAGCATCGGTGCCTCCGGTGACTATTCCTTCAAAACCACCTCGTCCAATGCCCGGGTTGATTCTGAATGAGATTCTTTCAGGCAGGTGGAAAGAAAGCAGGCGATTCAAAGAAGAAATATCGTCAAGATTGATGGTGGCTTTGCTACTTACGGCAGCCTCCAAGTCGGAAATGCTTTCATAGTTGCCGGTATACATGATCTTATCCGAAGTGAACCCTGCTTTTTCAGAGACCAGCAGCTCAAAGGGTGAGGAACAGTCAACGCAGGCTCCTTCTTTTTCGAGAATTTTCAGGATAGCCAGATTGGTGTTGGCTTTTACGGCGTAGTGCACATCTGTTTGGGGATAATATTTCCGGAAGGAGGTTTTTAGTTTCTGATAATTTTCAATGATTGTATTCTTATCATAAACATAAAGAGGAGTGCCATATTTCTCTACCAGATAATTGATATCAACATTAAATATTTTTTGCATAAATTCCCTCGTAATCCATTTATTAAGACAGGGGTGGAAAGAATTCTCCGTGCAGAAGTCTTACTGCCTTCACCATATCTTTTTCGTCTACGATAATGCTTAAATTAACTTCTGATGCTCCCACACTGACCATTAGTACGTTTATACCCTTAAGAACTCCGAAAAATCTGGCGGAAATTCCGGAAGTATTTTTGAGACCTTCACCAACTACTGAAATCATTGCTTTGCCAGTTTCCAAAGTAACTTCTGAAAAACCAGAGAGTTCCTTGAGTAAGTCGTCTGTATCCTGATTACTGTCGATGGTAACGCTGACATTTACTTCTGACGTTGTTATCAAATCCACAGGGACACAGTGTTTGGTGAAAACACTGAATATTTTCTCAAGAAAACCAAAGGTGCCAAACATTTTATCGGAATAGATATTGATTACGGAAATGTTGTTTTGAAAGGCGACAGCTTTTACTCTCTGTTTGGGAGCTTTGATTGGTCCAACCAAGGTGCCTGCTGATTCAGGGAAAAAAGTGTTTTTTATATAAACCGGAATTTCTTTTTTTACTGCTGGTCTGATCGTTTTTGGATGAAGGATCTTTGCTCCAAAAAAGGCAAGTTCGGCAGCTTCGGAATAGGTGAGTTTCTTTATGGGATGAACATTTTCAACAAGCCGAGGATCACAGGACATAATTCCGTTGACGTCTGTCCAGATTTCAAGGCAGCGCACATTCAAAACAGAAGCAAGGATTGAAGCTGTATAATCGCCGCCACCCCTTCCAAGAGTAGTCGTGTCTCCATCTTTATTTTTTCCAATAAAGCCGGAGGTTATATAATATGTCAGCCCATTTTTTCCTGATTCAAAAATCTTTTTAATGAGAGGAGTTGATTCTGCAGAGAGAAGATTGGCAGCAGTATGATTTGAATCTGTTTTGATGAAAGTGCGTGGATCTACGCAAGTTACCGGCAAACGCTGTTCCAACATATAGTAGGATATCAGCAATCTGGACAGATCTTCTCCAAATCCTAAAATAATATCCATCGAACGTGCCGTAGAATCACCAAGCACAGCCAGGGCTGGAATCAGGGTTTTTAACTTCTCAAGTTTTGCAATGATTTGATTTTTATGTTTGTTATCAAGTTTGAGTTCTTCTATCAGATCGAAATGAAAGGTGTAAATTTTATCAAATAATTGCAGGGCAGTATCTTCTTTATGATATTTGAAACTACGACCTGTTTCAGCCAGCAGATCTGTAATAGTGGCAAAAGCGCTGAATACAACAATGCAATCTTCATCATTTGCCGAGACAATCTGAGTTACTCTTTTTATCAAGTTGGCATTTTTGATGGAAGTTCCACCAAACTTTAGAATTTTCATAATATCGCTGGTTCCTTCTAAATGTTCATATTTTTTCGGAAGGGTTTATTGGTCAAGATTGTAATTTTGTAATGTTTTTCTTTCCCCTAACGGGGTTATGTTTTCCCCATAATGGGGTTATTGTTAAAAGAGTGGGCAACTTTTAAACTTTTATTTCTGTTTCAGTCAAGTTATTCTTTCGTAAACAAGAGATTATTACTCCATAATTGTGGATTGGTTAATGTACAAATTTTCAAATCTGGTTAAAGCTCAATACTTGTCTCGTCCCAATCGCTTTATTATTTTGGCCAAACTAAGAGATAACAGTATAGTCAGGGTTCACACAAACAACACCGGTTCAATGAAAACCTGTCTCGAAGCAGGAGCGGAGATCAGATTGTCACGAGCCCAAAATCCAAACAGAAAAACCAAATTCGACTTTGAGATGATAAGAATGAAGGGGAATTGGATTGGCTTAAACACTCTTATGCCCAATAAATTAGTCAAATATTGGATTGAAAATAAACAGATTGAGGAGTTGACAGGTTACAATCAAATAATTCCTGAACATAAAATCGGTAATTCCCGGTTGGATCTGCTTTTGAGAAACACTTCTTCAACACAGAAAGAAAATTGCTATATTGAGATTAAGAATGTCACCTACAATGATGGTGGTATTGCCCGTTTCCCTGATGCTGCTACCAAAAGGGGACAAAAGCACTTGCAAGAGTTGATTAGATTGAAAAAGCAAGGAAACAGGGCAATCATGTTTTATGTGGTTCAGCGGGTTGATGTTGCGAGTTTTGCTTCAGCTTCCAAGATAGATCCCGAATATTCCAGATTATTTCAACAAGCCGTTGAGGCGGGAGTTGAAATAATTGTGCCCCAGGTAAAGGTTACTCCTGAATTGATTGAACTGAAACAGTTTTTACCTTTCTCCTTCTGAAAATTTGTAACCAAAAAAAGAAAAACATAACCCCGTTAGGTTCATTTTTTGGTTTGAATGGGAGGAAAACATAACCCCGTTAGGTTCATTTTTTCCCCGCCGTGATTTGGAAAAACATAACCCAGTTAGGTTTTTTTTTAACCCAGTTAGGTTTTTTTTTTCGTTAGTTTTTTTTTCCGATCAGGTTTCAGGCCAGCCGTGTTTTCCTACCAGTTTTACAAATCTGCACCCGCCCAAGTTTTCTGTTTGCAAGTTGCCATTGGTTTTGGTTATTTTTACCAATTCCTGGACAAATTGATTGCCCGTTGGAATGACAAGTCTGCCACTATTATTTAGTTGTTTTACGAGTGGTTGGGGTATTTCAGGGGAAGCTGCAGCTACCAGAATAGCGTCATAGGGAGCGAAGTCTTGCCAGCCGCCGGTTCCGTCAGCCAAAATTGGTTGAATGTTGTTGTAATTCAATTTTGCAAAAACTTCTTTGGCATTGTGGTAAAGAGATTCTATTCTTTCAATTGTATACACTTTATCAACTAATTGAGCCAGAATTGCTGCCTGGTATCCGGAGCCCGTACCAATTTCCAGGACTTTGTCTTCTGCTTGCAACTGCAAGGCTCTGGTCATTTCAGCTACAATGTAGGGTTGGGAGATTGTCTGCCGGGCTCCTATGGGCAGGGGGCGATCCTCATAAGCTTGAGTTTTCAATTCATCGGGAACAAAATTATGGCGGGGTACCTTCATGAAGGCGTTCAGTATTTTGGGATCTCTGATGCCTCTGCGTTTTATTTGATTTTCAACCATCATTTTTCTTTTTACAGCATAGTTGTTGTTCATCCTGTCTCCATTCCGATAATTGATTATGAGCAAATTAATAGCGATTGAGATATTTTTGGATCTCCCAATCATGCACTTGAGAGGAATATTTTTTCCATTCAGATTTTTTTGCTCTGATATAATTTTCAAAAATATGTTCTCCCAGAACTGCTTTCATTAATTTGGAATTTACCAGAGCCTCTATGGCTTCTTCCAGATTTGCCGGAAGTTTTTCATATTGTATCGAATTCTTGTTCAGATCAAAAATATTTTCCTGAACCGGTTTTCCCGGGTCGATTTTGTTGATTATTCCATCCAGACCGGCTGCCAGCATGCAGGCTATTGCCAGGTAGGGGTTGCAGGCAGGATCGGGATTTCTCATTTCAATTCTGGTGGATTGACCACTGCTTCCGGGAACTCTGATCAAAGGAGAGCGATTTTGTTGGGCCCAGGCGATGGTTACAGGTGCTTCAAAACCTGGAACCAGTCGTTTGTAAGAGTTGACCAGGGGGTTGGTGACCGCTGTTAATGCTTTGGCGTGTTTGAGCAAACCTCCCATATAAGACATTGCTGTTTTACTTAATCCGTATTTTTCGTCCCGGCCATAAAAAATATTTTGATCTCCTTGAAAGAGGGATTGATTTGTATGCATTCCCGAACCTGCTTCTCCAAAAATCGGTTTGGGCATGAAGGTCGCGTGCAGGTTGTGATCCAGTGAGATTTTTCTTACCAAAAAACGAAAGGTGGATATTTTATCGGCTGCACTGAGAGCATTTTCATACTTGAAATCTATTTCATGCTGAGCACTGGCAACCTCGTGATGGCTGGCTTCGATTTCAAATCCCATTTTTTCCAGATCTTCAACTATTTTTCGCCTGGTGAATTCGCCCTTGTCCACGGGTGTCAAGTCGAAATAACCTCCGGAGTCGTGAGTATCTGTGGTTATTCCACCATTTTCATTGCGATGAAATAGAAAAAATTCAATTTCCGGACCCACCATCAAACTATAATTCATTTTTTGTGCCTTCTCGAGCATTTGGCGGAGGCGATAGCGGGTACAGCCCACAAAGGGAGTATCGTCGGGTGTGTAAATATCACAGACAACTCTTGCTTCCTGTCCGTATTTTTTGTTTTTCCAAGGAAGAATATTAAAAGTATTCAAATCGGGTTTCAACTTCATATCCGATTCTTCAATTCTGGCAAAGCCGTCAATTGAAGAACCGTCAAAAAATATCTTTCCTTCCAGAGCTTTTTTAAACTGACTGGCAGGAACTTCGACATTTTTATTCATTCCCATGATGTCGCTGAATTGCAACCTGAGGTATCTGACGTTTTCTTTTTTGCATTTGGAAAGAATGTCCTGTATTTTCATGAAAGTTAACCCCTTTGAAATTGGAATTCGTCAGGCAATTCGGAAAATGTCAATTGTCATCAGAATTCTCAGTAAAAGTTTTAATTTGGTTTTCTTTTCATTTTTTCTGAAAAAGATGTCAAGATTTTAATCAGATATTTGTCATTTGTTAGTAACCAACCCAGAAGTGGTGTTTTTGACTTTTAGGGACAGGAATTAGTCAGGAGTAAATTATGTGTGGAATAGTTGCTTGCGTCGGGAGAGATGATTCTCTGGAAATTATTTTGGATGGACTTAAAAAGTTGGAATACAGGGGATACGATTCAGCCGGAGTGGCAATTTTCTCTGAAGATAAGGTCAAGGTGGTCAAGACCAGAGGTAAAATTGCAGATTTAAGAAAAAAAGTTGCGGAACAACCACTTTCCGGGAACTGCGGAATCGGCCATACTCGCTGGGCCACTCATGGTTCACCTTCTACTTTAAATGCCCATCCTCATAAATATGAGCAGGTAACAATCGTGCACAACGGTATCATTGAGAATTATGCCCAAATCAAAGCCAATCTCGAGGAGCAGGGCAACAAATTTGTCTCTGAAACCGACTCTGAGATTCTGGCTCACCTGATGCAGGCGAATTTGCTGCAGGGTAAGTCTCCGGTGCAAAGTCTGCAGAAATCCCTGGCTTTACTGGAGGGCACCTGGGCTGTTGCTTTGTTGATTGAGGATCAGCCCCACAA
>JAWLEA010000156.1:0-7659 GCA_041686345.1 Polyangia bacterium | reverse complement strand
ATCTTTCAGTGCAGTAGCATCTTTCAGTGCAGTAGCATCTTTCAGTGCAGTAGCATCTTTCAGTGCAGTAGCATCTTCTGGTTTTGGGGAAATTTTCTTGTTAGAAATATTGGCTTTTTTAGACTTATCTGACTTTTGCTTGATCTTTCTGGAAACTGAAGTTGTTGCTGACCCCTTCTTTGTTTTTTTGTAAATCTTAAGATAGTAATAAACAGCTCCAACAATACAGATAACCAAAATAAACATGAGGAAAATAAGTCCTTTGTTGGAACTGTTTTCCTCTTCAATTTCTTCGACTATATCTTCTACGTTGCCATTGTGTTCGGAGATAATGTCCTTTTCCCCTTCTTTTTCTGCATTTACTGGCTCAACATCATTCTTTTCAATGGTTTTACGTAATTCCTCCCTGGCTTCACTGGCCAGATCTGAATCGGAAGTGGCATTATCGGGTTCGGAAATATCAGTCTTTTCAACTTTCTTATCAACTTCGCCTGATTCTTTTGAAATTTCTTTGGATTTATCTTCAGTCAATTTACCGGAATCTTCATCAAGTTTGTCAGAATCTTCATCGAGGGGAATCAGAGGATGAATTTTGCTTGGAATGGGAGTTTTATCATGACCTGAATCGGTCTCAACAGGCTCGGTTTTGGCTTCACTTGTTGAAGTGGGCACTGGCTTTTTGTTTTTGGAAGTATCGGGCAAATCAGGTAGATCCGGCTCTTCATCAAATAGTTCTTCAGCCTCACCCTTTTCTTCCTCCAAAGATTCCTCTTCGGAAGATATTCCGCGTAATTTCTGCAAAACTTGAGCTGAGGCAACCTTTGTTTTTTCTTCTTGATTTCCCGGAGAAGTTACTGCGTCATTTTCGGGTTCCAGATTTTCCTGAACATCAGATTCTTTTTGGACCTTCAATTGAAGAATTTGCTTGAGTGCCTTTTGGGAATTATTATCAAGATTGTCATAACGCAAGCCCATTCCTGCAGGCACTTTTTTGCGTGCCGGATCGTGATCTCGAGTCCATACTACCGTACCTCCACCTTTAAGCAGAGATTTACCATTTCTGAGTTTAAAATCAAAATCGATGGGAGTACCTACAGAAAGCGGTTTTTTGGTTCTGACAAACATGCCTCCCTGACTTATATATACTCCGTATCTGTCAACAAACTCCTGCAGATTTTCAGCTTTGAATTTAATTGTTAACTTTATTGGAGTTGCCATATTTTCTCCGTATAATGTAATAATCTGAAAATTATCCAGATTTGAATTAGAACCAGACTTAATACCGGTAATGGGTAAAAACTAAATCATGATCTCAGTTCTGCCTGCATCGACCGTATCTTAAAAAATGATTGCAGGAAAAGTTCTGAAAACAACCAGATATATCTCTGAAATATATTAACAAAAATTCTATAAAAGAAAAGATTATTGATTGTTTATAGGAATTCCCTGAGAAAAAGGGGGATTAAAAACATTGAAATTGAATTGAATTATATTTTCAGTTTCACAAATCTTCTAATAAGATTAATTTTAGAACTATTTAGCAAGAACACCTTGCCATTTTTCTCCCAGATATCCACCTAAAGCAGCAACTGAGGTGTACACCGGGAACATTATCAGCAATTGAAAAACCATATAACTACCTCCGGCTCCAAAGAAAAATACATTTCTCAAAACCAGAAAAATTACAACAAAAACTCCGGCAGTTAATGATTCTTTGATTGTTATTCCAGGTGATAATTTGGCTGAAACCATGCCCCCGATCAGGAAAGCCAACATTTCAAAAATAAACAACCCCCAAAAAGCAAAACTGAGCATTTGCATCCTTTTATTTTCTTTTTTGATAACCCTCAATTGCTTGACCAGGTGACTCAGTGGCACTCTGATGTTGTCGCGGTATTTGTCCGCCAGCATTATTGGTTTCATCTTGTCTGAATGAGCCAATAATTTTGGAACTACCGGCAACCCATCCTCTGTATAAAACAAAAACCACGGATTTTTGATGGATGCGTAATAAATACCGTCTTCCCTGATTAAAGATCGACCTGATTCAAAGCGAACTTCAACATCTTTAAAACCGTTGGTATCACAATCTGGAGGAACAATTGAAACGCTATCTTCGTTGGGAACCTGAAACTTGGTAATTTCTATTCCAAGAATATTCTTTCTTTCAGGTTTTACCTTGGAAATTGCATTTTGTTTTACGGGAACAATTTCACCACATATTTTAACACTTGATGCTTTGTTCCCTAAAAATTTTCTTTGTCCCAAGGTTCTAATACCGATGGTAATTGACTCATCTGAAGGAACAAGAATTCCATCCGGTGAAAGTCCTGTAATACCTGGATCTTCGAGCCTTTCCCTTTTTTCAGGTCTCATGAAATTCATATCATATCCCATATATCTGATGGTAAAAATGGAAATTGTTGAAAGAACAAAAATTATAAAAGCTCCCACCAACACCCATTTAAGGCCGAAATTAGCTCCAATGGTTTCTGCCATTACCTCTCGTTCGTCACCCATGGGCAGGACTTTTCCGCATTCACTGCAAAAAGGTATATGTCCTGAATTGCTGTTTCCACAATATGGGCACTTGATTTTACTCATAGTCTTCTCCTGGCACATCTATACCGTAATGTAACAAAGTTTCAAGCATAACATGATCGTAATAACCTAATTGGCTTGATAATTGAAGATGCTATACTTGCTTCGAAAGGGTGAGTTCTAATAAATTTGTTTTTCTCAACCAAATATCTAAAAAAAGCTCGCTATCTGAATAGGAAATTTGAATTGGTCTGCTTTGTCGTGACCTCTTGAAATAGTAACCTCTTGGAGTTGCTCAGCGCATCTCAATTCAACACTTATACAGACAAAAACCTCTATTCTGGGACAAAGTTAATAATGACAACTATAACAAAAACCAATGATAAATCCAGATTTGAAAACTTAAAGTTTCAAATTCAGCATTATTTGGTGTTTAAGCAATTGATAATAAAGTAATAACTTCTCTGTAAAAATTGTATTTGTTTAATAAATCCATTAGTCTGACCAGCAATTTAAAGATTTATTTAATTTATTCTTCATATTCCTGTATTAATTCCTATTTTGCTAACAATAATCGGAATATAGCAATATTTACATGGGATCGCTCAAGAATTACAAACAGGGGATTTATACTTGTTAAACAAAAAAAACACAATGAAAATATTATCTTTAACTCCAGGAAAAAATCGGTGAAGCTCCTTTTGGCTGTTCTCTTTGTGATAAAAACTGTTACTGGATATTTATCAAACTGATGGTATAGTAAATAAACAGTTTCGAGACTCACGAATAAACCTGTATTCAAAAAAAATAGCGGGATTTTCAGTTCCCTCACCTGCTTTGTAAACCCCTGAGTGTTATTTCCGCGCATTTGAGGCATACTTCTTTCTCAGCTAACAACCCCATTCAGGGATAAATAAAAGATAACTTAAACTTATGAAAAAATATTTTTTTCTTTCTATTTTTGCCTTGATTGCAGGCCTTATACTCACTGTTTTCATCTTTGGGGGCGAGCTTTTTGCTTCCTTGGCAGAGTCCAGGTTCAATTCAAAATTTGGAGGAAAATTACAAATATCTGAATTAGACATTCCTTCGGGTAAAATAAGAAAAATCACCATCCTCTCCCCTGAAAAAAATCCTGTATTTACCTCTACAAAAAATATTTTCAACCTTGATCTTTTTTCTATTTTTAACCCACCTGTACATCTTGATAAATTGCAAATAGATGATTTTACACTCAATATTAAACTTCATGAACAAAACTGGCTTCCGGCTGAACTCATGGAAACCTTCAAAAAAAAATCAACTGACAGGAAGGGAATTAGAATAGATAAAATTCTGCTTAATGGAAAAATTTATCTGGATTTACCCCATCTTAAAGAAAAAAAAATAATCAATACCCAGTTGTCAGGCAAAATTAATCTGCCAAAATTTGCCAATCTCCAACTTGCAATTGACTCATCATTCCTATCTTCTCCCTTGAAAAGGCTCGATCCATATCTTGCAGGAAAATTGAACAAGAAATTGTTTTTTTCCATAAATTCATTCAGGGATAAATTTGTACTTACCAGTCACAACAAATTTGGAAAAACAAAAATAAATTCGGAAATTATTTTCTTCAGAGGTAGATTAAAAGAATTTCACCTGGTTTTAAAGTCAATTATGCCACTTCTCAAGCATTATTTTCCTTTGGTGAAAATATCAGGTAACCCTGTTATTCGTTTTGATCAATTTTCACCTGTGACCCTCTCTTTCAACAATTTTTTTCTTACCAATTACAAGATACCGGTAAAAATCAAAGGAAAACTTAAGGAGGATCTGCCCGCAAGCATCAACCTGGGTGGGAAAAAAAACTTTCTCAATCTGAAAGGCAACCTGTTAAACGGATTAAAACTAAAAGGCAAATTGAAATACTCCCAAAATAGTCCGGGAAACGTCGCTTTGCATGGCAATACAAAAATTATTCAAAGAGATAAAAACAATTATTTATTAACAAGTAAAGGCAACTTAGACACTCATCTTCTCAATCGTGATTTCAACTTGAATTATCACAGCCATCTCTCTTTTTCTCTTGATAATCCGGAAGACATAACAACTGAAATTGAGGTTGTTTCTCCTGAGAAATCAAAATTGAATGCTAATGGTATCCTCGGCAAAAATGGCCCCGAAGTGCAAGTAAATGCTAAAATTAATGAAAAAATCCAGATCAGAGACCTTTTATATCAAGGAATCAGTTTTGACGGTTCTGTTGGGGGTACTTGGGATGGCATAATTATCAAAGGAGATTTGAAAGTAGATAAAGTAAAAGCAGGTTTATATAAGGGTAATTTCGAGGGAAGACTCATTTACCAAAATCATAACATTCAAATCAAAGGTATCCTCTCAACCCGTTACGGTAAACTCAAAATCAATTATAATTTTTCACCCTTCAAAGAAAAGCAGAAAAAAGTTTCAATTACTTCCAAAAAACTCAATTTTTTTAATAAATATTTTTCTTTCCAGTCCACCATGAATTTTTTTTTTCGTAAAAACGGCTGGCAGGCAACATTCAAAGGGTTAAAAAAAAATAGTTTTTTAGCAAATTTAAAAATTATTCTCAGGGGACGAAAAACAAAAATAACCTCCGGCTCTCTCAATTTGATAAAAAAAAATATTGTCGCTAATGGAAGTTGGGAACCGAATCAGAATCATTTCCGACTAAATATTCATTTTAAAAACTACAAGTTAAAAAAATCACATAAAAAAATAAAATTTTCCGGAACTATCAACGGATCGCTTCAATTAACTCTCAAAAAACTTGAATTGGACAATTTCGACTCCTTTCTTGAAAATATTACATCAGCCCGGGGCAATTTGAAAATTTCCCGTATTAATACATCTCCTTGGCAAATAACAGATGAAATGGAAATTTTTCTGAAGGGTAGCAATCAAAAAATAAAAGTCAGAGGCAAATCGAAAGAAAGATTTTTACTGGCAGGAAAAATGGAAAAGGGGAAATTCTCAGGGGAAATTAATTTTAACCAGATGGATTTCTTTTCTCTGGGTTCTCATAAAACTTCCAACATAGTCAGCAGCAAAGCCAATGGAAAATTATTGATCAACAATAATAACAATATTTTTTCCTTTTCAATTGAAATCAACAAATTGTTGTTACGCCTCAAAACAAAACATGACGATATAAAAAAGCTTGTTTTTCGAAATGAAAATCCAATCAGGATTAATTATGACAAAGGCAGGTTTGTCTTTGCAAACAAAGCTCTTTTAAAAAGGGGGCACTCTACTATTAATGTTGGAGGTTCTTTTTCCAGAAGCAAACTGAACCTGAAAGTTGCAAGCCTTGTTTCTCCAGCAATCTTCCTGCCTCTGTTCTCGGAACATATTAAAAGAATTAAAGGCAAAATTGCCTCTGATTTAGAGATAAGCGGAACTATGCAGCATCCTGTTTTTGCCGGCAATCTTAGAACCCGAAATCTTTTTTTTTCTACAACAAAAAATGATGATTGGCATCATTTGCAAAACTCAACCTTCATTTTTAATAACAACAAGCTTATTTTTTCAGATTTGGGACTTGAATATCATGACAAAAAAGCCGAGTTAAGTGGTTTTATCAAATTCAATAATTACCTGCCGAAAACAATGAATATCCATTTGGGAGGAGAAGTTGATTCTTCAATCCTGAAACCATTTTTTTCAAAATATATCAACAAACTCAAAGGTCCAGTCGTGGTTGACTTCAAGTTTAAGGGCAAAATTGCAAAACCAGAAATTAAAGGAGAACTTCAATTCAACGGTGTAAATCTATCCTTGAGGGGATACCGTCATTCCTTGCAAATTTCTTCAGGGCGAATCATGTTGAACCGAAAATTTGCAAAAATTAAAAACATCAAAGGTCATTTCAGAAAAGGTATTTTTAAATTAAACGGCCGAGTTGCTTTGTACCCTGCCCTCCATGTTTCTCTCAATCTCAAAGGAAACGGCATCTATTTCAGAACCAGAAAAAAATATTATGCGGAAATCAATCCTGATCTTGTCATAGAAGGGGAAACTGACCAAATGAAAATTAGTGGTCGCCTTGATGTTGTTTCAGGAAAATATGTTCGCAAGTTCGATTTCGTGAAAAAAGCCATCACTATCAGACGTTTCAAGGAAAGCCCAAATAAAATATGGAAACGTTACCCCTGGACAGGTGAAATAAAACTTGATTTGAACGTTCACAATTCCGGGAATTTCAAAATAAAAAACAATATAGCCAACCTCTCCCTGGAAGGTTTGGTTAACATCAAAGGAACATTAGCCAAACCTGAATTCAAAGGAGCCATTTCAATAAATCAGGGAACTTTTAACATTCCTTTCCTCAAAGGCACTTTTTCCACCAACAGAGGTATGGTCGATTTTGACAAAACCACAAAACCTTTTCTTGCTCTTGAAGGAAGAAATATTATTCAAAACAACAAAGGTGATGAAATTGTCATCAAATTGTCCCTCAAAGGCCCCCTTGACAAAATAAGATTTTCACTTTCCTCCTATCCTGAAATGAGCCAGGGGCAGCTTCTTGTTCTGATGGCATCCGGCAAAACCATGGATGAATTCAGAGATGAATACAACAATAATATATCAACTACCGGAGGGATGACTCAATCCTCCCTGAATCCCGTGGAAAAATACGATCAGCCCATCAAGCAGATTACGGGGGATTTCCTTTCAGATCTTGTTTCAAATCCTATAAAAATGATCACCAAACTGGATCTGTTCAGAATGGAATTAGGCAGCGATTCCTTTCAACTGAAATTATCAAAAAAAATATTTAAAAGGGTAAAATTCAAAGGTGAAGTGGAGGTTGGTTTTCTGGGAAAAAACAGACAGGAAAGCAGCATGGAAATTAAATTTCATGATCGGATTTCCCTTGACTCAAGTATAAGAAGATTTGTTCCGGATGTGGATGAATATGAATATGAAGATCCTGTAAAAGGCAGAATTCAACTCAAATACAAATTAAAATTAAAGGGTTCCTTGAAAGATATTTTCGGTTATTGACATGCAAATCTAACAACTAGATAGTTCCCATCCCAGAAGTGGTATTATTGACTGGTGAAGAAATTGGATTGAGATGCGCGGAATAAC
>JAWLEA010000024.1:0-32361 GCA_041686345.1 Polyangia bacterium | reverse complement strand
TGGCGATGATTTTTTGGGGAAAATTGGGAAAAAATGGAAAGTTGGGAAAAAATGGAGTGTGGGGAGAGAGGGGTAAATCCCTAACCCGGATCGGGTGTTATTATTGCTGGACCAGTGTAAGGACCTTTTTCCTGGGTATTTACATCTATGATGCCTTGGGGACAGGCTATTTGGTGACTGAGAGAGGTGGATACTTTGGTGTTGGGCCAGATAATGCAATTATCAAGTTTGATATTGTTTTGGAGCTGGGCGTTATGACCAATGATAACTCTATCGCCCAGGGTGATCTGTCCGTCTGTTTTGATTGACGGGGAAAGATAAAGTTGTTTTGCCACTGGTTGCAGGGAAAACTCTGCCAATCCGGAGATTTTGCTTAATTTGGTGTGATGTTCAGGGAATTTAAGTAAGTTCATGCAACCTTGATAATAGCGGGTAATGGTGGAATGTTCCCACCAGTAGGTTTGTTCAGGTATTATACATCCTGCAAATTTACTACCCCGGCTAAAAAATGGTTTGTATCCTTGTCTGACCAGACAGGAATAACCGACAGGGAGTTTCTCTATAAATAAAGGTGAAAGAATTTGAATTCCCGTAAACATACAAGGACCTGAACCAACAGTGTTCCCATTTTGATCCTTACCCAGCATTGCAGTGATTAAACCACCAGAATCCACTGTAAAACTTCCCCATTTGGAAGCCAGAGGATCTTTTTTGAGTACCAAGGTTGCCAACTTATTTTTCTTTTTATGGAATTTGATGACTTTCTGAAAATCTATATCAGTTGCTATTTTTCCGTTAATAACCAGAACTGGATCATTGCCAAAATATCCAGCCAACTTTTTGACACCGCCCCCTGTTCCGAGGATTTCATCTTTTTCGTCGGAATAAGTGATCTGAACTCCCCAGGTGGATCCATCTCCTAAATAATCGCGAATTACCTGACCTTTATAATGGATATTGACAGCAATTTCTCTGATACCTGCATTAGACAATTTGTGAACAAGATGGCCAATAATTGGTTTTGAACCAAGAGGCAACATTGGTTTTGGTTTTTGCTTGCTCAATATACCCAATCTGGTGCCAAATCCTGCGGCAAGAATCATAGCTTTCATATAACCTGCATCCTTAAAACTGAAGTTCTACCAAAAATATTTTAACCGAATTAATAATGTAGAAAATTAAAATGATAAAATAGTCAAATTCAAACAAGTTCAGATTTAAATTACATTTCCCATTTGATGTTGAGCATCAACCACACAGAAGCCACTATGGCAAAACCTACAATGAAAGCAACGATAACTCCAAAAGCAATGGCTTTTCTGCGGGCATCAATTTCCCCGGGAGTATTTTTAAGGTTTTTCCAGATATTTTCCTGGTCTCCTTCACTTTCATCGATAATTTGTCCCATTTTGACAATTGATTCCTGTCTTTTCTTTAAGGAATAAAAGGTGGCAAAAAAGATGATTAAAATCAATATAACCCCGGAAATTGCCATAATTCCAAGAATTATCAATTGTCCATTTCGCTGCAACTTGCTTATCTTGGAAATATTGATGTTTTTGGTGTCAAGCAACACCCGAGGTGCAAAGTGATATTGATCCAGCAAACCGGCAAAAAAATGGGAATCTCTGCTTGATTTGAATCCCGGTTTCCAAGCCAGACGATTTTTGCTGATATAATTGAGATAATTATTTGTATACTGATCAAGATTCTCTAACTCTTTTGCTTTATTAACCATTTTATGGATAATCTCAGGACTTTGGGGATAATTGGAGATATAAAAGGTGGTATTAGCAACCAAATTTACTATCGGCATATAAGTCAGAGAATATTGCAATTTGTAAAAACCGTTCAATCCGCTTGTATCAAGGATAATTTGGCCATAATAATCCTGCAGAGGGATTACATAGCCTCGTTTCCAAGCTTTATCGCTATATAAATCGAGATAAAGAGGTCCCCTGCCAAATCCCATGACTTTTACTGAGAATTTGCGATCTGCAGGGAGAATTCGAGGCAAAAAGTCAATAACCGTATCATCTTCAATTGCCCCCAATTCGAAATCTATTTCCGACTTCGGTCCTTCTGGCTTGCCATCAACCAATTGATGGTAGGAAATTGTAAAACTTACGCTGTGGGTCATGGCATAAAAACTCATGGAATCAAGCCCCAGAGCATCGGTTTTGAAGTCAAAGGGAAGACTTTGCCCTTCTTTAACCTCCACCATGCAATCATTTAAATTTTTCTTCACAACAAAAGGAACACAATTGCCCCGGGTAGGAACTCTGATGATTCCTGATTTTAACTTCAATCTGGCCTTGATTCTAGCCGGTTTTCCATCTGCATGCTGTGCTTTGATGAACAACATATCTCGAACTCTTGGTTTAATTCCCCGACTGTTGTATGGATGCAGACTCACAACCAGACCTTCGCTGTCCTTTTGGGCACGACTGGAAGAATAGGATTCGTAGTTGCTATCTTCACCGCCGGCTTCAGATTCCAGATATCGCTTTAAATCTCCGGGTTTTTTTACTAGGTTTACTGGCGTAACCCATCTTTCCTTCCCCATGTCCGAATCAATTTTCCAAATGAGATCATATTTACCGTCTTTGACCTTGGGAAAGTTAACATTGACAGCTGTCGCTCTGGCTGCAGGGACTTTCTCGCCCTGTCCTATTAAAATATCCGCATCAGGTGTTGACAGGTAAACTTTGGCTTCAAGCTGGTCCACCGGCTCGGAATGTTTGCCTTTACGTGCCATGATTCTGAAAGAGCCGGGAGCATTGCTGCAATACTGGGTAGTGCCGTAAAATCTTAGCCAACCGGAAATTTTAGCTCGACTGATAAACACCCCCACACTCATGACAAAAGTGGCAATTATAGGAAGAGCAATAAAAATAATCCGTTTTTTGCGTATCTTCCATTTATACTTTTTTTGATTCATCTTTATTTCCAAAAGTAAATATGCATACCAGGTACAGTATTTGAAACCAATTCCAAATTTAAGCCGACGACTACCTAGTTCCCATCCCAAAAATGGATGTCATCACCTGAACGCGGAAATTTACCTCATCAGCTTTGTCGTTACTTCTTGAAATAGTAGTGTCTATATCTGCGAAGTTTCTGCGCACATCTCAATCCAATTTCTTCTCCAGCCAAAAACACCCATTCTGGGACAGGAACTACTTATTCAATATACAATCAACAAACTCGCTGCATTTTTCTTTTTCCAAACACCTGTTGAGCAATTTTGCATCACCAACATTTCCATTTCTGTGTTTGCAACCAGTAACCAATTTGTCTTCGATCAGATTTTTGAGTTTATTTTCATCGAGTTTTTTCACCGGTGAAGAAAGCTTATGCTTGAACTCGCTGCGACATTCATAAACTTTATCCCCCAATTTTGAACAATCGACTTTTTGGTTGCAAGATGCTGATGAGAACAAAAATATCGCCAAAACCAGAAAAGATAAAAACAACTCAAGTCCAGTTGAATTATTGCAATACTGTTTTAAGGCAACCATGGACATCTTGACACTTTTTTGCTTTGAGGCATTTATTGATCTTTTTGGCGCGACTGTCTCTGCCTGAAGCTGCCTTGCACTTTTCGTAAAAATATTCATCAATGATTGCAGCATATTTTGCACTGACTTTATTGCGATCTTCGATAAATTTTTCTTTGCTCAAATCACGTCCTTTGACTTTTCTTGTTTTATTGATCACCTTGTAATTGGTGATCATGCATTCGGTCAATCTGGTTTTGAGTTTCTCGCAATTTACTTCTTCTTTACATCCTGGCATGGATAAAAACAGAATTAAAATTGCCAGAGTTGAAATCAAAGATTTAAGCATTTTTACCTCCACCTGCGAAACCTGCATCCTGGTTTGAGTTGGGAAATTCCTAAATAAGCTTTTGTGACGTCTGCATATAGATTTTGAAAATTTATTTCCAATTCTTGATTGGGGCTACAAAAACTATTCCGATCAAAGAAAATTTTGGAAACTTAATTAATAGAAATTAACACTAATGCAAAATAAATTCAACCTTAGAATTGCTTGGCCCTTCCTTCAAATAATCCATCTTTTCCTCCCCATTCATATTTTGTTCCCATCCCAGAAGTGGTGTTTTTGGCTTGGGGAAGAAATTGGATTAAGATGTGCGGAATAACTTTGAAGACATCGTTGCCACTACTATTTCAAGCAGTTACGACAAAGTTGATGAGGTAAAATTCCGCATTCAGGCGATGACCTTCCTTTTTGGGATGGGAACTAACTATTGTTCATGACAAATAACCAACTGTTGAAATTGCCTTTATTACTTGGAAATAAGGTTTATCACAAGGTTTGCCACAAAACCAGTTTGAAAATTTATTTCCACTGCCGGGAACAGATCGAGATGGTTGCTCTTTATCAGAAAAATAGGTAAGATAGCATTTCATTATTGTTTTCGGACAATTCTATGTACCCAGTGCACTTACAAGTTGCCTCTGCAGATTGCAGCTTTTTTGAGCTCGAATCTCAGGCCAAACCATTATTGGCCGACAACATGCCATCTAAAACAAAAGGCAGTTGATTATTCGGGATAAACCCCAGATTTCAGGAGATTAAAAATATGATTAACTACGTTTTGGATACTAATGTTCTTCTTCATGATCCCAATGCTATTCAATCCTTCAGTGACAATAATGTCTACATTCCACTCTATGTTTTTGATGAACTTGATAAATTCAAAAAAGAACTCAGCCAGAGGGGCAAAAGTGCCAGAGAAGTCATCCGTCGCGTAGAAACTTTAAGAGAAGGCGGTTCCCTTTTTACCGGTGTCTCCCTTGGCAAGAACAAAGGCAAACTCTACGTAAAATACGGCAAAGTCAAAGATATGAATGTGCCTTTCGAAGCACAACAGCGTATCCTCGACAATGCTATCATCGGAACTGCCAAATTCATTGAACAGAATATCGAAGGCGAAACCATCTTTGTTACCCTCGATGTCAACTTGCGCCTGCGAGCTGACGCCATAGGACTCAAAGTACAAGATTATCACAACGAAGGCCCCAAAAGAATTGAAGAACTTTACAGCGGCGTTGGAAAAACCCTATTAAATCAAAAAAAAATCGATTATCTTTACGACAACGGTTTTGTGGATTTTGAAGATGATCAATTTTATCCCCAGCAATTTCTGGTGGTAAATAACAAAGAAAATCCCCAGCAATCTGTCCTCACACGCTATCTCAAAAATCAAAAGAAACTGAAACTTGTTATCCACGATAATTCCATTGCCCACTCCTGCATAAAACCCCGCAACAAAGAACAAACTTTCGGCTTTGATATTCTCCTCGATCCTCAAGTCAGGCTGATTACTCTGGTGGGCAAAGCCGGAACAGGCAAAACTCTACTGGCCATCGCCGCAGGACTTGAATCCCTTGAGCACAACAATTATAAATCATTCCTAATTTCAAGACCAATCTTCCCTATGGGCCGTGACATGGGATTTCTACCAGGTGATGTCGAAGCAAAACTCAATCCCTGGATGCAACCCATTTTTGACAACATGGAACTCATTGCCCACCTTAAAAATGGATTGGGAGCAACCTACAAAGAAATAGTCGAAAAAAACAACATCAGAATAGAGCCTCTCACCTACATCAGAGGACGCTCTCTTCCCAACCAGTACATGATCGTTGACGAAGCTCAAAACCTTACTCCTCACGAAGTCAAAACCATCATTACTCGTGCAGGTGAAAAAACAAAGATTATCCTCACCGGTGATCCTTACCAGATAGACAATCCCTATGTTGATTCCACCAATAACGGACTTTCCTATATTGTCGAAAAATTCAAAAACGAACATGTAGCCGGTCATATCACCCTGGAACAAGGTGAACGCTCAACTCTGGCCGAACTTGCCTCCAATATTCTTTAAACGACAATAACTTTTTAATCTCCGTCCAAGTCCATCAAATCAATGTTGCAATTTATCAAAGCCAACCTCAAATTTTTGCTTCTCCTTCTTTGGGATCCCGAAAAAACAATCTGCCTCAAAAAGGGCTCTCCAATTCCCCCGGTTCTTCTTTCTCCCTTTGCCCTTTTTACTCTTCTGTTTATGGCTGCATCCCTTTATCGGGCTGATATTGCCCACCTCACCTGCTGGACTCCGGCTTTTCACAGTTGGCAAAAAATATTTTTTCTCTTGGCTGGTTACTTTATCCTGGTCTCAGTCTCTTCTCGTTTTTCCGAATCACGGACCATTATTCTCCTCTCAGGTTCCATAACCCTGAGTCTGCTTGCTGCTCCCGCCATGACAATTCTGGCTCTGACTTTTGTTTTTCTTTATTTCATCGTTGTCAGAACTTCTCTCCCCAATCTGTTCAAGCACCTCTGGGTGGTCCTATTGCATCTGGCCGCCATGGCCGGTTTTTCTTTCAAATTGATGCCTCAAATTGTTTTTGATTCCACCTGGGGACCGGCCGGACTAATGTTTGCCTTTTTCATTCCTCTGCGTCTGTTCTGGTATCACTACCAACTTACCCGAGAACATTTTACCCGTCTTACTTTCAAAGAACTTTTTCTATACTTCTTCGTTGTTCCCGCTCCAATAATGATCCCCTACATGTTTGCTCTTCCCCGACGTTCCAATCTCACCAAAATTGAGAAACCCAAGAAAAGAATCCAGGCTCGGGGCACCCTCTATATTGCAGCCGGACTCACCTTCTATCTTGCTTATCACTTGCTCAAGCAACTTTTCCTGGGACTGGGATCATTGCCCGGACTCACCTTTCTTCTTTTTCCTTGGGGCTATCCGTTGGAGCCGGTGTTCTGGGCTCTGGGTTCAGCCTACATGATCACCGGCATGTACAATCGCCTGGGAGCTGAAGTCACCCTCGCCTTCCGTTCTCCCCTCAATTCACCATCGGTTCTGGAATGGTGGCGCAGATGGAATGTACATTTCAGGGATATGCTGGTAGACATCTTCTTCTACCCATTTGTCATGGGCAGGCGCAAAAAACATCCCTATCTCCGAATCTGGGCAGGGGTTTTTGGAGTTTTCATCATCGGCAGCACCCTTTTACACCTGATGGTAAAACATTATTTCACCAAATCAACTCTGGTACCCTACTGGTCAATCATGGTTGAAAACACTGTCATGTTCCTCGCGGTTGGTATACTTCTCCACCTCGAAAAATACCGCCTGGTCAAAAAAAGAACACAACGCAAAATTGCCCGCAAACGAGGTATCAAACTACCCCGCAACCAAAATTCCAAACCGCTTGTATTCAGAATTTTGTCATATCCCCTCACTTATACTATAGTGTTTTTCAGCGTTGTCGGCGGTTATATTTCAACCTTTATCATTGAAGGTACTTATATAGATCGTCCCACAGCAGTTTATCACCATTCCCTGAAACTGAAGAAAAAGGGAAAAATTAAAAAAAGTCAATACTACTATAAACAGGCCCGGAAAGGCTTTAGTCGCAAAGTAGAAAATGCAGATAATTTTGATTTTCCTTTCAACCTTCCTGAAAGGCATGCAGCCTTGAAACTGTTGCTCATTTATTACGAATCCGGTAAATTCGATAAAATACCCAAACTTGTTCATAAACTGGATTGGGAACAACACATCAACTTCAAAGAAAAAGGCAAAAATCGCTACCTTGGTGTTAAAAACAGGGCACTCTGGGAATTGTCAAGACTCCAAGGGATTTCCGGTCTTAAAGCATTTTTCAGTCTTGATTTTGAAATTTAATGGACAAAAATATTCTATTATTCACCATCAAATCAAAAACACTGAAAATCTCCAGATTACTTAAGCTTCTTTGTATTCTGCCAATTATTCTTATTTCCTGCAAACAAAAGGAATCTGCTGAAATTGTCATCGACAACCAGGCCTTGCAAAAGGAAAACGAAAAACTTGCCACTCGGATAAAAATCCTGAAACAGGAACTTGAAACTCAAAAATCAAAACTGAAGGATCTACAGCAAGAACTTGCAACTGATAATTATTCCAAATACGTAAAAACATGTCTTTCCCTCAATTGCAGATATGACTCCGAACCGGATGAAGTCAAACTCATTTCCCGCTCCGAAAAAGAAATAAGTCGCCATATTCTCAAAAAATTTCAAGTTCAGAAGGTCAAAGGTGTCAAAGAGGAAATCAAAAAACTGACCAAAGATCCTTATCTCAAAAATGCCTCATTGGGAATTGCTGTATTCTCAATGAAAAACGGAAAATTGCTTTTTGGTCACAATCCACGCAAATTACTGGTACCTGCTTCAAACATGAAACTGGTAACCACAGCTGCCGCATTTAACCTGCTGAAACCGGAATCCACCTTTAGAACCAGTCTCAAATATTCCGGAAAAATTGAAAACGGAGTTCTCAAGGGAAATATCTATATTGAAGGCGGCGGTGATCCTACTTTGGGAGCGGAAAGACCGGGAATAGATGATCACCTTAAAACAGCAAAAAAATGGACAAACGCAATTACAAAACTGGGGATTAAAAAAATCGAGGGATCCATTATTGGAGATTCATCCTTCTACAACGATTATCCCACCGCTCCCAAATTGGAATGGGAAGATCTGGGAGAAGCCTACGGAGCCCCGGTTTCAGCCCTCAATTTCCACGAAAATTATGCTGTTGCCACTTTAAATGTACCTGCTAAAACCGATCGCTATCTCTCAGTATTCAAAATTACTCCCACTGTACCCGGAATTAAACTGTTCTGCGATATCAGAACGGTTAAATCATTCAAACCCACCTGGATTCAAGTTTATGGAGCTCATAATTCCTACATTAGAAGAATTGACGGCAGAATCGCCGCCAAAGGTATGAACAGAATCAAAGTCAGTTTTTCAATTCCACATATTCCCTTGTATACAGCCCAATTTCTCAAACAAAAACTGGAAAAAAATGGAATCGAAGTTTCCGGCAAAAGCAGTTATATTTCTCCTGACTCCAAACAACTGCAAAAAACAGACAAAACCTTGTTTCACACCATCAAATCTCCTCCCCTCCAAAATATTATCCATTGGACCAATTACAGATCCTTAAATCTGTATGCTGATTCTCTGGTAAAAATAATGGGGAAAAGATTGGGAAAAAATGGTTCCTTGAAAGAAGGCTCCAGAGTCATCATGGAATACTGGAAAAAAAGAGGGATACCGGAAAACCAATTGATGATGATAGACGGAAGCGGACTTTCCAGAATCAATCTGGTATCTCCCTCCGCCTTGGCTTCTATTTTGTATAAAATCAGAAAAAGTAAATATTTCAAAACGTTCTACGATTCACTACTGGTGGCAGGAAAATCAGGCTCAGTCTGGATGCTTGGGGATCACAAAGAAACGAAAAACAATATGAGAATCAAACAGGGATATATTTACAAAGTCCGATCTTTCAGCGGCTATGTGAAAACCCGCCAAGATGAAATGCTGGGTTTCTCCATCATTGTCAACAACTACCTTTATGGTTCAATTAAAATGAAAACCGTTCTTTATCCCTTTTTGTGGAGTCTTTCCGAACTTGACTGAAACTAGTAATATCGGGGCGAAGAGCATTCTAAATATCAGTTTTTATCTTATTCTATGGAGGTACATCTGATTGAATTGGAATCGGCGCCGTTGTCGGTGAAATCACATTCTTCAATTAGATTTTCTTCATCAACTTCCACTCTGAACAACATATCAGCATCACTTTCAACCTCATTGACTACATAGTTTACTCGCTCCCAGCCTCCGGGAAGAATGGCTGTGGAAGTAGCAGCGATTCCCAACAAAGAAGGTGATTCAGTATCTGTTCGATAAAAATAGATTTCCACTCCGGGAGGTACTCCCATACTGCCATTATTATGAACAACCGCACTCAAAATAACTTCAGAAGGGCAGATAGCGGTAGCTGTCAGTTCTGCACTCAGATCGGGAACAGGGAAAAGAGCTCCACCCTGAACATTCTGACGATAATTGTTGTAAGTAGTCCAGTTAGCAACTTCATTTACCGGAACATCCCAAACACCATTAATATATTCAAAATCAGTCACATGGTAGGAAAACTGAGGCCAGACAGGGCGGGTTCTCACCCAACTGTCGTAGGCATCACCATAAACTCTGACTCCGTGAGTTCCCCCCGGAAGTTGACAGCGTCCACTGGCATCACATTGATAACCAACTGAACTGCAAGTTCCACCAACCCCACCGGAACAATCGCCTCCATCTGTACAATCGGTAAATTCACACAACAGATCAATGGAAACCCCGGCATCTTTCCAGGAAATATGACAATTATCGCGACTTATAGCCTGATCGGCATTGCTGATGACGATCATTTCGGAATTGCCGTCACCATCAACATCAGCTACCAGAGGATATTCGGCCGCTGTTCGTGAAGAACTGGGTATAATCGGATCCACCAGCTCTTCTCCGGTTATTCCGTCATAGATATGGAAAAAACATTCGTCATTATAAAGGACTTCAGAAGCTCCATCACCTTCAAAATCAAAAACTGAAGAACCGGTACGGGAAGAACTGAGATCCTGGGTGGGAGTTTCCCAGAGAATCATGTCAACTCTGGAACTGTCACAGGTGCCTGAGCTGCGCAAAGGAGGATCCCAGCAATCGGGATCGTAAACTACATAATAAGCTGAACCGGCGGTGGATATTTCCGGAAGACCGTCTCCGTCGAAATCGGCAACAGTTGGAGCCCCCCCTTGACCACTGCCGGGAATGGGAATATTCTGATTTACTTCTGAACCTCCGGCGCCAATAATCAACTCTCCAGTCAATCCGGAGAGCAGATAGAAATTTTGATAGATGGAAATAACTTCTGGTCCCGGAAGATCAGGTAGAATATCAGCTACAGCCAAAAAACCGCTGCTGAGAGAACCCGGAGTGTTCCACAAAGGTGTCCCTCCCGCTCCGTTTATTGTATAAGCCATATTGGTAGAAACAACTTCAGGCTGTCCATCCTGATTCAAATCGGCTACAACTGTATTTTGTCCACAACTTTCATTGAGAAGATCCAGAGAAGGGTTGGAAATATCTCTTCCATCCAAAGCCTGACACCTGATAATGACTTCGGGAACACCATCGCCGTTCAAATCAGAAACAGAAGGTCCTCCCCAGAGAGTTCCCCCAACATCGCGACGACCGCTGCAACCGGGAAAAGAAGTGGCATCACAAACTTCGCCAATTCCATCGTTATCGGCAATTCTGATGCCGCCACCGGTCATGTTGTAAACAATCTCCAGCCCGGGATCATCGTCAAAATTGGCCAAGGCTGGTATGCCAATTCCATAAGGCGTCGGAGCCGCAGGATCATCAGCCGATGGAATTGTGAACAGCACCTGACCGTTGCCATTACCATCGCCTCTGCCGTCCAGCACAACCAGCAAAGTTCCGCCACTGGCATATGCGCTGTCCCGATAAACCGGCACGACAATATCAGGGAAACCATCACCGTTGACATCACCAACTACCGGTGAAGCAATGATGTTTTGGTAAAAATGTCCATTATATTCAATTCCCGGCCAATACCATTCCAATTGTGGTTCCATGGGGTTGAACTGAGGTTCTCCCTCACACACCTCGCCTTCGGGAAGAGGCAGACAGCGTCCGATTGTCATCTCGCAATACCAGTTGTCATTCATGCAATCAAAATTATCATCACATTCACTCCCCTCGACCACACATTCATTCTGCAAGCAAACAGTATTGGCTGGACAACAGAAATTCAGATTTTCGCCACACAGGGATTTGCCTTCTTCACAATCCGCCGCACAAACAACGCCATCGAGACATATTTCGCCGCTACCACAACAGATAGTAAGATTTTGTCCACATCTGACCGTATTGCATTCAGGCAGACATTCCATGTCGTTTACACATTCTTCCCCTTCCTCGCAACAAATTCCCTGACAACGTACAGTTTCACAGATGGGCCGACAAATACCGTCTACACATTCCTCTTCACTGGTACAACAATCATTGCCACAGAGATTCTCTTCTTCACAGGTTTCAACATCGCTGTCCACATCTGGGATATCAGCATCATTATTTTCATTAATAGTGCCAGCTTCACCCTGACAACCTGCAAAAATAAAAATTCCAACCAATAACAGAAGAAAACTTTTGATAAGAGATTTCATTTTCATGCCTTTCATTCAGTAATATATTTGCATTACTCTTTACTATACCACAAAATTTTATTTTTTGAGATTGTACAAGTTGACCGGGGCAAAAACTACTTGAAAATTTCGAATTCATGAAGGGTAAACAGGTGTTCCACTTGAGAGGGCAGCTCTTTCCAATAACGGTTCCAGAGTTTTTCTTGATTTTCAGTTTTTTCCACTAGAAGTTTTTCCGGAGGAATAGGGGAAGGACGTGGTTTGGACGCAATATTCATGCTCTGCAGAACATAAATAAGCAAAATTATCGGATTATGGGAAATATTATCGCTCTTTCCCCAGGTAAAAGCCAAAATTCCTTTGTTGCCCTGACGTGCCACCAGGGCAAAACCTCGGGAAATTATGGAATCATCTTTACTTGTGCTTTTAAACAAAATACCCCGAACCCGAGTTTGCAGATCTTTTTTCTTTTCTATTTCCACGGTTAGTGATTTTTTGGCAAAAAAAGTTTCGAGGCTATCTATTCCTTTTTCCAATCCTTTAGTAGTTCCGGCATTCCATGGTATGAAGTGAATTTGCCTGCTGTCAGGTGTATCCGGATTTTCCATCAACCAAAGATGACTTGAACCTGAAAATAGTTTCCAGGTTTTGGGATAATACATGGAAAAACTGAAGGCCGGATCGTAGTAAACCTGCATTAATTTGGAAGGGGGCCAGGTTTTTCGTTTAGCTTTTTCAGTTTTTTCAGAAGATACTGTTTTGCCCGAATTAACCGGTTTATTGCCTGAATTTTCCGATTTTTCCTTTTCAACCAAAGCAGTGTGTTGATTTTGACTGTGGTTGCAACTTGAAATTGCAGTAAAAAACAGCACAGCGATTGTTGTATTGATAAATTCCATAAGCTTAATCTCCAATTTTCAGGAATAATAAAATATAATCCACCAATAGTAAATTGGTGTTTTGATTAATTGAATATATGAATTTTAAATGTTAAAATGAGTCAGTGCGGCAAATACAATTTTCCAAATGATTCCAGTTTACTGATACCAGTTGCAATACTAAAAAGAGAAATCCCATGCTTAAACTTTTACCGATCTTCTTTATCATTTTTATCTTTTCCGGTTGCCAAACCAAAAATAAACAAAACAACAAAAATTCAAAGCAAACTAAATCCTCAAACACCTCGTCTCAACTCAAAATCAACTCAACTGCAAAAAATTCCTCTTCCCAATCAAAAATTATCAATAAAATACCTCAATATTCCGGAGAAGGAATGTGGCCCTGGTTTGATCTGGATAAGCTTTCCGAAGAAAAATTGCGTAAAAGAGGAATGCAGATTCCTCTGGAAAAAATCTGGAAAAAGGGCAAAGGGGGATTAGCTCGGGCAGTTGTGGGCATGAGAGGTTGCACAGCTTCTTTTATTTCCAAAGATGGACTTCTCATAACCAATCATCACTGCGCTTTCGGAGCAATCGCCCGCAACAGTACAAAAGAGAAAAATCTGCTGCAAAATGGTTTTTTGGCCCATTCAAAAAAAGAAGAACTTGACGGACAGGGAACTTCCATCTGGGTTTTTCTTTCCCAGAAAGATGTAACTTCCATCATTACCAAAGCAATTTCTGCCAATACAGATGATTTGAAAAGAAATGAAATCATCGAAAAAAGAGAAAAGATGGTGGTGGAACAATGTGAACAAAAACCCAATCGTAAATGCTGGATTTCTCGAGAAAATCACGGGCTGCGGTATCTCCTGATGGAAAATCTTGAGATTAAAGACGTACGCCTGGTAGCTGCTCCACCCCGATCCATCGGAGCTTATGGCGGAGAAATTGATAATTGGCATTGGCCCCGCCACTCACTGGATTTTGCCTTGATGCGTGCTTATGTGGATAAAGATGGCAAACCTGCTGAATTTGCTCAAAATAACAACCCCTATCAACCCGAGGAATATCTCAAAATCAGCAAAGGCAACCTCAATGAAGACGATTTTATCATGGTACTGGGAACTCCCTACCGAACTTCCCGTTATTCCACAGTTGCTCAATTAAGGAAAAAACTTAACTGGTATTTTCCCTTCAAAGTCAATCTTTTCAGTCGCTGGGTTTCCACCCTCGAAAATATTGTTCGCCACCATTCAGACACCAAACTGGCTGTGGAAACTATGATCAAAAGACTGCACAACGGTCTTACCAATTCCAGAGGACAAATTAAAGGAATCAAACGCAACCGGCTGCTTGCCCAAAAACAGCAATTTGAAGAAAAGTGGAAAAAATGGGTGGAAACTCTCCCGGATAAAAAAAAAAAAGAAAAATATCTTGAAAGTTACAAAAAGCTCAATCAACTCAATCTGGCTGACAAAAATACAAAAGAAGCTGATTTACTGCTCAAATATTTTCTCTACGGAATCAAAACTGCCGAATTTGCTTACAAGATCACCCGTCTCGCCCAAGAAAAAACCAAGCCCGATCTGCAAAGAGAAAAAGGTTACATGAAAAGAGATGAAGCAAAAATTTATTCCGATCTCAAACATGGACAAAAATCATTGGCTTTACAGGCCGATAAAGCGGTTTTTGTACTTTTTCTCAAATTATTCGACAATCTGCCTGAAGATCAAAGAATTAAATGGTTCGATAAAAAACTTCAGGGGGATTATTCCGAAGACAATATCAACAAACTGGTTGACTTACTTTTAAACAACACTGCATTATTTGATCTGGAAAAAAGGATGAAAATCGCCAAACAACCATTTTCCCAATTGAAGAATAGCTCCGACCCCATGATAAAAATGGCTTTGGAACTGAACCCCAGAATCAAGGAAAAATTACAACGAAAGAAAACAAAAGCAGGAGCTCTGCAACGAATAATGCCAGTCTATCTCAGTTCAATCATGGAATTTGAAAAAAAGAACTTTTATCCTGATGCCAATGCATCTCCCCGTATATCCTTTGCTCATGTCAGCGGTTATTCACCCAAAGACGGGGTCTGGTATCTTCCTTTCACCACCCTCAGCGGCATGAAGGCAAAAGCCACAGGCAAGCCTCCCTTTGTTCTTTCAAAAAAAATAAAAGCTTTTAAAGCCGGTAAAAGCAAATATTTCAGTAAATATCTGGCAGATATTCCCATTTGTTTCATGTCAAATGCTGATACTACCGGCGGCAATTCCGGCAGTCCGGTTCTAGATGCAAAAGGCCGTTTTACCGGTCTCAATTTTGATCGAGTCTATCACAATATCAGTGGCGACTTTGGCTATAACCCGGCTCGTTCCCGCAATATCATGGTTCATGTAAACTCCATTCTCTGGTATCTTGACGAGATCATGAAGGGCAAAAATATTTTGCAGGAAATTAAAACAGGAGCTTAAACAGGAACAGAAACAGGAGTATTCTAGTTTCCCCATGTTAAAAATAATCATTATTTCACTTTTTTTTCTACTGGGTTGTAAACCCCATCAACTTTCCCTGGATATAAATAAGCCGGTAGAAAAAATCTTTCTGGTTTACCCCGGAATAGAAAAAAAGATTGATCTTACCTTTCAAGAATACCAGCAAATTGATATCGGCATCGACTACAACCAGGAAGCCGGTTCTGTTTCTTTGCAAATGATCAATGGCCAGAAAACTCTCAAAGGCAACAAAATCCCCGGTTCCTCGCTGCTTGTCGCCCTTTGCCAAATTTCCCCTTCTCCCGATAAAACAAGGATAATTCTCCACAATAATTCTTCCCGTTCACTTCATGTCTCAGTCCGAATAGTACCTTCTCCATCAGGTATGTGTTCACCGACTCATCGGATCAACGACGATTATATTGCCCTGATGAATCAGATTACAGAATAACCTTAGATGAAAAATTTATCTTTCAACCTGTTTTTTATTTTTTTACTGCTTATTTCATTTCTGCCGGTTCTGGCCTTCTGGACTCAAAAAAATCAATCTTCCCCACAATTTCACCCCATAGTCTGGAAAAGCATCCTTAAAAACCTTGAAACCGAGACAGGCGATTCCAGACTGGCATCAAGCAAAACCCGCAGCAAAATAGATCAACAACTCAAATATTTTCGCACCCACAACCAAACTACCATCATCGAACACAACAATTCATCCATAATTCTCGGTTCCATCAAATCAAAAAATCTAAAAAGCCAGTTTGCTAAATGCATCCAAAAGGTTACTCCCCAAGCATTCGGCCGCCATCAAGACTGGTATTGTTTCCATTTTAAAAATTCAGGACTGAAAGCAGGTTTTATTCCTGAAAAAAACTCTGATAATGTTTTTCCCGTGTATTTCTGGCTTTTTATTTTTACCGGCCCCATTATCGTGCTGTCCTTGTGGATCATGTTATTCTACCGTCAGAAAAATTTACATCAATTTGCCAATGTCATGCGCCAGGCCGCTCGGGAAAAACTGGAATTGATTCCGGAAAAGTTCAACAACAGGGAAACCCGGGAACTATACAATTCTTTAGCTGTAATGACCGCCACTTTGCGAGAAAAAAACGAAAACCTCCAGCAAAATATCAAAACTATTTCCCACCAGAAAGAAAGTCTGGAAAAATCTCAGAAAGAAATATTAAAAAGGGAAAAATTGGTTACCACCGGACATCTTGCCGCCGGCATCGCCCATGAAATCGGCAATCCCGTTGCCGGACTCACCGGGCTGGTGGAATTGATGCAGACCTCCGAACTTTCAAGGGAACAACAACTCGAAAATTTTGCCATAATGGCGGAAGAACTGCAAAGAATAGATAAAATGATCCGTAAACTTCTCGAGTTTTCCCGTCCTGCCGGAAGTCAACTCAGCCCCATGAATCTGAAAAAACTGGTAGAACATTCAATCGAATTGAGCAAACATCAAAAAGCTTTGAAAAATATTGTTTTTTCCAACAAGATCACCGATGAAAATTTGTTTGTTCTATGCACCAACAACCTTATCCAACTATTTGTCAATTTGTATATAAATTCCGGACAAGCAACCAAGGGCCGAGGAAAAATAACCGTAGAAACCATCTCTACCAGCAGTTCCAAGATTGAACTGCTGGTCAAAGATAACGGTCCCGGGATCAAAAAAGAAGATCAGAAAACTATCTTTGAACCTTTTTTCACCACCAAATCTCCCGATACCGGAACCGGACTCGGACTCTGGGTATGTCGCAACCTGGCAGAACAATCACGAGGTGAAATTGAATATTTTAATACAAATGACGGTGCGGCCTTCAAAATTATTCTGCAAAAACCCCCATCCTGAGATGAAAACCAGTTTCCATCCCGGAAGTGGTGTTTTTGGCTGGGGAAGAAATTGGATTGAGATGCGCGGAATAACTTCGCCGACATAGTTGCCACTATTTCAAGAAGTTATGACAAAACTGATTAATTCAATTTCCGTCGCCAGACGATGACATCCATTTTTGGGATGGAAACTATTTATTGTTTACTTTCTGAATATCTGTTATTTTTGAAATCGGATTTAATTCAATAACCATAAGATACTATAATCGTCATAAATCTGAATAATGCCTTGACTCCGGAGGATAAAATGAACAGCAAAACAACTGGATTAACTTTTCTTATTTTTCTCTTTACAAGTTTTGCCGGCCTTGGTTGCAAGGAAAGCAAAAGAGACAAACGTCGCAAGAAAAGTCACAAAAAATTAAAAACCAAACATTACAAAAAATATTGCAAACAGGCTTACAAACGCATCAGAAAGTGTGTACCCCAAGGTAAAGAAACTATAAAAAAACACTACACCAATAAAAAAGGTTTCCTTCGCAAGTGCAAAGCCAGCCAGCACTTTAATTCCTGGCAAAAACTGCTCAAATGCACCAAAAAGCAGAAAAAATGCAGAAGATTCAAAAAATGCATCCAGCTTTTTCTTCGCGAAGAATTGAAACTTTCCAAAAAAGCAAAAGATGACAAAAAGAAAAGGATAGTTGAAATTGCCAAGAGAAATCTTCCCGGAACAACTCAAGAAGAGGCTCTCAAATCTGGCGAAAAACTTGGAAAATTCCTTTTCAAGAACGCCTTCAAAAATGATTTCAGCAAAATTGAAAAAATAATGCTCAAACCAAAAGAAGGCAAAGCTTTTGCCAAAGATACTCTCTTTAAAACGTACGCGGATCCGGAAAACTTGAAAAAGAAATTTAAAACTTGGGTGCAAAATTTCGATAAAACTATTTTTAAACAGGTTAAAATCAGAGCTAAAGACATCAAAACAATCAAACCCGGCGACAAATCCAAAAAGTTCAAAGAATTGGGCGCAGCTCTCACCAGTAAAATTACAATTGTCGAAGGCAAAATATTGTCCCTGAAAAACAAAAATAAATCAGCAAAATGCAGCTTTGTCGGCATCAAATTAAAAGAAAACGATTGGCGTCTGCTCAGACTCAAAAGCTGCAAAATTAAAAGAAAAAAGAAATAAAGAACTAGTTTCCACTTCCAAACAGGAACTAAACATTAATTTTCAGCAAAGGATTTTAAAATGGAAAAAAAAGAAAATGGACACTATATCAAAATGGTCAATGAATATCTCAAAAAGTTCGGCGAAAAAATCGGCATTGATTTCAGACCGGTAGATGCCGAAGGCAGCACCACTATTCAAAGAGGTTCCGCCAAGATTGGCATAAATGTCATTGAAAAACGCAATGTTCTTCTCTTCCTCTCC
This sequence comes from Polyangia bacterium, assembly GCA_041686345.1. Classification (GTDB taxonomy): domain Bacteria; phylum Myxococcota_A; class Polyangia; order HGW-17; family HGW-17; genus JAQICJ01. The sequence goes on along the minus strand of JAWLEA010000024.1, from coordinate 13,595 downwards.
TATATTATGGACGTACCCGAAGATAAAGACACCCAATTTGCTCTCTATCGCAAACTCCTCGAGTTGAACTTCATGCAAACAGCTGACGGTGCCTTTGCCATTGATGCCAAAGGCAAAAAAGACCGCCTCTACCTCAGAGCCTTGCGTATCCTTGAAGGTCTTGACTACGAAGAATTCAGAGATCTTCTCAACACCGTCGCCAAAGTGGCTGACGAATGGGATGACAAACTAATCGAAGATTTTGCCGAATAACCCCACCTCACACTAAATCAATCATATCCTCCTACCTACAACTATCCCAAAAAATTGCTGTTTAAAAGCAAAAAACTAAATCCCAACTCCAATACTGGGTCGACGCTTATATCTGCGCTATCCAAACCAACAACTGGGCAAATTTCAACTGTGCCTCGATCCTGATGCTGAATGTTTTTTCAGTCTTCAACAAATCAAAACAATTTGCATAATTTATAATCTATTTTTCTGAAAAACAACAGTTATTTGGAATTGCGAGGTATTGAGGAGGGGAAAATTTCTTTTTTTACTTCTTTGGTAAATTGCTGGACGCTTTCTCGAATTATTTTGGCCAGATTTGCATATTTTTTTGCGAAGTTGGGAGTAAAGCGTTCATCCATTCCCAGAATATCGTTGATAACCAATACCTGGCCGTCGCAAGATGGTCCCGCTCCAATTCCAATGGTGGGGATTTTGAGCCGAGAGGTTATTTCTCCTGCCAACTGAGCAGGTATACATTCCAGAACCAGAGCGTGAACTCCAGCATCCTGGAGCTTGAGAGCATCTTCCTGAATTTTGCGGGCAGAATTAGAATCCCGTCCCTGTTTGACAAAACCACCAAACTGATGAACCGACTGGGGAGTAAGACCAAGATGTCCCATTACTGGAATACCATGAACTACAAGTTGCTTGATTATTGTGATCACCCCGGGGGTTGCTCCTTCTATTTTGACACTTTGAACCCGCCCCTCCTTGAGCAAACGCACAGCTGATTCTACCCCTTTTTGCGCAGAAACCTGAAAGGTGCCAAAGGGTAAATCGGCTGTAAGAAATGGACCTTGAACTCCTCGAGAAACCATGCGGCAATGATAGATCATCTGTTCCAGGGTAACTTCGAGGGTATTGTCATGACCTTGAACAACCATTCCCAGGGAATCCCCGATCAAAATCAAGTCAACTCCGGCTTTGGCGACCAAACGAGCCATCGTAGCATCGTAAGCGGTGACGCTAACTATTTTTTCTTTAGATTTTTTTAGAGAATGAAGATCTTTGATGGTGATGGATCTGGGTTTCATTGTTAATCCTGAATTGCGGTCATACCAAAATTGAAAGGAGATACAAAATGCTTTTTCTTGAATTTACCCTGCTTTATTGACTTTGCTTTGCCACTTTCCAGATTGTGAATTCTGATGCCGCAATCAAAATCAACACTCATTTTTTCCTTGTTGACTTGTGGTTTGCACACAGCCATGAGAGCAGTTTTTCCATCGGGAGACAGCTTGAAAGAACCAATTACATCTTTGCTTTTGTAAAAAGATTTGGCTCGACCTCGATAGTCAAGACGATGGAGAACTCCATTGAATTCGATGGTGGAAAGGGTTTCAATTCCTTTTTGTAATCCGGAAGGAGTAGAAAGAGGTAATCTGGAAATGGTGAGCAACTCTGAATGGATCAAGGAAATGTAATAATATCTGGTCCATTTATTCAAGGAAGCATCTTCTGACTCGTCAGCGCCCTTGGTTGCACTGTCAATTCCGGTGGGAGATATTTTTTTGATAAACATCGGGTAATTTTGGATTTTTTTGACTTTAATATTACTGGTACGATCAGGAGCTGATTTCACTTCGTATTTTACCATATCGGAAGAATGGTATCCCACTTTGAGACTTTCATCAGTATCTCCGGTAAGCACCCACAGGTTTTGATCTGTTTGGGATGAAGTAAAATACAATTTTTTGAGCAAAGAAACCTTGGCCTCGGGCAAAACATTTATTTCCTGCCCTTCTTTGATATTATCAGGAACCTGAACATCAAAAAACTTGAGCAGATTATTCTTTGATAAAAGCAAAGCCAAGGTTTTGCTGTCGGGACTGACTGCAGCATCAAGAATCTTGCCTTTATCCTTCAGATTGGCAAATTTCTGAAAGGAGTGAGCCCGGGGATAACTGGGGTTTTCGAGATTATAAATAACAACTCCAGTATCAACTACGGCAAAAAGCACTTGGGAATTCTGAGAAATGCCGAATCGAATCAATTTCTTCTGTTTTATTTTTTTCTTGTCAACAACTTTCGGACCTGGCTGGGCAGCAATATCTATGGTGATAAGCTGGAATTTTCCTTTGGCTGCAGTAGTCAGATACAAAAATGGTTTTTCAGTGTGAAAAACAACATTGAGTACTTTGCCAAATTTAAATTTTTTGATTGTTTTCCAGTTGAGACTATCAAACAACAAGGTTTTTGAACTTCCCGGAGCCTGAGCGGCAGCTACCCGAACTATATTGATTTTTTTTGAAGTGATACCATCATTGGTTGAAACAACTATCTCTTGCTCTCCGGAAGGAATTTGCCCGGGAACCCGAATTACAATCCCGCCATCCGCAAGTCGCAATAAAACCGGAGTCGGCTTTTCAGCTACCATAACTGTAGGTTGTCTGCCAAAATTTTCCCCTCTTAATACAAGGATCTCACCGATAAAGGCTTTGTTGTCACCCTTGAACTCTTTGATTTTTCCGGAAACAGGAAGTTTGTAACTTCCATAATCAATAATTTTGCTCAAAACCGGTTTACCACTTGCAGTATCCAGTTTTACAGTTTTAGTGATCAACCTCGGATTGGGTTTGGAACAGGAAACAAACAAAAACATGAAGTTGATCGTTGCTATCTTAAAAAAAGATCTCATGGGAACTCCTTGACAAAGGGAAAGATAATATTCGAAACAGAATATTGGATATTTTATAAAAACTTAATATAACACACCAAATAAGATTCTAAACTACAAAATCTTCGGGCATTTTCCAGTTAGTACCAGTTAGTTTTCATATAATTCTGAAATCATGAATTTCTGAAGACAAAATTCACCATTGCCGTGAGGGTGGCAAAATGTCCATCGTATACATCCTGGGGAGTAACATCAAGATCGTATTCATCTTCTATTTCAGATATGATTTCAAGTAGCATTACAGATTTGATAATTCTGTTTTCAACCAAATCCCATTCAGGTTCAAAATCATCTTCATAACCTGATACATCTCTGATAATATCTTCAATTTCTTCCATTAACTCCAAGTTCATCTGGAAATCCTCCATATTTAGTTACCATCTCGGAATGGGGGGTTTTGACTGAATGAGAGGTTTGCCTCAGATACGCGGAATAACTTCGCAGACATAGTTGACACTATTTCAAGAAGTTACGACAAATCTGATGAGGTAAAATTCCACATTCAGGCGATGACCTTCCTTTTTGGATGGGAACTATTTAAAACTGCAAAAAAAATATCACAGTTCATGATTTTCGCCTGCATATTACCCATTTTGAGTTTTAGTTCAACCAGCAATTTTATCTGCACTTCCCAATTGGAAATTAATAGAATTTATTGATAACTGATGTTATAGTTTTCAAAAATTCAACATAGTGATTTTTTTACTGCTCATCATAGTTTCTCCTAAACCGCAAACGTAATTTTAAGTTAAAAGGAGTTTCCTTTTTCAATATGTTCGGCAATAATGAAACAAAAAATTGGATAATTTCCATTACAGCCTTGACCCTGATTCCTCTGTTTGTGTTTTTTACAATTTACACACTCGACTTTTATTTTTTCGGAATCAGAGGAGCACAAGTGGGGTATTTCAGCATATTCTATAAAATGAGTGTTGAGGATGCACGTCAGATTATGGGGGGAATGGGAGAAGTAATTGCCGCCATTTTGGGTATTGTCATTACCGTTGCTTCTATTATTGTGCAATTGGCTGCTACCAGGTACACACCCAAAATCACCGAGATGTTTTTCAAGGACACCAAAAACCTGATTGTGCTGGCCTTTTTTGTGATCACGGCGGTCTATTGTCTGTTGATCAATTTTATCATCAGGGGTTATGCCGATAATCATGCCCTCGATTTTATCCCGGTTCTGGGTTCTATCCTGAATGTCATCTTGCTTACTATCAGTGTTTTGCTTATTGCCCCCTACTTTCTTTATGTGTTTTATTTTCTGGAACCGGGCAATATCGTCAAAACCTTGGAACTGCAAGCTCTCGACAAGATCAAAAGTCTCGATAACCCCGAATATATTGGCAATGTTCAGAGCAAAACCATTCTTTCGGTGGAACAATTAACCGATATCAGCATGAATGCAATCGAACAAAAAGACAAAGGTCTGGCCACCGGCAGCATTGACGCTCTCACGGATCTGCTCAAAGACTACTCCAATTTCAAATCCAACCTCAATAAAAAATGGTTTCAGATTGGTACCCAGATTCGCAACAATCCTGATTTTCTATCCATGCATCAGGAAGTTCTCAATGATATTTCCAAAAAACGCTGCTGGGTCGAATATAAAATCCTGCGCCAATTTCAAATGCTTTACAACGAATCACTCAACAAAATGAGGGACATCAACTATATAATAGCCATCAACACCCGCAACGTGGGAGAAATTTCCATATCCAGCAAAGATACTGAAATTCTGAAACTTGCCATCAAGTTTTTCAATACCTATCTCCGGACCACTCTCAACGCCAAAGATGTACGCACTGCTTACAATGTATTGCATCAATATCGTCTTTTTGCCGAAGCTGTCCTTCGTTCGGGACTGGACGATCAGGTGCTGGAAATCGCCAACCATTTCAAATACTACGGCCAAATTGCTTTTAGCATGAATATTCCCTTTATCACCGAAACTGTGGCTTACGATCTTACCACCCTTTGTGAATTGGCCTTCAGTGCCGGTGCTATTGTAGGTGACCCCCTGCTTGATGTTCTCCTCGAAGTAGACAAGGAAGCCGAAGGTGAACAGCAGGAGCAGTCATTGCGTGGCGTCCGCAAAGCTCAGGTCAAAATGGCCACTTACTTTTTGCTCCAGGGTGATGATGCCCGGGCTCATAAAATTTACGAAGATATGCAAAACGAACCGGCAGAGAGAATAAAGTCCATCAGAAAAGAACTGAATTCCGTCAAAAGCAAAGATTTCTGGGAAGTAATCGACAGAGGAGAAAACTTCGATTACCTCAACCCGGAAAGAAAACATTTTCTCCCTGTATTTTTCAACAAATTTTCCTTTGTTAAGAAAAATTCCAGTTAAAATCAGGCAATTTTCACCTTTCTACCTGGAGAAAATCCTTGACCTCAACTTGAATAAATTGCTATCTTGCGGGGAAAACAGTTCCTGTGCAACCAGAAACAGTTAAGATACAGGAACTAAATAATGGAGAAAAATATGGATAAAATAGTCGAATGTGTTCCGAATTTTTCAGATGGCAAGAACCCTGAAGTTCACCAAGCCATAGGTGAAGCAATTTCTTCTGTGGCCGGGGTAAAACTTCTCGATGTTGATCCCGATGAATCCTATAATCGTGTAGTTGTGACCTTTGTCGGTTCTCCCGACAATGTTGTGGAAGCAGCATTTCGTGCCACCAAGGTTGCCTATGACATGATCGACATGAGCAAACACAAAGGAGAACATCCCCGGTTTGGCGCCATCGATGTCTGCCCCTTTGTACCTGTCCGCGGAGTAACCATGAAAGATTGTGTCGCTCTTTCCAGGGAATACGGGAAAAGAGTAGGAGAAGAGCTGCAGGTTCCCGTTTACCTTTATGAACAATCAGCTACCACTCCCAAAAGAAAAAATCTGGCCAAAGTCAGAAGAGGTGAATATGAAGCCCTCCCTGAAAAACTCAAAAAATCCGAATGGAAACCTGATTTCGGACCGGCTCGATTTGTTCCCCATTTCGGAGCTGTAGCCACCGGTGCCCGCTTCTTCCTGGTAGCATACAACATCAATGTTGATACTCCCGATGTTGCAAAAACACACGATTTAGCTTTATCGCTCAGACAAATGGGAAAACCCAAAAAGAAAGACGGCAAAGTTGTCAGAAACAAAAAGGGCAAAAAAGTTTTTATCCCAGGCAAGCTCAGACTGTGCAAAGCCATGGGAGTTCCCATCGAAAACGGCAAGCGTACCCAGATTTCAATGAATCTCACTAATTACCTCATCACCCCTCCCCATTTAGCTTATGAAGAAGCTCTTCATGAAGCTGCCAAAAAGGGTCTCACCATCACCGGAAGTGAAATTGTGGGATTGGTTCCCCTGGCTCCTGTTTTGATGGCAGCTCATTTTTATCTGCATAAAAATGAACTGGATTATGAAGGTCAAAGTGAAGAAGAAATGGTTAAAATAGCCGAAAAATATCTGGGGCTTTCAGATTATAAAAAGTTTGAACCCCAGAAAAAAATCATTGAATTTGCAATTAAATCATAAATCCAAAATAACAATTTTGTTTGAATTACCCTTTCAGGCAAATCCGAGTCCAATGGAGGAACATATGCCAGACAAATCACAGGCAGCACTCTTAGTAAATATTCCAGTAGCCAGTTTTATTCAAAATGTAGCCTCAAGAACAGCAGCACCTGGTGGCGGCAGCGTAGCTGCCATGGCAGGAAGTCTTGGAGCGGGACTTGGAATTATGATGACCCGCCTCACTATCGGACGAAAAAAATACAAAGAACACGAAGACGAAATGCGCTCAATGCAAAAAGATCTGCTGCCCCTCAGAGATAATCTCAAAGATCTCATTGACAAGGACACCTTTGCCTTCGATCAGGTTATGGCAGCTATTAAAATGCCAAAAAACACTCCGGAGCAGAAAAAAGCCAGAGAAGAAGCAATGCACAAAGCCAACAAAAATGCAGCTCTGGTTCCTCTTGAAGTGATGAAATATTCTGTAAAAACCATTGAATATCTGGTTGAAATTGCCAAAAAAGGCAATGTCAACTCAATTTCGGACGCAGGGGTAGCCAATCTTTGTCTCCATACCGCTTTTGAAGGAGCCAAACTCAATGTGCTCATCAACACCAAAAATATGGAAGCAACAGCTTGGAAAAAGAAATTACTGGAAGAAGTCAAAGATCTTTCCCAAAAATTCTCCGACAAATACAGTGAAATCAACTCTACTGTAAACAGCAAATTGGTATAATCCTGCCCTGAAGCCAAATCCAAACAAAGGGCACTGATTCTTATCCCAATCGGCTCAATTGCAAACCAGACCTCGGGTCAATTCTTGCATCGGATCTCATCTCAACCCTGTAAACAGTCATTTTCAAACAAATGAAACAGGTTGGTTTCCATTCATGAACTTATCAGACAAAACCATACTTATAACCAACGACGACGGCATCTACACTCCCAATATCAAAATTCTGGCTGCAGAACTGCAAAAAAGGGGAATGCAAATCAAAGTTGCAGCTCCCATCAATGAACAAAGTGCCGTTTCCCACTGCATCTCTCTGCACCAACCTCTGCGGGTTCGGGAAATCAAAACTGACTGGTTCGCTATAACCGGTACTCCCGCTGATTGTGTTTATCTGGGCATATATCATCTGCTGGACAAACCCCCTGATCTGGTAATTTCCGGCATCAACAACGGATTCAATCTGGGCAGTGATCTTTTTTATTCCGGGACCTTTGCCGGTGCCATGGAAGCTGTGATCAGAGGAATACCTGGTCTTGCAATTTCCGCGCCCCGCAACTGTCAGGAAGCTGTGGTCAGAGGAGCGGCAAAGTGGGCTTGGACCGTTGGCTGTCGTCTCCTGGAACTGGAAGATCAGATTGCCGGTTATTGTTTCAACCTCAACCATCCTGACAACACCAGAGTAGAACAGATTGAAATAACCGACATGGGAGAACGCAAATACAAAGATCAGGTAGTTGTCCGTCAGGATCCCAAAGGTGAAAACTACTACTGGCTCGGGGGTCCTGGACTCAAACATACCGAAGGACTCAAAGGCGGAGAAATTAATGCCCTTAACACCGGCCATGCCAGCCTTACTCCTGTTCATCTCAATATTTCCAATCTTAACAGCGACCTTGTAAAAAAACTGGAGTTCACCCATGAACCTTAAAGAAAAAGGAATGATTACCATCAAGGGGGCTCTCATGGGAGCAGCCGATGTAATTCCCGGGGTAAGCGGAGGCACTATTGCTCTTATCACCGGCATTTATGACAGATTGGTAGCAGCAATAAATTCTGCTGACATCAAAACCTTTAAACTCTTGTTCCGGGGCAGATTCAAAAAAGCTTTTCTGAGAATTCACTGGGGCTTTATTATTCCTTTGGTGCTTGGCGTTTTCATCTCGGTATTCTCTTTGGCCAAACTAATCACTTCTCTGCTCGACCAATTTCCCATCATGGTCTGGTCTTTCTTTTTCGGCCTTATCCTGGCCTCGATCTTTGTGGTCAAAAGAGAAATAAAAACTTGGAATCCTGTCATTTACGCGGGTTTGATCATCAGTTCCATTTTTACCTATTTTTTGGTGGGAATGATTCCGGTAGTCACGCCCCACACTTGGTGGTTTACTGTTTTTGCAGGGATTATTTCAATAATTGCCATGGTGCTTCCGGGAATCAGCGGTTCTTTCATTCTGGTTCTGGTCAGTCAGTATCAACGTATTTTACAGGCAGTCAAATCCCTGGAATGGGAAACCCTCTCCTTTTTCTATCTGGGCACAATGATTGGACTCGTCAGCATTGCCAGAATCCTAGGTTACATGTTTTCGAAGTTTCATTCCCTGACCATGGCTGTCCTCACAGGTTTCATGATCGGTTCCATCAGAAAGATCTGGCCTTTCAAGGAAATTGTCAGACAAAAGATTATTGACGGCAAAATAATCCCTCTGGAAACACGTAATATTTTTCCTGATTTCAATCTAATCCTACTTAAAGCCGCTGTCTTAATGCTGGTTGGCATTGGAGTGGTCTTGATTCTCGAATGGATTTCAGGTAGGAAAAAACATAGTTAGTTCCCATCCCAGAAGTGGGGTTTTTGGCTGAATGAGAAGTTTGCCTCAGATGTGCGGAGTAACTGTGCCGACATAGTTGACACTATTTCAAGCAGTTACGACAAAGCAGATGAGGTGAAATTCCGCATTCAGGCGATGACCTTCCTTTTTGGGATGGGAACGAGTTAAGCCAAAAGGAGTAATTTGTGGAAAAAATCAAAATAATCATGGAAAACATCAAGTCTATTCACGATTTTCCTAAAAAAGGAATAATTTTCAGAGATATAACTACTCTTATCTCCAATCCCGTTTCCTTCAAAGCTGTGATTGAAGCCATGGAGGAAGCTCTTAACCTGCATAAACTGGATCGAGTTGTCGCGATTGAATCCCGCGGTTTTCTTTTCGGCTCCATTCTTGCCCATAAACTTGGTCTTCCGCTGGAACTGGTACGAAAACCCGGAAAATTGCCCAGACAAACCTTCAAGGAAACTTATGAACTGGAATATGGTTCGGATACTCTGGAGATCCATACAAATGCTCTGCACAAAGGTGACAAAGTTGTCATAGTTGATGACCTTCTGGCTACAGGTGGAACAGCCAAAGCCGCCTGCAAACTGATCAAACAACTCAAAGCAAAAGCCATTGCCGCTGTTTTTGTGGTTGAATTGCAGGATCTTCCCGGCAGAAAGGCCTTGGAAGAACTTGAAGATCCCCCTGAAGTAATTTCTCTGGTCAAGTATTGATTTTTCTCAGGAATTGACTAAAAAAGACTTTATCAACAAATATCCTGGAATCTTGAAGTTCTCAGTTCCAAGGTCGAACCCTGATTCCCAATTATTGTAAAAATTTAGCATAAATCCTTATTTTCAGCGGTTTATGTAATTTAATCAAGGAGAGTTCATGTCTCAAGCCATTGAAGAACTTACGGTCAACTACGAAGAAGAAGGACGCCTGGTCAGAAAAGAACTGGCCAAAGCCATTTTGTCCAAAGGCGCCTGGAGTACGATTCTGTTTAAATACCAGGATATGAACAAAAAAACAGAGGAATACAAGCCCCCAAAAGCAATGCTGGTAAGATTTCGCAAAATCAGAGGTGAATACCGCAAACAATCCAGTTTCAACATATCAAGCAAAAAACAAGCCCTTAAAATTATTAATACTTTAACGGAGTGGTTTGATAATGATGAAAAATAACACCCTATTTTCCGGATCGTTAATTCTGCAGAAAAAACAGAAACTTAATTTGCAGGATCAACTTAAAAACAAACAAGTCAAGTTACTCAGTCTTTTTCAACAACTTCAGGTTCTGTCAGCTAACAGATCTCTGTTGGAACATGAAATCGAAAAAGCCCAGCAGGCAGCTTTGCAACCAAATATCAATTCTGGTTGGATGCTCAAAGAAAAACACAACTACCAGCGCGGTCTCATAAAAAAACTGGGCAAAGTCAGTTTTCAGTCTTATCTTCTTGAAACTAAAAAGAATGAACTTGAAAACAACTTGGCATCCCTGCAAAAAAAATTGGCTCTATGTGAAGTAAAAATTGAGAATTTCAACAAACAGGCCGAATTGTTAAAACGTAAAGCTGTCAGCAAAAACAACAACAGGCTGGACGAAGAAATGAACGACATCTACTCAAGGTTGCTAAATAAAAAGTAATTCAAATTCAACTTGATGTGAAAATGCCACCAATTCATTGATCTCATCAGATATTTTTGCAGATATATCCTTAATATCATAGGCCAGCCCTCTGACAGCCATATTCAATACCTTAATCTGATCACTTTTGTCCTTCCATCCGGCTTCTCCCGTCAACTTCAGCATCTTTTCAACTGCCTCTGCCATATAAACCAGATTTTTATTAATATATTCAGATTCAATTTCTATTGATCCGAGAATATTGAGCATTTTGACAATGCCCAGAACAACGTTTCTATTTTCATTACTGAGTTCTGTTACTTTTAATACCATGATTTCGGCCTCCTGGTCAAATCTTTTAGAGCAATATACATGCCAGCCTAACTTCTTATATTATTAATGACGGATTTTGCTGTATCGTGTTTTGATTTTTCCACATTGGACAAGGTGGAAAATTTTCTGTTTTCTCCCTGGATTTGCATTTGGAGTTTCAAAAAATCCAGATTGAAATCCTGATTTTGTTTTTGTAATTGGGTTATATCCGAAGTCGAATTTGCTTCTTCGCCTCCGGCAAGTTTTGACGAGGCAACGGCCAACATGGGAGAACCCACCATCGCCCCGGCAAAACTCAGTCCGGTTCCCAACGCCTGTCTGGTTTTTTTAAGTACGTTTCCAAATCCCTTACGTTTTTTATAAGATTTAGCAGGTGCTCCCAGATGCAGATTAGATTTTTTTTCATTGTTGACTTTCATAATTCCTCCAAACCAGTAAAATAGAATTCCAGTTCAATTTACTGCTTAGCAATTAGTAAAATGGTAAATAGTTTTCATCCAAATTAAATAGTTTTGTTGCCCTTATTTTCGAATTTTCTTTGGCGTATATTTACTTTTTTTTTAAAAAAAAATATTTTTTTTCTCTGAAATCCTATTTTCTATTATATTACAAGTAATTATAAAACCGATAAAATTTGGTGAATTTTGGAATTTCAATCAACTATTACTACTTTTCCCCTTTGAGGTATTAAATGGAGTCATCAACCAATAAAAAAAATGAACCGGGCATGCTCGAATATGCCCTTTCCTGGATTATCACGGGAGCAATTGCCTTTGCTATTTATTCTTTCCTGCTGGTTCCGCGCAATCTCACCATAACCAGAGCTTTCAACTGGGTCAGGGGAGCTCAGAACCAAAAAGAGAAAAAAGAAAAACAAGCGGATAAGAAAAAAGAAACCGGTGCAACCAAACCTAAAGAGCCAGAAGCAAAAGATGCAGACAAAGACAAAGAAAACAACAAAAAAAGCTCAAAATCAAATGCACCCTCCCCGGCCAAACAACCTGTCAAAAAACCAGAACTACCCCCTGAAGACGACTGATAACCCGCACAATTCAGTTCAATGGTCTGCAAAAGGCCCTGGAGAGCACTGCATTTTAAAATGGAAGACCGACATCTTTGTCAATATCAGTTTTTAAGTAAAGGTAAAGCAAGTAAGGCACGCTTTTGTTGTATCGCTATTTGTGATTATAATTGCGATGGGAAAAAATATTACGCCACCTGTGGAAAAGCTATTAATTCAACAGATGTCCAAACGATAAAAAAGAATGGTTACAAAAAACCAACCTTGGATTTCAACTTGTAAATGGGGTTTAGAGGTATATTATTTCTTTTTGTTGTGCAGCTTCATGTGGCCTGCTTGAATGCCTTCCACGGCAATTGCTTTGATGGCACTGAAATTATTGGCCAGACCGGCGCAGGCGGCCATTGCATTCAATTGGTCGCTTGATTGTATTTTCAAAAATTTGAAAAATCTGGAAATAAGGGGGTGAAAATTGGTCATGCCTCCGACACTGCCTAAAGCCAAAGGCAAAGAAAGAGTACCCTGTATTTTGTCTTTGCCAACTTTTTCCCAGACAGCCAGAGGACGAACCGAAGAATTTGCAAAAGCGCGATAGTGAACAGCTGCAGAAGTTGCCCGGAAGTCGTTGCCGCAAGCAAGAGCCACAGCACTCACTCCATTGAGAATTCCCTTGTTGTTGGTAAGCGCCCGCAGCGGATCATGCAGGGCCCAGGTATAAATTTCCATAAATTGTTCCTGGACTTCGCTGGCACTAAGTCCGGCTTGAGGTTTGAGAGTAAAAACAGCCCGGACTCTGGTTGTTCTGCCGGGAAAAGCATTGGTGATGATTGCAGCCAATGGTTGTCCCGGAAATCTTCCCCGGAGCAACTGCTTGAGTTTTTCGCCATAGGTATTAACTGCATTTGCTCCCATGGCATCGAGACAATCAACCAGAAGATTAACAACCAGATGGCCTTTCCAGCTCAGAGGTTGTCGCTGTAGCCCCAAAACACCTCCACCCAAACTTTCAAGTTGAGGATCTGTACCAACCAGGGCGGCAAGTAATTCGTCCCGATGTTGCCTGATTTGTTTCCAGTAATTATCGGGTTCGGAAGTTTTGATGAGAATTTGGGCGGTAGTCTGGGATTTTTCGCTTTGGACCGTGAATCCACCATTGTTATAACTGCTTTTTGCCGCCGCACTGGCAGCTGCAACCACGGAAGGCTCTTCGAGAACCATGGGAATTAGTTGATCCTGATTATTAATCTTGAAATTAACAGCCAGGGCAAGGGGCAGAGCATAAATTCCGATTACGTTTTCCAGAATCTGGTCGGCCTCGGGCAAAGCCAAACCACCTGTTTTGAGCAGTGGCTTGAAATCGGCAAGCTGTTCTCCAAAAATAAGCTGTTGGCGTTCTTTGACACTTTTTTTGTAAAAACCTTCAAGATAACTTTTCATTGTTTGATAAACTTAGTTAGTTCCCATCCCAAAAAGGAAGGTCATCACCTGAACGCGGAATTTTACCTCATCTGCTTTGTCGTAACTTCTTGAAATAGCATAAACTATGTCTGCGAAGTTTCTCCGCGCATCTGAAGCAAACTTCTCATTCAGCCAAAAACCCCCA
>JAWLEA010000023.1:0-32543 GCA_041686345.1 Polyangia bacterium | reverse complement strand
CAATACCCCCCCATTCTGGGACGGGAACTAAAGAACATCAAAGGAGATCATGTAGGAATTTTCGGAATTGTTGTAACCGATAACCTGAATATAATAAGTTCCTGTACTTTCAATAGAGTAGAGCAATTCTTCATCAGAAGTACTGGATTGACCGTTATCAGGATCGCAACAAGGAGTGAGAACGGTGGTGCCATCGGTATCATAAAGGTAAACATCCAAATCCTGATCATATGAATTCTGGTCAAAAAGCATTTCCACCCAGAGAATATCTTCAGTTTCAAGATCGATAACAAACCAATCTTCATCATCGGCACAGATGGAAAGATCGGAAATAATATCACCGGGCAAAACCGGAAGAGCTGAAGAATAATCGTTGCCTTCTGGTTCGGTGAAATCGTCGGCACAACAACCACCCGGAAGCAGATCTATTTCAAGGTCGTAAAGTGCTGAAATATTGCTTTCCCAGGAAAAAAGGTTGAGATAATAATCACCGGCAGGCAAACATTTGATGATGGTTTCATTGTCGGTTACGGAAATGGAATAATCCAGAGAATTACCATTGGCATCATGCAGTTCCATGTCTATATCACCCTGGGACTGCTGGAAAACAGCTTCAAAAAGAGCCAGAGTGCTTTCGTCGTTCAAAGGTATCTTGTACCAGTCGGGATCACCCATTCCCGTTACAGAATCCGTGCACATGGCCAGATCGGTATAAACACCGCTGACCATGGGGGGCAAAGAGGAGTCGAGATAATCGTTTTCTTCATATTGATCATCCTGACAGGAGTTGTCTATACAATTGCCGGAATCGGGAATACACTGATTTCGAACATTTCCGTCAACGCTGGTGACATCCTCGGAACTGCAGTAGGTATCTGTGGGACAGATATCAGGATCATCAGTACAATCAAGCAGACAATGGGAATTGTTACCAGTAAGGTATACACAAAGATCATTGCTTCCTCCGCATTGGATATCTGAAGCGCAAGAAGCACACAATTCCGCTCCTTGTGAATCTTCCGGATAAGTCACGGTGAATTGGAAAATTCCGCCCACAGGAAGAGTAGTGCGGTGATCACACTGGCTGCTGTCGGGATCGTCGTTGTCTTCAGCTTCAATGAAGTAATAAACGGTTTTGCTTTCCCCAGGGGAAAGTCCAATAATGGGATTGGGAATTACAACTTGGTATTCTCCAGAAAGATTGTCTCCACTGACAAGAGAGGAAGAGATGGGAATGAATTCATTTGGATCAGGATCTGTTTCGGAAGTGGGAGGCTCGGTGGCATAGTAAACTACCGGAGCTGAAACCAGACCCAGATCATCACTTGCACTGAAGGAAACTGTAATATCTTCGACACTCTCCACAGCTTCCGGTTCCTGATGAGAGATTTCCGGAGGAGTGCCGGGATCATCCTGACAATCTTCATTGTTCAGGTCGCGTCTGAGGATAATTACATAACGTTTATGGGTAAGATGATCTTCCCTGTCATCGGCTACCAGATTGAGAGTGTATCTTTCTGATTCTTCAATTTGTTTTTTGGTGGGGCACCAGGAGAAAATCGCCTCGAAATCCTGAGGTGAATCCTGAACCAGTTGGTAACCTTCAAGGATGGGCTCGCTCATGGAAATATCAACAGTATTGGAATCAGGATCTTCAACCAGAATTTCAACATCTATACAGGTATGTTTGCTGAGATCAAGGGTAGTGCCGGAACCTAAAGGAGAAACAAAAACAGGAAAGGGATTGGTGCCAGTTGAAGAATTGACATTGATGGTCATGGTGGCACTGGTTTTATTGGAACCGTCGGAAACAAAAATAGTTATATGATGTTCACCCACATCGGAAGCGAGAGGAGTAAATCTGAAATAGGCGGATTTGGCTCCAGCGGACATTAAGGTGGGTGGGTGGCTGCGATTGTCGATATCTTCGATATCAGGAGCTTCAAAACTGAAATCAAGATTGTCACTGTCGCTGTCTACAGCTACTATTTGTACGGAAAACTCGACTCCGACATAAGCCTGCTGCAGTCCTCCCCCTTGAATAATCTGAGGAGAACTTCCCGAGGAACTGCTGTCATCACAGCCATAAAGCAAAAGAAAACCAGACAGAACAGTAATTAATATATTTATTTTATTCATTTGAGATTATTCTCCATTTTTAACCTGAAGGCAAACATGCAAATTATCGTGTGGAAAAAGATGATAAGTGACCAATGAGCTGGGGTTTACATGCAAGCTCCATAGGTGGGATCTCCGAGTACATCCTGGCAACTGCCGCCGTGATCACAAACTCCGGAACTTGCAGGCAGTGTACACAATTCATAGCAACTACCGGCACATATAAATCCCGGTAGACAATCATCAACGTAGGTACAAGCATTTCCACCCTGGATAGTTCCAGCTTCAAAACAATGAGTATAATCAATTGCAAGGTAGCAGCCTTCTCCGGCAGCACAGGGAACAGTTCCAGTAGTTTCGACAGTGGCATCGCAATAATCTGATTCCTTGCACAAATCAAGATCACTGTCTGTTAAGCTATAAAGACAATCTCCGTCTCCGGGACAATCTTCGTGATCAGATTGTTCCAGATCACAAAAGGGCAAACAATAGCTCTCACTATCAATAGTAGCACAGATGGAACCAAAGGGACAAAGACCGGTGAAACTGCAGATATCGTAAAAACTTCCACCGAATTCACTGTCATCCAGGCACTGGGCGGCAGGTGGAGTACCGGTCATGGTGCATTGATCTGTTCCCGGACAGGAATCGGAGGAATCGTAAAAAACATAATCTTCGGAACAGGTGTTTTGACAGGCCGAATTAGTATCACAATCGGAATCGTCGCAATCTATCAGTCCGTCGCCGTCGTTGTCGCCACCGTCGTTACAATTGGTTTCAGTGGGATAAGAACAGGTAATACCACCGGGACCAGTCTGGCCATCACATTCAGAATCAGCACAATCGATATCGCCATCGCCGTCATTGTCAGCGCCGTCGGTACAATTTTCGGGCTGACAATTAACAGCACCGGAACAATCGGGATCGTCGCAATCTATCAGTCCGTCGCCGTCGTTGTCGCCACCGTCGTTACAACTGTTTTCTGTGGTTTGGCAAATTACTCCGTCGGGACCAGTTTCGCCAATACAGTCGGTATCGGCACAGCCTATATCGCCATCGCCGTCATCATCGGTATTGTTATTGCATATTTCATCGGCCTGACAGGCTGAAGCAGTACTGCAATCGGGATCATTGCAATCCACCAAACCGTCGCCGTCGTTATCGCCACCATCATCACAAGATGTCTCTGTACTTTCGCAAAGAACTCCGTCGGGACCCTGGGAGCCAACACAATCGGAATCGGCACAGTCGGTATCGCCGTCACCGTCGTCATCACTGCCGTTGTTGCAGATTTCTTGATCTTGACAATTGACATCGTCATAGCAATCGGAATCGGCACAGTCGGTAAAACCGTCGCCGTCGTTGTCAGCACCGTCATCACAAATTGTTTCGCTGCTTTCACAGATTACTCCATCAGGACCGGTTTCTCCCAGACAATCGGAATCAGCACAATCGACATCGCCGTCGCCGTCGTTATCGCCTTGATCGTTGCAAGTTGTTTCAATGCTTTCACAGGTAATGCCACCGGGACCGGTTTCTCCCAGACAATCGGAATCAGCACAATCGACATCGCCATCACCGTCATTGTCAACTTCGTCGGTGCAATTGGTTTCAACGTCCTGATTGTTGGTGTTGTTGGTGTTGTTGGTGTTATTGGTGTTGTTGGTGTTGTTGTTGTTGGTGTTGCATTCTTCAATGCAATCAGGATCTTCACAGTCAATTTTGCCATCACCATCATCGTCTATGCCATTGTCGCAAATTTCGGCATTGCCGCCACTACCGCCACCTGCACATGATAATGTAAAAAAGGAAAGAAAAATCAGAATTAAGAGTTTAGTTATAATATTTTTCATAAGATCA
This sequence comes from Polyangia bacterium, assembly GCA_041686345.1. GTDB lineage: Bacteria > Myxococcota_A > Polyangia > HGW-17 > HGW-17 > JAQICJ01. The sequence continues at coordinate 28,565 of JAWLEA010000023.1, read as the reverse complement.
CCATTTATGTTAATTAAAATTCTTTCATCTGTTAAAATCAACTTGAAAAAGTTTGGTCAATTAGAAAAAAACCGAAAATTTTTGCTGGAATTTTATTTCCTGTAAATTATCGATTGAGCTTAAAATATATTACAGTATACAATAAGTACTTTAGGTATAATGTTTGCTTATACTTATATACTTTAACACTTATACTTTAACACTTTTTTAACAATTTTCACCTCTTAATTGGCAAAAGAATACATATATTTCTATTTAAATCAAGATCAGGGCTGAAACCACAATTGCAATTATTGGAATTTGGTGCCGTTATGTGCTATAAGTCATACTGAGTGCTTTGTGCAAGCAACAACACTTTTAACTTTATAACTACACCTGGAGAAAACCAGATGAAATATCTCAATATTTGCAAATTATCACTCCTGCTTGTTATTTCGCTTTTTCTCATTTCCTGTGACGAAGGTGAAGACAAAACAAGTTTAATCGACCTTACCCCCAAGGAAATGGCTGATCTGGGACCTTCCCTGCCCCAGGCAATTTCCAAATTGGAATATCCAATCTCCCAAGAAAAGCTCAACGAAGAAGAAGAAGTTCTGGCAGGTTCAGATTTTTATTATGAACTTTACGATGAAAACTCAAATCTGCTGGGATATTACCGTTTGATCAATTCAGGAGTGGGTTGTCATGATGGTCAATGTGCCGCCATTAAATTTATCCTGGTCTACGATTCCAACTTGAACTATGTCAGTGTTTTTCACCCCAGTGACGAGATTGGCGGACGCTTTTACAAAGGTATCATCAACGACACGGAAAATTCTGAGCTTTTTACTGAAACTGATTGGGAAAATCTTCACTCCATTCTGTCAGCACCACCCAATATTCTGCTGGACACCGAAAATCGCTATGATGTTGTTGATGCCGAAACCGGTGCCACCTTTCAGAAATATGAGAATGCAGTTGTTCCCCAAGCTGCTTATACCACCTATACCGTTCTGGAATACATGATCCACACCAAAGAAATTATCAGCGCCCAACTCCCCGAGGATAACCCTTAATAACAGCAACCAAAAAAGTCAGTTAATTTAAGGAAATTATTTTGAAAAGAAGAACTTTTATTCAACTTTCTCTTGGTTGTCTGGGAATGACAGTTGCAACCTGCACCGGATTCAACGATAAGTGCGATTCAGAGGAATGTCTCCAGTATTATCAGTATGCAATCTATCCTGAATTGTGCACCGGCTGCGAAACCTGCCTGGATCAGTGTGGAAAAACAGCCATTAAACATCCCGGAGAAGCAAATTCTGTCGATGTTGACCAGGATAAATGCCTTCATTGTTCCAAATGCCTCTTCGCTTGCGAATACGAGGCCGTATTGCAAACTCCCAATCCCGAACCAGACTCCCATTTCATCTATTCCATCAACAACGATAATTGCGTTGTCTGTCTCGAATGCTTCAAAGCCTGCGACGCTCACACTTCCGGGGTTGGCCTCCCTGTGGCCATTCAACAATCCAATCCAGTTACCACCAGAATCAACCAGGTTAAATGTTCCCACTGTGGTGAATGTGTCGAGCTGGCCTTCTGCCCCTTTGGCGCTATCATCGAAAATAACAGCCCCCATCACAACGAGAAGTAAACAGCATGAAATATTTTGTTACTATCTTTGTTTTTCTGCTCAATCTGTCTTCCAGGTCGGCATTAGCTAAAAATTGCCCTTCCAAACTTGGAGCTCATCTTAAACAGGTGGGAGAAAAAGAACTTTATTGGGGACTCGAATTCAGATTTGGAAATTACCATATTCTGGAAAAAGATCCCACCTCTGACAGCGACGATTTTCTTGATTTGCATCGAAGTTTTATGGCTTTGAGAACCAATGTTGACTATTCCCCGGCCCCCTGGCTCAACTTTTTTTTCGAAGGTGAAGTAAAAATCAGAAATCAGGTTGAAAATTGCAACAACTGGGCCATCCCGTTAAACGACAAATTTGAGTTCATACCTCAACTGCGTCATGTCAATACCAATATCAACAAATGGGATCTCAATTTTACCCTGGGACGTCAGAATCTTGTTTTCGGTACTCAAGCAGTTCTGGATAATTTTTTTGATGCGGTTAAAATCAGCAAATACTGGCGGGGCAAATTAAAACTTGAACTTTTTGCCGGAGCCTTTGCCAAGGAAATTGCCAGAGAAACCCTCGGTTGCGGTTATGAACAATTTTACGAAAACCGCAGTGCCTGGAAAAGACTTTGTTCTGCCAATTACGGTGATTATCTTCTTTTCGGAGCCCAAGCCAAACTCAGATACAAATGGCTGCGTCCACATCGCATCAGTATGCTCAGCATTGTCCAATGGTCCCGTAACGACGTTGAACCTGAACTATTATCCCCGGAATATCCAGAAAATTTCACCGCCAATTTCACCGCCCTTCATGGCACCGGACCTTTTTTTACCCCAAAACTTCGCTATACAGCCGAACTCATCACCTCCACCAAAATTCCCTCAGGCACAGTAATTCCCGCTGCAGTTTTCGGACTAAAATACAGACTGAATCTGGGCAAGGGAACCAGATTGGTATTTTTGCCATATTACACGGGTAGTTTTCCTCGGGATAACAACGATAATTTTGCTCCCCTTTTTGAAAGATATGATCTGGGCAAGCGCCAACGCTACGGTCTTTACAACGGCCATATCTACTCTTTCATGCTTAAATTAAAACACAAAAGATCCTTCCGTATTCACACAGGCTACCACTATCACACCAATAAGTTTGTTTCTCAAAACCTCGATGATGAAATTGAAGCCGGATTTACCTGGTTTTACAAAGGAAACACCAAATACCAATTCCGCACTTTTTATTCCGTCATCAACGTTTTTGCCGGGAAAACCCCCATCAGCCATGGTATCCGCTTTGTCCTGCGAGTTATTTACTAACTTTGATTTTATTTGGATTAAATTGGGGAAGTTGTAGAGGTGTGACTGGTTTTTGTCTCTACTGCAAGCCGAGCCAATTCATCAGCTATTTCATTGCCTTCTACTCCGGCATGTCCGGTAACCTTTTGTATTTGTAATTTGGGATATTTTTGCAGTTTTGCTTTGATCTTGCGGATTAGTTCTTTATTTTTTTTTGTTTTCCATTTTTTGGAAAGAACTCCCTGAGAATAAGAACTGTCTGTATGGATAGTAATGGGATATTTATCTGTTTTCAGGGAATCAACAGCTATTTCTATCGCTTTTAATTCGGCTATATTATTGGTGGCTTCCCCCAGATATCGATAAATATACTTTTTATAATCGCCAAAGGAAAGAAAAACTCCGGCACCGGCAGGACCCGGATTTCCGGAACAAGCACCATCGGTGTAAATAATTATACTTTTCATAAAACAACCTCTGGCGGAGATAGAAGTTCCCGGGAACTTGACTTGAATTAATCGAGGATTTCTACCTTTTCCATCTCAACTCGCCGGGTTGGCTTGTCACTGCCGTCGGTGGAAACTTGAGCAATTTTATCAACGGTTTCCATTCCCGATTCCACTTTGCCAAAAACTGTGTAATTATTGTCGAGGAAGGGTGAATCCTTGTGAACAATAAAGAACTGGGAACCGGCACTGTTTGGATCTTGAGCCCTGGCCATGGAAACAATCCCTCTTTTGTGGGAAACTGCATTGAACTCAGCATCAATATTGTAACCAGGATCACCTGTTCCGGGTTGACCGGAGGCATCTTTTTTTGAGTTGGGGCAACCGCCTTGAATCATGAAACCGGGAATAACCCGATGAAAAGAAGTGCCGTCATAAAATTTATCTTTAGCCAGTTTGACAAAGTTTTCCACATGTTTAGGGGCAACTTTGGGCAGAAAAGAAATAGTGATATCACCTAAATTTGTTTTAATTTTTGCTTTGGTCATTGATTACTCCTGAAAAAATAGTTGCGAGAAAATATCCGAAACTTGTTCATGGTTGCAAACACGAGTTTTATAGCAAAGAAGACTGAAAAAGACAAAACAATATCTGTAAATCTTGTTGCTAAATTTTATTAATCTTTAAGCAAAGCAAGCAACTTTTGAGCTATTTTGCTCGGAGTAAATCCGAAATATTCTGCAACGTCTGATCCTGGTCCGGATTCACCGAATTTTCTGATTCCAATGGTATTTTCAATACCGAAATTGCCCCATAAACCTGCAGTTCCTGCTTCGATTGCTACCTTTACAACTTTAGAATTACGGGTGATAAAACCCTTTAAAACTTCCGGCTCTGCCAGATCAAGACAAGGCACTGAAACAACCTGAACCTTGTAATCCTGTTTTTGCAATTCTCCGGCAGCTTGAACTGCCAAATCAACTTCACTTCCTGAAGCAAAAAGCTGCAAATCCGGATTGTCCTCGGCTAATACCGGATAACCGAAAATATTTTGGGGATCTCTGCTGGAATTTGTCAACTGGAGCAAACCCTGCCGCGAAAGAATAAGAACAACCGGCCCCTGATGGTTGAGAGCATATTTATAAGCTAAAACACATTCATTACCATCGGCAGGTCTGATAACTTTCAGGCCGGGAATCAATCTGAGAGCATCTATGTGTTCTACCGGCTGATGGGTGGGACCGTCTTCACCCACAAAGATGGAATCATGGGTAAAAATCCAGAGATTTCTGGTTTTCATCAAGGAACTCAACCTCAAAGCAGCTCTCATATAATCAGAGAAAACAAGAAAGGTTGCACCAAAGGGATAAAGACCACCGTGGAGTGCTATCCCGTTGACGATACCTCCCATGGCATGTTCTCTGATGCCAAAATGGAGATTGCGACCTTCAGGTTTCTTGGCACTGAAAGAGTTGCTGCCATCCAGACTGGTCTTATTGGAAGGTGCCAGATCTGCACTGCCTCCAATCAAAGAAGGCATTGCGTCTTTTATGGAATTGAGAATTTTACCTGAAGATTTGCGGGTGGCTTCTTTGGAACCGACTTCCCAACTGGGAAATTCAATTTGGGAATGATTATTGTTGAGCATCTGCTTGAATAATTTGTAATCCTGAGGGTTTTTATTCTTCCAAGCATCGAATTTTTGGTTCCATTGTTGATATTTATTTTTCAACTGCTCAATCCGGGCACCAGTATGCTTTTTAATTTCAGGCTTAACTTCAAATTTGGAAGTGAAACCATATTTTTTTCGCATCATGGCGAGGATATCTTCACCCAGGGGAGCACCATGGGCAGCTGCTTTGCCTTCTTTATCTCCTCCGTCCTGTCCAATTCTGGTGCGACAAATAATCAGTTTGGGTGAATCAGAATCAGTTGCAAAAGCTGCTTTTACCGACTGGGTTATCTTGTCGGGATTGCTGCCGTCTACTTGATCCACATACCAGCCTAAACTTTTGAATTTGCCACCCACATTCTCTGAAAAAGCCAGCTCTGTACCGCCTTCGATGGAAATTGAGTTGGAATCATATAAAACCACCATTTTGCCTAATTTCAGATGACCTGCCAGAGAAGCAGCTTCGGTACTGATCCCTTCCATGATATCACCATCGGAAGCCAGAACCCAGGTACGGTGAGAGCAGATAGATTCAAAACGGGAAGAAAGATGTTTTTCAGCCATTGCCATACCCACTGCATTTGAAAAACCTGCTCCCAGAGGACCTGTAGCTGTTTCCACTCCGGGAAGACACCAGAATTCCGGATGTCCCGGAGTTTTTGAACCCAATTGCCTGAATTTTTTAAGATCATCCATGCTTACTTCGTAACCGTACAAATACAGCATTGCATAAATCAAGGCACTGCCATGACCGGCACTGAGGACAAAGCGATCCCGGTCAAACCAGGTGGTATCTTCGGGATTGTATTTCATCAAATCGTGGAAAAGAGAATAGGCCAGAGGTGCAGCTCCCAAAGGCAGACCCGGATGACCGGAATTTGCTTCCTGAACCATTTCGGCACTGAGAATTCTAATTTGCTGCAAAGTTTCAACTTGTAAATCTTTCATTGCTTATCCTTTTGAATTTTAATGTCTGATTAAAGTTCCTAATCAGGGAACTTTTTGAAATAATTTTGAGTGAGTATATAAACTTTTTTGGAAAGAAAGAAAAGTGCTATCAGATTGGGAAGAGCCATCAGAGTGATGGCCATATCGGCAAAATTCCAGACGGTTTTCATGGGTTGTACCGCTCCCACGAAGATAACCAGAGAAAAAATAACCCGGTAAATAAAAACCGCTTTTGGACTGCGAAAAATAAATTGAACACTGCGATCCCCGTAGTAGGACCAGGTAATGGATGTAGACAAGGCAAAAAGCACTGTAGAAACAGCTACCAGGTGACGACCGGCAATCCCGAGACCGATGGGTGCAAGTCCTGTTCTGAAGGATTCTGTAGTAAGAACTGCTCCATCAAACATGGGCTGACCACCTTCAGTCTGCAGATATAAGCCGCCCAGAATAATTACCAGCGAGGTCAAAGTGCAGATAAGCACTGTATCGATAAATGGTTCCAGCATGGAAACCAGACCTTCTCTCACTGGATAGTTGGTTTTAGCGGCAGCATGAGCGATGGGAGCACTCCCCTGACCGGCTTCATTGGAAAACAAACCTCGTCTGATCCCCCAGAGCATTGTTCCGATAAAACCACCCTTGAGGGCTGATTCTCCGGTAAAGGCCGACCTGAAAATTACTCCGAAGGCATCTCCAAGTCGATCGTAATTAATGACAACTATGGTAAGAGCCCCTAAAATATAAAAAGCGGCCATAAAGGGCACCATGGTTCCGGCAACTTTGCCTATCCTTTTAATCCCCCCGACAATTACCAGAAAAACCAGAATGGCTATCACTGCACCGGATACCCAAGTGGGAATATTATAAACATCATGGATGGCCATAGCCATGGAATTGGCCTGCGGCATATTTCCAGTACCGAAAGAACACATAATTGTCCCAATGGCAAAAATAAAAGAAAGCCAAGTGGCAAATTTTCCCAAACGGGAAGCTAGCGCGGTTTTGATGTAATACATGGGACCGCCGGCAACCAGACCCTCTGAATCTTTTTCTCTGTATTCAACAGCCAGGGTACATTCTGCGTATTTCAACCCCATTCCCAAAAAGCCGGTAATCCAGATCCAGAAGGCAGCTCCCGGACCTCCCCAGGCAATAGCTATGGCAACTCCGGCAATATTTCCAATTCCTACAGTTGCACTCAAAGCTGCACTTAATGCCTGAAAATGACTGATATCACCTTCTTGTTCTTCTGTTTCATCAAGTCCTGCCACAATTTTGAGGGCAGTTGTAAACTTTCTGAACTGAATCATCTTCAGGATGGCAGCAAAAAGCAAACCGGCGGGAATCAGCAAAAGCAAAAGAATTACAGGTCCAATATTATTGTTATAAAAGTTGATTATCTGATTGAAGTTATCCATAAATTATTTCTTATAAATTTTGAAGATTCTTTTTCTTGTTCACAAAAATGAAATTCAAGTTGATTTGCAATTTAAAACCTGTCAGTTTTATAGCTGATAACTGAAACCAATTTCATCTGCAATCAAAATTACAACACCAAAAAATAAAAATATAAAAAGTTTTCATCTCTTCTTGAAATAGCATCAACTATGTCTGCGAAGTTATTCCGCGCATCTCAATCAAATTTCTTCACCAGCCAAAAACACCACTTCTTAACTATTATCACCCTATTGATAGATAAATTACAAATTCTTGCAATATTTTTTTCAAAATTGAAAAATATTAGTTGACAACTCTCTGCATTTTCTTTAAATGTTTTCTGTACTCGCGAGGATGGCGGAATTGGTAGACGCGCTAGGTTGAGGGCCTAGTGGCCGCTGAGGTCGTGGGGGTTCGATTCCCCCTCCTCGCACCAAGCAACTCAAATCAACCAACTTCTTATTTTTTCCCTTGAACCATATCAGGTACAATTTATCTTGGAAATTAAGCCATTCCAATATTTCAAAGCGGTTTTACGGCAATAAACAACTGATTTACAAACAAGGGAGATGAAAGAGGATTGGCTGAAAGAAAATCAATTAATTCAACTAATTTTAGATTGGGAAAAATTTTGAGATAGGGAAGAAAAGCTGTAAACACTAGCATGAAAGGCTTATAGCCCTTATATTCCAAAGAAGTTTTTTTAACTAAATTTTTGAAAACCCGGGGGGTGATTATGGTTTGATGGTGTTCTTCTTCTTTGTGGATACGGGTAATTCCGGCTACTCTGTCCCAAAAAGGATTTGGCGCTGAAACAACCAGGATACCGCCCGGTTTTAAAACTCTTTCGACTTCGAACAAACAGGAAAGAGGATCTTCAAGATGCTCTAGTACCGCCAAAGCTGTAACCAGATCGTAATGATCTGATTTTACTTGAGAGGGCAAAGTTTGCACATCTCCTTTGATGACCCGGGCTCCATTTTTTTGTGCTGCAGTTGCTAATTGGGCAGAAAGCTCGATCCCCAATGCTTCTTTGGCTTTTAGATGTTTTTGAATTTCAAGTAAAGTAAGACCGTCGGCTGCTCCAAGATCCAAAACAGCTCCGCCTTTTGTCATTTCGGGTTTGATCCGGGAAGCTACCAAAGCTCTGTATTTATAACGAAAAATCAATTCCAGACGTTCAAGTCTTCCCTGAGCGTAGGATTCGCCCATAATACCTTTTTGTTTCACTTCAGTTTACCTCTAGCAGTATCTGAGCTCCTGCCTCTTTCCAACTTCTGAAAATCGCATCGTTTACAGTATCTCCACCCTTCAAAATATCGGCATATAATTTTTCCAGGTTTTTAAATTCGTCATATTTGGTGACAAATTCATCAAAATTCATCTTTTTAACAACGTTTTGATGCCAGGAGCCATATTCACCAAATTTTTTTTCTCCAACTTCTTCATTAAAACGTTTCAGATATTTCTTGAACTCTTCGATATATTCGTTTTGGTCGGCTGACATGTGTTTTTCCCTTCAATGAACAGTGATATCGTACAAAAATAATCCTGATCCATAGATGCAGTCAAATTTGAAAACTTGAATTGTTGATATTGTGAAAATTATGATATTACCAAATTTTCTGATAGAAATGGTAAAACAACAGAACAATTCAGTCAACCCGATAAAAATCAGTAATGTTTTTTTGAGGTGAGGCTCTATCTGATGATAACTTTGTCTACCTGAGGTTCGATAATTTTTTTGAATTTTTCCAGAACCTCGGGAGGGTAGATTGGAATACCAGCAAATTGTTCATCCAATGTATTTTCAGAGGTAAAAGTCTGGATGGCATAAGTAGAACTGCCTTTGATGATTTTGCCGATTTCCCTTATGTCTTCGCTTTCAACCAGTTTGGGAACAGCTGTGGTTCTGAATTCATATTCTGTTGAACCTGCTTGAAGAAGTTCTATGGATTCAAGAATTTTTGAAAAATCACAATGGGAACCGGTAGCAACCGGATATTTGGAAGGGGAAGTTTTTATATCCATGGCAACATAATCGACAAACTCAGTTATTTTGGAAAGTTTCCCAGGAAAAGCTCCATTAGTATCAAGTTTGATTTTCAAACCCAGGGTCTTGATTTTTTTGATTAAGGATTCCAGTTCATTGTAAAGTAATGGTTCTCCACCGGTAAAAACAACCCCTGAAATAAAATTGAGTCTTTTTTTAAGGCAGGCAAGAGTTTGTTCTTTGCTTATATTGGGAGAAAGATTATAAATTTCAGGAAAAACCAGCTCGGCGTTATGACAAAATGGACATCTGAAATTACATCCGGCAATAAAAACAGTTGAAGCGATTATGCCGGGATAATCTACCAGAGTTGTCCCTATCAGATCCTTGATCATATCACATACTCTTTTATCAGTATTCGTTTCAAAATTAAAGTTTCTTGATTTCTAAATTAAAACTAAAACTTTCTGCAAAGTAATTTCGCCGACATAGTTGACACTATTTCAAGAAGTTATGACAAAACTGATGAGGTAAAATTCCGCATTCAGGCGATGACCTTCCTTTTTGGGACAATTAAGCAATTGATGTTTGAATTCTGGTCTTTTCGAGACCCTTTTTAAAATCAGCAGAAATTGTATTGTATGGTTTGGAATCAATAAGTTTTCTCTGGGAAAACTCATTTCTTTTTCCTTTGTTCCAATTTCTGACGGGACGATAATAACCTACCACTCTTGAATAAACTTCTGTTTCTATAACTTTTACATTTTTAGTACTGCCGGTTTTAATATTCATGAATTTGACCTTCTCTTTCATTTAATTTTTTATCTACATATCTGAAAGCTGAATCTTCAAGCTCAGCCAATTCTTTTTTTTCCATCTCTTTTTCAGTACCGAACTTTTTAATATCTTCGTCGGAATGAGGATAAGGGCAATGAAAATGCTTGCCACTGATATATCCGTGAATGGGACAAACTGAAAAAGTGGGAGTAATACTGAAATAAGGAAGTTTGAACCTGTGAACAACTGCTTTTACCAATTCTTTGACAGCAGTATAGTCGTGGATAGCTTCGCCGAGATACAGGTGCACCACTGTTCCGCCTGTAAACAAGGTTTGAAGCTCATCCTGGTGTTCAAGCAATTCAAAAATATCCATTTCTTCTACCGCTGGTACATGTACTGAATTTGTGTAGTATGGCACAGCATCATCACCTTGGGCAAAATTTTTCTTGAATTTTTCTTTATCTTTTTTAGCTAACCGATAACTGGCACCTTCGGCCGGGGTTGCTTCGAGATTGTAATAGTTGCCTGTCTCTTCCTGAAAAAACTGGAGTTTTTCACGGATATATCCCATTACGTTTTGCACCCACTCTCGAGCGGCATTATCTGTGATGGGACGATTCAGGAAATTTTGACAAGCCTCATTCATGCCGATAATACCAATTGTGGAAAAATGGTTTGCCCACCAGGTACCAAATCGTTGTTTTACATTTTTGAGATATACGGAAGTATAAGGATATAAACCCTGATCTGTGTATTGTTCTATCTGTTTTCGCTTAATTTCCAATGATCTTTTGGCCAACTCAAGTTGGTAATCCAGCCTTTTATAAAAATCTCTGTCATTGGTAGCCAGATAAGCGAGACGAGGAATGTTGACAGTAACCACTCCAATGGAACCGGTCTGTGGATTTGCTCCAAACAAACCGCCTCCCCTGGATCGCAACTCTTTGGTGTCAAGTCTCAAACGACAACACATGGAACGGACATCTTCGGGACTTATATTGGAATTGACAAAATTTGAAAAATAGGGAATTCCGTACTTGCCGGTCATTTCCCAGATAGGTTTGAGATTTTCGTTGTCAAAATCAAAATCCTGGTGGATATTGTAAGTAGGAATGGGAAAAGTGAAAATGCGGCCCTTTTTATCACCTTGAGTCATCAACTCGGCAATAGCCCGATTGATCATAATCATCTCTTTTGGAAAATCTCCATAGGTTTTTCCAGGTATAATCTCCCCGCCAATAACCACCGGAACTTCTTTGAGCACAGATGAAGGGGTAAGATCGAGAGTTATGTTGGTAAAGGGTGCTTGAAATCCTACACGTGTAGGCACATTGAGATTGAAAATAAATTCCTGCAGGGCCTGTTTGACCTCTTTGTAACCAAGTTGATCCTGGTAGATAAAAGGAGCCAACAGAGTGTCGAAATTTGAAAATGCCTGGGCTCCGGCTGCTTCACCCTGAAGGGTGTAAAAGAAATTTACGATTTGTCCCAAGATAGTACGAAAATGACGGGCAGGAGAAGACTCAACCTTGTTTTTGACTCCTCCAAAACCTGAATTGATTAATTCCTGTAAATCCCACCCTACACAATAAGGACCGAGAACACCAAGATCGTGAATATGCAAATCACCGTTGTTCTGAGCTTCTTTTATCTCGCTGTCATAAAATTTATCCAGCCAATAACGAGCAATTACAGCCGAAGAAATGTGATTGTTCAACCCCTGCATTGAATAGTTCATGTTGGAATTTTCGTTGACACGCCAATCATTACGACTGACATAATCTTCGACCAGTCCCTGCACGAGATTGTTGTTTTGATGGGGAGCATAACGCCCGCTGACAACATCGGATGTGAGGAAATATCCGTTTTCCAGAAGGATTCTTGCCAACAGAGTTTTGATTTTTGCAGTTCCGGGAATCGAACCATCGATAAAAAACTTCTCATGCAGGATATCTTCGACCTGCAGAACGATTTCATCTATGTCGACTTCTTCTTCTGATGTATGAACAGCAGTTATTATTGATTCTTCCAGCTCTTGCCGGTCAAAATCAACAATTTCGCCGTTTTTATTTCTTACCATCCAGTTCATTACCTGTTGTCTCCTCTTTAACTATTATATTTTCAAATCCCAAAATAAATTCAAGACACAAAAACCAAAGAGAAAGTACTAAAGATAAAATCCTCGATAAGCTACTAATTTTATTTACTTACTACAGAACTACTCATTATGCGAAAATAAAAGTTTTTTTTTGATTTTCCCTTTTTTTTTCTGCATTATTTTTGATGATTTTTTAAATTCTTCCAAAAATTCTTTAATATCAGAAAACAAGTCCCCTTTTTTTTGTTTTATTCTTTTATTTGCTGATATTGCTGACTATGCAGAATTTTGGGATTTTATTAATCACCTCCAACCCCCTTGGAATGTTTACATAATATTAAAATTTAATTAATTCTGTTTAATTTTTTTAATTTTTTTTCCTTGACAGCTTATGAGTAAACCTCAACTTTCAAAAGGAAAACCAGGTTATTTTGAATGGATCCATTTCTCATCTTTTGGATCCATTTTGATTAATCCATTGATAATATTTAATTTAGTACTTTATATTATAATTTTTTTCACAATAGTTACTATTTTTGAGGATCTATGAGCAATTACCACACAGACAGAATCAAAAAATTATCCGATCTATTAAAAGAGCACAATATCGATTTGGCAATTATCCTGCAGAATGTGGATCTTTATTATTTGACAGGAACTCTCTGCCAGGGAGCACTTTTGATCAACCAGGAAGGAAAATATGTTTTTGCTGTTGCCAAGCCCTTTTCCAGAGCAGTTGAAGAAACATCACTGGAAAATGTTACTGATTTGGGTTCAATGAGAAATCTCCCTGAAGTCATAGCCGATTTTTCCCCTGATGCTGTAACAACCGCCGGATTCGAACTGGATACAGTTCCCTGGAAAATTATCAACAGGATCAAAAAACAGTTTCCAGACAACCTCAAAATGAAAGACATCTCCCCTCAACTTAAATCATTACGATCTCTTAAAGATGATGAGGAAATAAATCTCATCAGAAAAAGCGGAGATATTCTTTCCAAAGCCTTTGCTTATCTCCCCCATTTGATCCAGGTAGGTAAAACTGAATTGGAAATTGCAGCCGATCTGGAAAGTTTTATGCGCAAATTGGGACATCAGGGTTTTCTACGGGTCAGAAAATACAATATGGAATTATATTATGGTTCCCTTGGAACCGGAAGTACCGTTGCTCATCCCACCTTGTTTGACGGTCCAGTGGGAAACAAAGGCCTTTACAAAGCAGTCCCCTATTTCTGCAGTAAAAGGGAAGTCAAGGCAGGAGATACCTTTATGGTGGATATTATGGCCGGTTATAAAGGTTACATGGCTGACGCTACCAGAACCTACCACCTTCCACCTTATGCCGATCAAATCAAAAAAGCTCATAAAATTGCCATTGCCATTGATCGACATGCCCGCACCCTGTTGCAACCGGGAACTTCTCCCGAACAAATTTACCTCGATGCTCTTAAAATAGCAAAAAAACATCAACTTGACGAACATTTCATGGGCTTTGATTCCAACCGGGTCAAATTTGTCGGACACGGGGTAGGTCTGGAAATTGATGAACTTCCGGTATTGGCAAAAAGATTCGTCAATAAATTACAGGCAGGAAACGTTATAGCTGTTGAACCAAAATTTTTCTTTGCAAATGGAGCAGCGGGAATAGAAAATACTTATATTATTAACAGAAATGGTTTTGAAAATGTGATAGATTATCCAAACGATCTGGTATTACTACCTTAAAAGGAATATCTATGGATTTTAAAAAAATTTCCAAAAAACTCAGTGAGCAATACTCAAAAAAAATTGCAGTAAATGCTCTTTTTCCTAATAATCTTGGAATAATTCCCAACTTTGATGCTAAAGGGAAATTTGCTTCCATCAACGGAGAGTTTGTAGAATTTTATTTCAAACTTGAACAGGGATATATCAAAAATTCCAGTTTTATTGCCAAAGCCGGCTCTCTCACCATTGCCTCGGCTTCCCTTCTCACTTCCATGTGCCAGGGTTTAAAATTGAATCACGCCCTGAAACATGTAAACCTTGATGTGCTTCTTGAAGAGATTCCTGAAATATCAGAGAATGAACAATTCAAGGTTTTAACTGCCTACGAGGCATACCGCAAAGCAGTTATTGCCGGTTTCTCAATTTCCAGAAATTCCTGGAAAAAATTCTATAACAGATAAACAGGCAGTTATAATTTTTAAACAACTTCAAGGACACTTTACAGCCATTTCAAACAATAAAGGCAGGAAATGAAAAAAGAATTAATTGGAATTATTGTTATCCTGGGATTTATTTACGGAATTATCTACATTTTTTCCATCTACAATGAAAAAAAATATTCAGCCCGTCGCCAAAACAGTAAAACCAATCAAACAGCCACAGCAAACTTGTTGGCAAGAATTGCCCAAGCCAATAATATAAATTGGAGTGAGGACGATTTTAAATCCAATCTGGTTGGAATTAAATATGATAAATGGAAAGAGTATTCAAAATGTCTCAATAAATTCAAAGACAACAATCTCCAACTACTTCAATGTTTTGGTAAAAAAATGTGTAAATTTGAAATTGATCGTGGCTGTTTGCTCGAAACTGAAGCCATGCTCAAATCACCAGAACCGACCCGAAAGAATAAAGCAATCCTTCTTCTGGAAAAAAAGTGCAAAGAGGATAATCCACTGGCCTGTTTGAAGCTGGTTCGCTGGCAAAAGCAGCAAAATAAAAAGAGCGGTAAACAAAGTAAAAAACTGGCTTATTATCAAAAACTGGCTTGTTTTCACGGGCTTTTTAGTTTTTGTTCCAAGGTTGAGAAAAGCCTTTTTCTGGAAAATTGTGTCCTTGAAAATACTAAGGACTGTCTGAACAACCAGGACTCAGTTTCTGATCCCGTTTCCCATTATTTTGCCTGCAAATTGGGCAAAAATGACAGTTGTCGCAAATTCATCACTACTTTGCTCGGACCCAATTCCTTCAACTTTGCTTTCTTCCTGGAAGCCTGCATTCAACAAGACAGTTCTGCCTGCAGTAAAATAGCCGAATTTACTTCCAACCAAAATATGCATATCTATGCCTGCAATTTGGGCAGTTCTTCTTCCTGCCAAAATCTGCTGTCTCAAACCAACACCCCTTTGGCTCTTAAAATTTATATAAACCACGAAAATTGCAGAAAAGGTAATATCCCCTCCTGCAAAAAATTAAAAAAACTTGAAAATAAATTGAATCTGACCGGTTTTAATTTTTGAGCAAATCAACTTTTTCTATCCCATCTTTCCATCCTATTTGCATGGAAAGATAAAGAGCCTTTTTGAGTAGTTCATCTTTTTTCTCACTGGTATTTTCGGCAGCCTTGATAAAAGCTTCCGAGGCCGACATCCTGTCTCCTATTTCATAAAGAATTTCAGCCGCTTTTTTAATGTGGGCCAGAGCATCCTCATTGCGACCAAGATGCAGGAAAAATTCCCCAAGCAATTGATGGATTCTGCCTTTGGCAATTTGCTGATTTTGAGAAATTCTCAAACCTTCCATCAAAGTGGCAATGGCCTGTTCATGATGCTTCTGGTTGAACTGGAATTCTGCCAATCTTAAAAATAACCTCCAGAATTTGGGAGATTTTTTGGAAAGTTCAGAAAGATGTGAAAGGCCTTGATTAAGAAGCTTTTCACCTTGATTGAAATTTTTGCGACCCAATTCAATGGTGCTGAAATTGAAATAAATATTGTAAAGAATATCGGGATTACGCAGTGATTTGATGATTTTGGAAGTTCTTCTGATGATAGAAGAAATTTTGTTGCTTTTGGAAGATTTTAGACTGAAGAGGGTTCGAGCCAAAGAGCTTAGAATTACAGCTTCATATTCAGGCTGTTCTTCACAAAACATCAAGCCCTCTTTGAGAATACCGAGTGATTTTTTGAGTTGACCTGTATAACGATAAAGATCGCCTAATTTGGCACACACTTGCGAAAATTGCTGCAAATCCTGTTGTTCAAGCAAAGAAATTTTAAGGATGTCAAAGAGTTTTTGATAGGCTGAAGAAGCTCCGATATCATCGAAATCTTCTTCGAATTTACTAGCAGCTTTGGCTAAATAGAGCTTGGATCTTTCCAGATCATTGGCTCTGGAAGCAAATTTTACCAGAAGATATGGAGAGCTTTGTTTTCGCTCAAGGTATTCCATAATTTTCTGATAAAATTCATTTTGCAATTTTGAAGTCATCAGGGAGGGAATAATTTTCATGTAGATGGGATGAGTCAAAGAAAAAGTAGTATCTGAAAGTTTTTTGAGGAAACCCCTTTTAATCAGAACTTTGATTCCGGATTCAACAAAATTGTTATCAGAAAGGACAAATTTGACCAGATCGAGGTGGATCTGCATACCGTACAAACCGCACAACTGCATAATTTTCATGGCTTCTTTGGGTAACCGCCTGATTCTGAGAGTAATCAGATCGACCAGACCTTTATTGACTTCATTGCCACCTTCCAGCAACAGCCTGATTCCCTGTTCGAGGTGAAGAGGATGACCAAGAGCATTAAAAATTAAATTCTGAGTTAATTCACTCCAGGTATTCGATGAATTGTGCTTGAGATTGAGTAATACTGATTCTACTTTCTGGTTGTCAATCCGGCGCAAAATGATGGAGTCACTGATTACTCCCTCCTGAATGAAAGATTCTTCACTGGTGACTATAATTCTGATTCCACTCTTGCCGCCTATGCTGATGAGACGATCAATCAGCAACCGGGAAGGAAAATCGTAGCGATCTATATCTTCGAAAATAAGAATAAGATTTTTCTGCTGAGCTGCAGCAATGATAGTGCGGGAAATTGTGGTGATCAATTCTCTGATGAGAACTGAACGTTCCAACTTGTTGTTCATCTTTTTTATTCCGAACAATAAAGAAATAAAGGGTAGATCGTCATGTTCAAGATTGAGTTTATCTATTGCTTCGGAGAGATCTTTTTCACTGAAATTTTCTTTGAGACCGAGGAGCTTCCTGATTAGATTTCTCACTGGATACCAGGGGAGATTGATGCCAGCTGGATGGGCGTTTACCAAGGCAATTTCAACTTGTTTGAACTGAGAAAAGCGATTGACTATTTCTTGAACAAGGCAAGTTTTGCCCATACCTTCGGAACCATTGATTTCCAAAACAGTTTTGTCGCTTTTAAGAAAACTTTCTACCTTTTGGATTTCAGTTTCTCTACCCACAAAAAAGGGTTTGAAGATTGTTTCTTTACGAATAATCTTCTGCAAAGATTCTGATATTTTGGTGGAATTGTATTGAGTACGACTTATGTTGGGGATTTTTGTAATTTTTTTGCCACAATCAGGACAGAATTTGTGGTGAGAATTGAGAACAAAACCACAGGAAGGACAAGCTCTTCTTTTTTGTTTGAAGGGAGAATTTATCGCTTTTTTAAAGATCATGGCGTCGGAATATCTGTCTTCGGGATTTTTGCTGAGAGCTTGCAGTATGATATTTTCTATTTCCACCGGGATATCAGGATTGATTTCTCTGGGGTTTTGAGGTGCATCATCCATGTGAGCCTTGAGAATATCGAAAACAACATCTCCGGTGAAAGGCAATTTACCAGTAAGAAGCTCGTAAAGAATTATACCGACAGAATACAGATCGGAAGCCGGAACAGCATCCTGACCACGAATAAGCTCGGGAGCGATATATTCGGGAGTACCGAATATTTCGCCATGCTTGGTGAGTTTGGCATCTTGAGATTCAGTTTGTTTGGCAATGCCGAAATCAACAACTTTGGCGTGATCTTCTCCGGATCGCAAAGTTTTGACCATAATGTTTTCAGGTTTGATATCACGATGGATTATCCCTTTTTGATGGGCTTCATCAAGACCGGAAAGAATTTGGTTGATAATTCTGAGGGAACGCTCCAGTTCGAGATTACCTTCTTTGGCGATAATTTTGGACAAGGGTCTGCCGCTGAGAAATTCTGAAATGATATAGGTAATTCCGGTGGGCGTGCTGTCAGAATTGATGATGGAAAGGATGTTGGGATGATTAAGGGAGCCTGCTGCAATTGCTTCTTTTCGAAATCTTTCGACAAAACGGGAATCTGACTGAAAAGCTGGCTTGAGGATCTTGATGGCTACTGAAGAGCCCAGAGAAATATGAACACCTTTATAAACCCAGGCCATGGCACCTTCATCGATATAGCTTTCCAATTTGAATTTGTCTTCAATGATGGCACCTTCAAGCATATTCCCTTTAACAGGATTAAGATTTTCGAGAGTTACTCCACACTTGCTGCAGGAGATCGACTCAGTTCGAGATACCATAAAACAATTTTCACACAGTACAAATTCCACTTTTAATACCTTTAGCAAACAGTTTCAGAAAACCAGAATATTGTAGCCAATTAACCGGAACAATCCAACAATAAGACAAATTTTAACAGATTTACAGATTTACCTTGTATTTTCAAGCAAAAAACTGTTTATCTGTACTTTTATGCTGAAAATTGCAAGTAATTATTCAAAATACAATCACTTTACAATATCTGGAACTAGTTTGTTCCCATCCCAGAAGTGGATGTCATCATCTGACGACGGAATTTTAATTGATCTGCTTTGTCATAACTTCGCAGACATAGTTGACACTATTTCAAGCAGTTATGACAAAACTGATTAATCCAAATGACCTGCTCAGACGGCAACTTTCCTTTTTGAGTTGGGAACTATTTATACCACAATTATAAATATTGTTTAAACAAAAAAAACTTTTTTCAATAAATAGTTCCAAAAAAACTTTCAAAAAAATTTGATAACTTGTATTGAACACAAATTTAAGGTATTTTGCCTGCGCCGTCCTGTCCTTTTACAATCCAAACCAGGTTGGCTTTGCAAGTGTATACAGGACTACAATAATAATATGCCGAAAAACTTCAGTTGGCGGCACAGAAAGGATTCTCCATGAAACTCAACAGTATCAAAATCGAACCCAAAGCCGGTATTGATGCTATTTCAATTTTCGTTCCCAATAAATATTTCTCTCTGGAGACTCTGGCTAAAGCGCGTAACGTCGATAAAGAAAAATATACGATCGGACTCGGATGCAAAAAAATGTCGGTTCTCAGCCCCTTCGAAGATCCGGTAACCATGGCTGCCAATGCCGGAATGGAGCTTCTTGAAAAAAATGATATAGATCCGGATGAAATCGGCTATGTCATAGTAGGAACAGAAACCGGCATTGACGCTTCCAAGCCAATTGCTGTCTATCTGCACGAAATGCTTGGCCTCAATACAAATTGCCGTTGCATCGACATTAAAAATGCCTGCTATGCAGGAACAGCAGCTCTCCGCAATGCCATTAACTGGACTCTTTCTCCAAGCTCCAGAGGCAAAAAAGCTTTGGTTGTCACCACAGATGTAGCTTTTTACAATCTACGTTCTGCCGGAGAGCCAACCCAGGGTGCAGGAGCTGCAGCTCTGCTTGTTTCCAAAAATCCCGGATTACTGTCTTTTGACCTGAATAATGAATCTGTTTATACCAGGGAAGTAATGGATTTTTGGCGACCGAATTACAGCAATACGGCTATAGTTCGCGGTCACTATTCTCTGGAATGCTATCTTGAAGCCCTTGAACACACCTATAAAAACTACAAAAAGTACACCAATCTTAGTTTTGATGCTTTTTCTCATTTTATTTTCCACACTCCCTTTCCCAAGATGGCAAGCAAAGCCTTCAAACAGATGTTGAAGATGGAAAATATCGATTTTGACAAATTTGACAGTTACTTTTCCCGAAAAGTCAAAAAGAGCCTGATTGGAGGCAGCGAACTAGGTAATGTTTATACCAGTTCTTTGTTTCTGGCTCTCAATTCACTGATTGAATTCGGTCAGGTGGCAGAAGGACAGCGTATTGGTCTTTTTTCCTATGGCAGCGGATCTTCAGCTGAATTTATCTCCGGCTTTTTTGAAAAAGATATCGCCCAATGGTCTCACAATACCGGACTCACCGAAAAACTGAAAAACAGGGAAGCCATAAGTTATGATCGCTATGTACTCTATCGTGCAGCCTATGAGCAAAGAATGAAAGAAGGCTATTACGGAGATGATCAACCTTCTGAAAATTCACGATTTGTATTCAGAGGTGTCAAAAACCACCAGCGCCAGTACAGTTATTTTCCCTGTACCTCTTCCAAAAAAGAAGAGATTGTCAATCAACTCGATAAAAACTGATTTTAAAAGATCTTCATCTGTTATTACATTTTACTGCCCCCCAGGTTCATATAATGACCCTCCCCTGAATATTTCATTTTATATACAGAATTTGTGAGATTTAATCTATTTCACAGTGGCCTTCGCCGTCAATGTGGCCGACTGTTCTTACTTGGGCAGCAAGATAATCCCACATGTTGTCTATTGAAGAATCAGCGGGAACATCATAATTATCAAGGGAGGAGAAGTCGGTACCGCTGAAATTGAGAAGTTCATCTTTAGTAATCTCGCCATTTTCATCGTTATCGCAATTGGCAACAGCATCAAAACCAAGACCGGCCTCACTGTCCACCAAACTTTTATAGAAAAGATGATCTCCATGAATTGTCAACTGAACAGCAGTTTCCTCATCTTTGACTATTTCTCCGGCCACATGGCAGTTGATATAATTGGCACTTTCAGTAAATCCCCAGTTGAAAACAAGGGTTGATCCATCCAAAGTAGCCGAACCTGTAACATAAAGGCTGTAACTATTGTCTTCCATCAGTTGAACATCTGCATTGTCCAAATTGACATTCTCTGAACTTCCATCTGCCGGCAGTAAAGCATAGTTGAATTGTTCAACAACGCCAACATCAACTGTTTCCTCTGTCAGAAAATGGGGACCCTCCTGAACTAAATCAACCAGATAATTTCTAGCATTATCCTGATCGTTAAAATGAACCTGACCGAGATTTACGATAAATTGATCAAAGGTAATGCTCCAGCCGTCATCAAATTCTGTCGCCGGAATTCCTTCTTCAATAAATTCTTCTCCCCAAGTCTCAATTGAAAGCACGCCCGTTTCTGCATCTTCAGTTTCTTCATCACAACCAACAAAAACAAATACCATTGAGATTAATAAAATTACAAAAAGATTTTTCATTATTCCTCCTTTGTGGAATACAGGATCTGCGGACAGAATCCGCAAGATCAATTGTCCGACTCCGGAATTCTACCGAGACGGAGATTAATATAACAGTTTAGTGCACTTCTTCGGCTTCCAGATGGAAATAATAATCCCGGTTCTGGAATTTCGCCTTGATTAAATTGTATATTTCTGAATTGTTTTCAGAATTAATTAAGATTTTTTCTTCAACTATTTCGGCTCCTGTCCAATCTACTTCTGTCAAAATTGTTTTTAAATCCAAAACTGTGGTTAAACTACCAGTTCCCCCTTCTTTGACAGTTCCCCCATAAACCAGTCCCGTCACCATTGATTCAAGTTCGAGTGCAATTTCAACTTCATTGCTCTCATCAGCCTCCAATTGCAAATCTGCCAAAAAATAAAAGGTCAGACCGGACAACTCATGGTCATCTTCAACTTGTTCCAATGTTTCGGGATAAAGAGGTTCATATAAATCAACCAGTGGTCGAAGCCTGAGATAACCATCAAAATAGTGTCCTTCCTGTGCTTCCACTTCCTTCAAAACAACAGATCCGGAACTCAGATCCAAAAGTAAGGTTTCGGGAATTACTACTTCCATTTCGGCTTCACCGTGGCTGTGACCCGCATGCTTGAAAACTTCTTTGTTCTTAAAACCGGCTTCTTCTCGATCCATCCCGTAAATATTCAGATCTCCCACTACCAACCAGGCTTCCTTCACTGACCAGCTTTCATCAGTTGGCAGTTCCATGCCGAATCTTACCTGCAGATCATAATAATTAACCTCTTCTGTACTTTCTTCCTCACAAGCAATAAAAGTAAAAGATAAGAAGAAGATAAGAAGAAAAAACATCAGTATTTCAGTTAATTTTTCCATTCCAAGATTTATAAATTCAAAAGAAAAATAATTCATTTCAATCTCCTGTCTTTTGGTGGTCAAGGCAAATCTATCCGCAAGGATAATTTAATCGAAAAAGGAGTACCGGCAGTAAAATGATAACCCTCAATTCCGGAATCTGGTTCAGTTAATTTGGCTCTGGAACGATAATAAAATTGTGAATCTTTCCATTTTTGATCTAAAAGATTATTTATCGACAAACAAATATTATACCGCCTGATTCTGTAACTGATGAGAAAATCAACCAGAAAAGCAGCTTGGGAAAACTTATCTGTGGCTAATTGCCGTTTACCTATATATCTGGCTCTGAGACTTCCCCGCAATTTGGAATTATCAAAGAAATACCCAGAGTTTTTAAATCTGTGAAAAAAAGTAAAACCGCTGTTGAGAAGATATTTGGGAGTGTTGGGAATATATTCATCCGTTTCAATTAATTGAGCCCTGGTGTAGGAGGCATCTGCAAAAAACCTCAACCATTTTTGCAGATTCAGGCGCATTTCCACTTCAACTCCTTCTCTGCGAGAAGAACCTGTATCCACGGATCTTCCCAAGTAAGGATCAAAGAAGATTTCACTTTCCATCCAGGTTCCCCAGAAAGAACCGGCAAGATTAAAATATTTGCCTTGTTTCCATCTCCATCCTGCTTCTGCTGACCAGACCGGAGGTATATCCCGGGCATCATTTAAAACAGCTTCCCGGTAGTTGATAGAATGAAATCCGTTCCCTGAATTTATAAAAACATCAAAATTATTCCAAGGAGTGAAAATCAATGATAATTTTGGTTGAAACAGATTACGGGATGAAGTTCCCTCAACTTCGATTTTTTCATTGAGAGCACCTGAGGGCAGATAAGTGTTTTGCCAACCGGCTGAATCAAAAAAGAAATAGTCATGGCGTAAACCGGCGATAGTTCTAAACCAGTTACAAGGTCTGAATTCAACTTGAGAATAAATACCGTTGTTGGCAATGTCGCCGGAACTGTCAATCAATCGCTCATAAACAACTCTTTGCTCGGAATTACCAAGTCCGGAAACAATTCTATCATGCCTGAAATTCAAACCATATAACCAGATAATCTTTCCCGGAGTCGGATGAAAATATCTTTTCATTTCCAACCTGCCACCCAGAACATGTCGATTATCCGCCTGTTTTGTCTGATCTCCTTCATGGGGATTCTTTAAAAAGTAGGTATAGTTGGTGAAAATTGTCGATTTTCTTTTCAGATAAAAAAGATGAAAATTATATTTTCTGCTCTTCTCTTTTTTTCTGAAACCCGTAGAAATACTGAACCTGCTACTATCGCCTCCATCAGAATAATCAATGCCGTCATAAAAACCCAATTCCTTGTTTTCCACCAGCCTGGCAGGAATTGCATCCACTGAATTCCAATCGCTGAAATAGCCATTTATGGTCAGATGGAGCCTGCCCCCCTTGAAACCTTTGGAAATCCTGTACAAAGAACGAATTCCCTGCCAGGAGCTATTGGCTGTAAATCCATCTGTTGAGAATTTTTGCAAAATTGCCCAAGTGTCAAAAGATTTAAATTTGGGAGCAAAAGCTGCTGTCCAAGTAGACTGATTAAAATTACCCTGTTCAAAAGCCACAAAACTGCTTTCCAGACGATCTTTCAGAAAAAATTCCATGGAACCGGCAGTGGCAAAATTGCCAAATCTTACTCCATAAGGCCCCTTCATCACTTTAATTCTTTTTACCGCCTGGGGAATAATAAAATGCAGATCCGTATATCCCATTCCGTGAATATGGGAAGGCTCATTAACTCCCACTCCGTTGAAGGAAATATTTATATCCTGACCATGCTCGGCATCAAAACCTCTCAGAAAAATTTGATGACCTTTCCCTGATCCGGAATGTTGAGAGATGTGAAGATGTGGAACCAGCAAAAGCAAATCTGATGAAGTTTTGCGTGGAAACAGTTGAAAATCTCTGTTTCTGATTACTTCATCGGAGGCTGAACTCAAAGGTCTTTTGCCAATTACATCAATGACATCTTCTTTTTTTTCACTTGAATTAATCACTTCTACCCCAGAATCTGCAATTGCAGACTTTTCCTCAAAACCTTCTTTTTCTTTGTTGTCATTTGGAGATGATTGAGCAGAACTGGCAAAAACAAAGGTATATCTAACCTCTGAAATTATTGGTTTACCTTTGTATAAAGCAGGTTTGAACTTCAGATTAACAGCTTTGACCGCAGCCACAGGTCCCAGCCCGGGTCCGGGATTATTGAGATATTCCACCCTGATTACATTTCCTTTTGTATCTATCTTTAATTTCAAATCAACCTTTCCTGATGTTTGGGCAAATTCAGGAGGCAATGGGGAAACGACAGAAGAAATAATCCGGGGAGGAAGCAGGTTATTACTGGTTTGGGTATTTTCTTGTTTTTTCTTTTCTTTTTCTGGCTGCTTGTCTTTTTTTGATGAAGAAGGTTCGCTATCATTTATCTCTAGGGATTTATTTTTCGAAGGGGGATTATTTACCAATAACAAGACAGAAAAAAAAATAAAAAACATAAACTCACCAATAATACAAAACCGAATTTCGTAATACCTAACTGCTTCCCCTCTGTCTGTCAACTTTATTGTGAATTAGTGCACATTATTATTTTAGAGGCTGGTTTTAATATTGGTTCAACTTATAAGGTTGTTCTGGAAAATTTATAGTATTTCTCGCAGATTCAGGATATTTCCAATGCCGCCACAGCAGGACCCTGGAGAATAAAAGTTGTTTGTGTTTTCTCCCTGGCGGGCTTGTCCTGAAAAGAAACTTGCGGGCTGGAAGTATCAAAAACAAGAGAATAATTTTTTTCGCCAATTTCAGGCAGGAAAAATTCCGTTTGTTCAAAACCACCATTGAACAAAAGCATGAGACCACCGCTGTTATCCTGGCGCCAAAGCAAAACTCCCAATATTTTCTTGTCCGTATTCCAGTTTATTTTTCCGGGAATTTCATTTTGCCAACTAATATCCGGGAATAATGCTCCTTCTTCTTTTTCTCCCTTAAAAAAACTGCACCGTTTCAACAGATCGCATCCTTGACGAAAAGCTATTATTTTTTTCACAAAACTCAACAGTTCTTTTCCCTCTTCAATATCTTTTTTTTCCGGATCTGCATATCCTCTTACCTGAAATTCCGGCTGCGAATTTCCGTGGACAATCCTCCAATCAAGCCAGGAAAGAGGATTGTCCTGACAATAGGTATTGTTATTACCTGTTTTGGTTTTGCCGGCTTCATCCCCTGCAAACAGCATGGGAACACCCTGGGAGAGAAAAAGAGTAGCCAGTAGATTCTTCATTTGAACAAGTCTGAGTGTCCTGATTGTCAGATTAGTGACAGAACCTTCAAAACCATGATTGTTGGAGCAGTTGTTATTTTCACCATCCCGATTGTTTTCGCCATTTTGATAATTATGCTTCTGATTATAGGAAACCAGATCTCTCAAAGTAAACCCATCATGGCACGTAATGAAATTAACCGAATGACGCGGACTGCGATTACTGGGACCGTAAAGATCTTCACTTCCGGAAATTCTGGTGGCCAACTGGCTGATATTTCCATCTTGCAACCAAAATCTTCTTACTTCATCCCGATAGCGGCCATTCCATTCGGCCCAACTGGTTCCCGGAAATGACCCAACCTGATAAGCACCCGAAGCATCCCAGGCCTCGGCTATCAATTTCACCTTTCTCAAGATTGGATCGTTGGTAATTCTTTCCACCAAAGGAGGATTATCCATTAGATTTCCTTCCTGATCCCTACCCAAAATTGAAGCCAGATCAAAACGAAATCCGTCTACTCCCATCTCTATTACCCAAAAATGAAGAACGTCGAGAATATAATCCCTGACTATGGGGTGATTGCAATTGAAAGTATTGCCACATCCTGAATAGTTTCGGTGTTTTCCCGTCTTGGGATCCCTGATGTAGTAAATATCTTCATCAATTGATTTGAAAGAAAGCACCGGTCCTGTCTCGCTTCCTTCGGCAGTATGATTGAACACGATATCCAAGATGACTTCCATTCCAGCCTCATGTAATTTATCAACCAGTTCCCTGAATTCTTCCACTTCACAACCAGGTTTCTCACCCCGGGCATAAAGATTATGGGGAGACATGAAACTCATAGTTGAATAACCCCAATAATTTTTTAGCCTTTCTCCAGTTTCCGGATTAATATTCACATTTTCATTTTCAGGAAAAGCTTGGATCGGTAATAATTCAACAGTAGTAACCCCCAATTCTTTCAGATGATCAATCTTCTCAATAAAACCTTTGTAGGTTCCAGGGCTCTTCACCTGGGAGGAAGGATGGGCTGTAAAACCTTTGAGATGGACTTCATAAATTATTCGTTCTCCGTCAGAAATTTGCAGATCAGAAAGATGAGCTCTGGGAGCGATACTTTTGACCACAACTGATTTCGGAGCTTCCGGCAACTTTTCTTTTTCACCTAAATTGGTAAAATCAAAGACTCCAGCTACTGCTTTGGCATAAGGATCCAAAATATATTTTCCGTCTCTTTCCGGATCAAATTTTTCCCCTTCAACCACCCATGCATAAAAACTACCTGGTTGCAAACCAGCGATAAAAACTGACCAGATATCACCAAAACGAAATTTATCTGGCTCAAGTTGGATTTGGGCTGCAGGTTCAAGATCATCGGCTTTTTCAAAAATACAAATGACAATTTTGCTGGCTCTCCGCGAAAAAAGCGAAAACCTCACCCCTGAACTTTCAACTACTGTTCCCAAAGGCAGGGGAGAAGCCTGATAAACATCATATCCGTTTACTTGTTTGATTATTTTGTTTGCTCTCATTTACTTTCCTTTACAAAAAGCATAGTTCCAGTTCCCATCCCAAAAACTCCCATTCCGGGAAATAATTTAATTTTTTAATTCTTAAATTTTTGGATTTTAATGGTAAACTTATTATATTGGAAATTTCAACCGATACTTTAACTTAAAGGTTAATTATGAATATCAAATTTGTTTTTAGTTTATTTTTAACTATTATTTCGTTCTCATCCTGTAATTTTATCGATCCAGACGTTACCAGTTTCAATTTTATTCTTCCTCAAAAAGAATTCACTGTGGATTCAGACCAATTTAACCTTGATATGGACAGTCAAACCATGCCCATCGTTGATTGTGACCTTGATCAAGAATGCATTGATGCCGGTGGAGAAGGATTTTTCTGTGATTCCAACAATACCTGCAGCGTTCAAGTAAATTATTCCCTCAAAAGTGAAAAAATTCTGCTTAAGGAAGAAGTTGAGGAATTTGCAGTTGTAACCAGCAAAGATCATGTATCTGTATCTTTCGAGTATATCCAGATGGATATTTTTACCAACACCTTGAATTTTTCAATTCCTCCTCTTAAAATTTATATCGCACCCCAGAATGTTACCGCTTTATACAACGAAAACAATGAATTACACGATGATGCCAAACTGATAGGCGATCTTGATACAATAAATGCTGGTGATACAGGTCTTTACGATATAAATCTTGCTCCAGAAGGAAAACAAATCCTCACCGAATATGTTTCCCATCCAGATATTCCTTTTTATTTCTTTGTGGCCGGCTCCATTATTTTTCAAGGAGGAGATCCTGTACCATCTGGTACTCTCAATCTCAAGGTACACAGTATGGCCAAGGCGCAGATAGAATAGTCTCTATCCGTATTTTACTACCAGACAAAAAGTGGGAATTAAAGATCAAATCTGTATCCATGACCTCGAACTGTGATAAAAAATTTGTTCTTTCCACTTCTGTCCAGTTTTTTTCTCAGTGACATCACAAAATTGTCTACTGTGCGCTTGGTGGCTTCAGGCTGGTCTTTCCATATATTTTCAATAAGCTCTCTGCGGGAAAAAACGCGATTGGGATTGTTGATAAACCATTGGAGCAAATTGAATTCACGGGGAGTCAGATGAACAGGTTCCCCCTCTTTGGTAACCTTGCGTTCCTCCAGATGAACTTTGATATCACCAAAGTTGACCGATTGGGAGTGACCATGTTTTCTTCTGATAATTGCTTCTACCCGAGCCAACAATTCCTCCAACTCGAAAGGTTTGGTAAGATAATCATCAGCTCCTGTCTGTAACCCTTTTACTTTATTATCAACTCCATCCCTGGCTGACAAGATGAGTACAGGCGTATAATCCCTCTTTTTCCTTATTTTTTCCAAAAGATCAAAACCATCAATATCAGGAAGCATTAAATCCAGGATTATCAGATCAAAGTTAGATTCATCCAGTTGCTTCAAAC
>JAWLEA010000022.1:0-33320 GCA_041686345.1 Polyangia bacterium | reverse complement strand
AATTTTTATCCATATATTCAATAATTTTCAAACCTATGGAATCATCACCACCAGCATAGGTTCCAATTCCGATTATATATTTCATGCTAAACCTTTCTATTCTAATGTCTGAAACTGAAATAAAATTCAATAACTTTTCAATAACCCAAAATATCTTTCCAGGCACCTTTAAGATTAATTTTGTATTTTAACTCGATGCGACCTCTGGTTTCATTTTCATTTTGCAAAGAAGTAGTTTCTTCTTCATATACTTTTCTCCTGGCAGAACCTTGGAGTTTTAACTGATCGTGAATTCTGAAAATCAAAAAAGCTTCCTGTTTTTGATTGCCCATAAAACCAACTTCCATATTTCCCTTCAATTGCAAATGTTTATCAAGGAATTTCTTATTGACATAGACATTTACTGAATCTGAAGTTACTCCTAATTGGAGATTCAAGGGAACATATCCTTCAAACATGCCTCCCAGATCAGGAAGTCCGCCTGTTTCTCCCCGCCTGATTTCCTCCGGGGTACGATTGAGCATCAACAACATCAGAACTTGGGTAGAATTGAGTCCACTCGAAGAACTCCAACGCAAATTCAACTGGGAAACAAATCCTTGGATATTCAAAGTTATAATATGTTCGTTCTCCAATCGATCCGTAAAAACCATTTCACCTACCAGATCCACATAAGGTTCGTCCTTTTCATGCCCCACCAGCTTGGCCTTGTCAAAATCAATCATCCCTTCCTTGATTTCATACGACCCTCTGAGCATGGGAATACGAAAGGTTCCTCCCACTAATGAAATAATACCACCAATTTTGGGGGAACCCACATTGCCGCCGATTTGAGCTACTCCTTCAAGTCTGGTTTGAGCCAGATTATTGTCAATTTCCACATTACCGGATAATTGGACATTAAGGCCTAGACTCATCTCGGACAACCACTCATTTTGTTCCAGAAAAGAGGTACTGGACTCAGAAGTTCTTTGAACCGGAGTCAAAAGTTTACTCATCAGATTGACCCTGTAATCTTTGGTATATTTCGCATTGAGTACATCCACAGAACCTGTCAGACTCAAGGGCCCCTCCCCGGCGGAAGCAAGTTGCAGATCTCCCATCAACTCTACAGTATAAGAAGAAGATCGTTCAACCAGATTGCGCAATTTTATGTCGACTGAAGTATTAACAGGTCTTCCATTTTTCCAAGTAAAACCACCATTCAGAAGAGCATATCCATCTTCAACAAAAAGTTTGAAATTCTTTAATCCAAACCTGTTCTTTTTGAAATTGATTCTGCTACCTTTGGCAATTCTCAAATCGCGACCGGATCTGAGCAATAATCGATTGTCTTCTTCAAGAAAGACTTTTCCCTGAATCATTGGATCTTTGATTTTTCCTTCAAGGTTTATATCTACCCGGGTGCGTCCTTTGGCTGAATAAAAACTGCCAGGCATGAAAGAATCAAGGAGTTTAATGGAAACATTGCCTTTGATTCCTGCATTTATATCCTGAGGTGTTAAAAATTTATCAAGTTGGGAAACTCCTTTCACAATGACTTCTTCCTCATTTAAAACAACTCGGATATTATCATAAAATACTTTGCGATCTTTAAATATCAATTTGCCCGATCTCAAGGTAATTTCTTGTTCATACTCTTTAAAACCTATCTTATTGCCGGCAAAGTAGACAGTGCCTTCAGCACTTATTCCTCCTTTGCTTTCGGCATTTATCCTCATTTTAGTCAGCAATTGTCCTTGCATATCTGAAACAAAATTATTAGCGATGAAATAGGGAACCAACTCCAGATCCAATTTGCCATCAATTCCGATATATTGTTTGCCACTGTCGGCAAAACCACCTATTTTGATATCGGTATTAGCCCCTTTGAGATTGAAATCTTCAATTTTCAGACGATTATTTTTAAAATTCAATCTGGCAGTTTTCTCCAACTTGATTTTGCGGGATTTCTTATCAGGGAGATAGGGACTTGTTTTACCTTCTATTTCCACCTTCAGTTTGCTGATCTCCAAATTAGCCTCCGGCAACTGTGGAGATGTATATTTCAAATTTCCTTTTCCACTTACTTTTCCTTTGATTCCATAGGCATCCAGCAACTTTCCTGGCAAAAAAAGACTGGGATCCAAATCTTTAAAATCTGTATTCAGTTTAACTTTTAAAGGAGACATTCCCTGATAACTCCCATTTATTTCAAACAAAGAAAACATATTGCCATGAAATTCGTTTTTCTGGTTATTCCTGGAAAAAACCACAATAGCATCTTCTGGTAATTTTTTACCGTAAAGAGAGGGATTTTCCAAAGCTACCCGTCCTCTGATGACAGGATTTTTATATGTACCTCCGATTTTCAACCCTGCTTTCAAAATACCTGTGAAAGGAGTATTAGCATGATCAATCTTGAGGCCGGCTAAATGCAATTTCAGATTGCTCTTTCCTGCAGGATCGATCTTTCCTCCAACCACCACCTTTGAATTTTGAATTTGAAAATCGGTTTCAGGAATAACCAGAGTGTTATTTTTTAACTTAATCCTGCTGTCAAAATTGGCATATTCAAGCTTATAGGCTTCGCCCTTTTTACTCTTCAGATGGATATAGCCATTGAGATTATGTGGTTGTCCTGCTATTTTGAATTTGCCATCAATTTGACCGGAAATCTGCTTGTTTTTTATTAGACTACCGGGTTTGACTCCGTTAATTTTGCCCTGAGTCCACAGTCGGATCCCATCTTCCCAGGAAACTGTTGCCTTGGCGGAAATTTTGCCCTTACCTGCTGCCAACTGCCCTCCTCCAAGGGAAAGTTTGTGCTTGTTCAAAAAGATAAAGCCACTGCCATAAGGAAATTTTACACCTGCAGTCTGAATACCGCCTAATGTCATATTGCCTTGAATTACAGGATCATCGAGATAACCGGAGATACTTCCTTTGAATCTACCCGAATAAAAATAGGGAGAAAGCCCCAGACGACCAAGAACGTTGCCCATCCTGCTACCATGAGCTGCAGCTTGCAGATTGATTTTTCCTTCCTTTGAAATCTTTCCAGCCACTTGTATACCAAGTTCATCTGAATTCAAGGTAGCTTCATAAATTTTTACATTACGATCTTCATAGGCAAATTCCCCGGCACTGGCAAATTGTGCCAACACTCCTCCTTCACCTTGCAATTGCCAACCAAACAACACATATTGAACTTCGGGAAAAACAGTTCTGACATCAAGGCTGCCTCTGATTTTATTGGGAAATTTTCCAGCAATATCCGGAGGAAGATAAGACGACGGGTTAAGATTAAGACCTTTGATCCGAGAAAATATTTTTCCGGTGGACATATCCCAGGCTCCGTTGGCTTTCAGTTTTGCTCCTTCGGTTGTTCCCGAAATATTTTTGAATTTCATCACTGACCCAACTTCACTTTTGCGAAAAACCAGCCAGCCCTCAAGATTTTTAACTGGTGGACCCCAAGGATTTTTAAAATAAAACCCCTCACCGTAAATATCAACTTCGGGTTCAGCCACTGTTCCTCTGATCTTTACAACTGCCCGGGAATTTTCCTGGTCGTCCAGCTTGATCATGGGAATATAACGGGAAGCAACCATGGCTGCTTTTTGCGCCATGGCATCCACCTTGATTCCGTGATCTCCAAGGTGGGCGAAAGCCCAGACCGGCGAATCCGAAGCGGTTTCTCTGGCACTTACTGCAAAATGTATATTCATGGGTGCTCTTTCATCCATGAAACCGGTATGAAATTTAATATCCTCAAAATTGTGCTCTTTGCCAAATAGTTCGACTTTAGCCTCTTTGGCAACGGGCAAAGCCTGGAGATGGAATTTCAGGGAAGTTGTTTTGCTGGGACTGCCGTAAAAAACATATCCACCTTTTACTTTTCCATCTTTAACCTGCATTTGCAGTGTAGGTAAATCTACATTGAGGGCCAGGTTTTCCAGATTAAAATTATCGACAGAAATAAACCATTGCCGGTCAGGCTTTTCCCTTTCCCCCGTGTCTTTGGTTGTTTTTGTTTTTTTGACAGTATTGAACAAACCCAAAAGGCCAATTTCAGTTCCTTCTCGATCAGGGGATTTTATGGTTTTGAGATTGATTGTACCGGAAGAAGCTTGGAGATTTTCAACTTTCAGACTCATATTTTCCTGGAGAGGAGAAAGATAAATCCATCCCTTTGCTTTTGGAACATCAACCACCAGGTTGCCGCGAGCATCGTAGAGTTTAATATTTTCAATCCTGACTTGGGTGGGCATGCCGGTAAGATAGTCAATTACAGCTCCCGGCTTCCAATAAACCGCCCCAAGCTCCATTCTGCCCCTTCTGTTTTTGTTGAAACCTTTCATAATCAACCGAGCCAGTGCTTTGCCATTGTAGTTGGATTGAACGTAATTCCATCCTGCAAAAAAAAAGATCGTAAAAATTGCTGTAAAAATTAAAATGGACAAATATTTCCATTTTATTTTAATGAACACTGACCATGTCCTCCGGGGGTTAGTTTAATTCCCGATTCAAAACGGGTATCTCAGGGAGCCTGCCAAAATGTATTTTACTCCATTACCCACCTTTGTCCAATATTTCAATAATTTTAACTGGTAAAAAACGAAGGAGTAAATCTTAGTTCCCATCCCAGAAGTGGGGTTTTTGACTGGTGAAGAAATTGGATTGAGATGCACGGAGTAACTGTGCAGATAGTTCTCGTTTCAGGATACTGGTTATTGGCTGGAGAAGAAATTTGATTGAGAAGCGCGGAGTAACTGCGCCGACATAGTTGCCACTATTTCAAGAAGTTACGACAAAGCAGATTAATTCAATTTCCGTCGTCAGACGATGACATCCATTTTTGGGATGGGAACTAACTAGTCTGTTTTTAATTTCCTCATGGCAATTTTACGCTTCAGTTTTCCCACTTTGTCAATGATAAGAGTTCCCTGGAGATGATCATATTCATGTTGAAAAGCTTTGGATAAAATGCCTTCCCCTTCCATTTCAAACTCATTTCCTTCCAGATCCAGAGCTTTTACAACTGTTCTAGTTGCTCTTTTCAAAGAAATAAAAACACCGGGCAGAGAGAGACAGCCCTCTTCTTCTTTGATGGAACCTTCTTTTTTGATAACTTGGGGATTAATGAACACCAGAACCGGATCTTTTTCGGTACCTCCGGCAAAAACAGGATCTATCACAAACAAATTCAGTAATTTACCAACCTGAACAGCTGCCAGTCCCACCCCTTCTACAGCATACATCGTTTCAGCCATATCACTGACCAATTCTTTTATTTCGTCATTTATATCTACAATATTTTTGGATTTCTCATGTAAAAGAGGATCCGGATATTTTACAACAGGCAAAACAGCCATTTTAACAACTCCTTTAACAATTCCCGTACACAGGTCTGTAATTATGTAACCAAAGAGGGATTAACGGGAATCATACAAAAAAAGATCGGAAAAAGAGAATAAATTTTTCTTGAACTAAAATTCCCCTTTCTTTAGTATTAATCTTGAAAGAGGACAAGATCAAATGAAATATAAAAACCCCAAACCTACTGTAGATATAATCATTGAAATCAAAAAAAACAACACCACCTATATTGTCTTGATCGAAAGAAAAAATGCACCTTTCGGAATGGCACTGCCGGGAGGATTTGTTGATGAGGGAGAACCCCTTTGGGAAGCTGCCGTCCGCGAAGCCAAAGAAGAAACTTCCCTGGAGGTGGAACCTTATTTTCAATTTCACACCTATTCGGCTCCTGATAGAGATCCCCGTCAACATACAATTTCCACTGTGTTTCTGGCCAAAGCCGATGGGATTCCCGTAGCAGGAGATGACGCTAAAAAAGCCCACCTTGTAAATCCAAGAACTGTTGCCAATCTTGTTTTTGATCATAAAAAGATACTTCAGGACTATCTCGACTTCGTGGACAACAAAAAACTCCCCCCTTGGAACAACTGACAGCAAATATTATTGCCAGCTTTGTCCCGGCTTGGAAAACCAGATATCATCCCTCAGTCTCAGACTCATATTGTCGCTGAAGGTTCCCCCTTGTATCCAAATTTTATCTTTGTAGATCAACATTGTATGATAAGCTCTTGGAGAAAATGGACTTTCCATGTGAATTTTGCGCCATTGTTCCTCCTCATAAACCAAAAGTTGGTCTGTAGCTCCATTTCCACCTGAAATCCATATTCTATCTCCTTCAACAACAGTCTTGTGACCATAAAGATATTCAACGGGCAAAGATTCGGAAAGCAATTCCCAACTGATTCCATCAGTGCTTTTCCAGACATCATTGAACGTTTTTGAATTGTATACATTGCCACCGGTTAATAAGATCTGACCATTGACCAGATCCAGGGAAAAGTGGGCTCTGCCTTCCCAGGGAGGATCAGGTTGCTTTAACCAATTCAAACCGTCAAAACTGTTCCAGATTTCAGCAATACCGGAATAATCTACTCCTCCCATCACCCAGATTTTATTTTTAAAAACAAGACATTCCATCCCCATCCTGTCTGAAAAAGGAGTGGAATCAAGGGTCCAGTTTATACCATCGGCCGTGCTCCAAACATCTCCATAATATTCAGTTTCTTCATTACCGCCAATCAGATAAATTCTTCCATCAAATACAACACTGCAATGGTTGGCTCTCGGTGCCCAGGGAGCGTTTGCAAGAATCTGTTCCCAATTAATACCATCCTCTGAAATCCAAACATCGTTGAAGGCGATTGTCTGGTTTCCCTCCAGAGTGAATCCTCCCATTAAAAAAATTTTATTTTCATGAACCACACTGGTATGACCTGCTCTGGCTCCAAAAGGTGAGATAGTTGCTTGTTCCCACCAGATTCCCTGAAAAAAATCTTCTTCCTTTGGAGCCTGATCACAACCTGCAACCAGAAAAAAGTGGATAAGTAAAAAAAAGTAAATATTCAATTGCTGGAAGGAATTATTGGATTTAGACAAAATTAAACCTGGAGACGAAAAAATATTCTTCTAAAAATTAAAAAGGCCAGAAATTATTATCTGTCCAGATACTTTCTTTCAATTGTTCGTCAATTTGCTGCAATTCAACCAAGTGCACGTTTTCCCATTCTGAAAGCCATCTGTAAAGAGCTTTTTCCATCGGATCGTCACTTTCCTGAGCTCGTTTGGAATAAAGATCTACTGCTGCTTTTTCCATGTTGATTGCAGCTCCGATTGCAGCAGCTTCATAACCTGCGGCTGCGATACTGCTGCTTATTTTTTTATTTAATATTTTCCCCGCTACCTGGGAATTTTGATCTGTGGACCAGGAATCTTGCTTGAATTTATGTTCTGAACTGTAAAAACCAAGTTGATTTTTCAGAATATCTCGATGTTCTTCTTCTTCCCTTGCCATTAATTCAAAAAATTCCTTTACCTGATCGTTGTCAGTTTGTGATGCAACCTGGCTGTAAAAAGCAATGCCACGCATTTCCAATAAAATAGCACTTTTTAATATATCGACAGTTTTGTTTTCAGACATTTTTTCTCCTTCAGGGGACAAATTCAAGTTACAGATTTAGATTAATTTTTACATTATAACTATTTGAAAACAAATTAAAAGCATAATCCCATGTTCAGACTAACCCCCACTGTGGGGGTTATTGACTGAATGAGAAGTTTGCCTCAGATGCGCGGAATAACTTCGCAGTTAGTTCTCGTTTCAGGATACTGGTTATTGGCTGCGGCTGAAGTTGGATTGAGATGCGCGGAGTAACTTCGCAGACATAGTAGATACTATTTCAAGAAGTTACGACAAAACTGATCAATCCAAATTCCGAGCCGCAGACTGTGACCATTTATTCTGAAACGAGAACTACAAGTTGATACTATTTCAAGAAGTTATGACAAAACTGATGAGGTAAAATTCCGCTTTCAGGCAATGACCTTCCTTTTTGGGTTGGGATCTACTTAATCCCCATATGGATAGCAACACTTCCCAATGCCAGTTGTTTGCAACCTGCATTGGAAAAACCTGTTTTTCTCAGAATATTAACCAAATCCTTTCCTGGATAAAATTTGGAAATAGAATCCCCCAAATACTCATATCCATTTTTCTCGCCGGTCAAAAAATGCCCGGTTGCCCTGGCTATTTTCGGAGCAATAAAAAAGAATACTTTTCTAATAAATGGATTAACCGGGATTGAAGTTTCCAGTAGAACAAGCCTGCCGTTCTTTTTGAGAACACGATAAAATTCCATCAGAGTTTTTTTTAATTTTTCAGGTTCTTGATTTAGATTTCTCACAGCAAATGAAACTGTGATCAAATCGATTTCACCATCGTCAAAAGGTAGATTCTCGGCTCTGCCTTTGATAAAATTAACGGTACTGTTTTTTTTAATAGCTTGGTCAAGCATAGCTTCAGTGAAATCTATTCCATAAACCTGGGTCGATCCCGGAGATATTTTATCCAGCAAAATCGCCATTTCTCCTGTTCCGGTGCATACATCAACCCATTTGTCCCCACCCCCTTTTGCAGCCAGAGAAGCAGCAATTTTTCTCCATTTTTT
Organism: Polyangia bacterium; assembly: GCA_041686345.1. GTDB lineage: Bacteria > Myxococcota_A > Polyangia > HGW-17 > HGW-17 > JAQICJ01. The sequence goes on along the minus strand of JAWLEA010000022.1, from coordinate 24,795 downwards.
ATCCTGACCCAGGGAAATGAGATGGTTAACAAGTTCATATCTTTTTGCAATATTTGCAAAAACCTGTTTTAAATTGATATAGTTCATTATTCGACCTTTTATTGCAAATGATCCATATAACTTTTATTGCAAAAACTCTACTTTCGGGATGAAAACTAGATATTTATGGATAATCAACTATAATAAGACAGTTGATAACTAGTTGCCATCCCAGAAGTGGTGTTATTGGCTGGTGAAGAAGTTTGCCTCAGATGCGCGGAGTAACTGTGAAGATATAGCCACAACTATTTCAATCAGCAACGACAAAGCTGATTAATTCAATTTCCGTCGCCAGACGATGATATCCATTTTTGGGATGGGAACTAACTAGTTCCCATCCCAGAATGGGGGTTATTAACTGAATGAGAAGTTTGTCTCAGATGTGCGGAATAACTTCGCAGACATAGTTGCCACTATTTCAAGAAGTTATGACAAAGCAGATGAGATAAAATTCCACGTTCAGGTGATGACCTTCCTTTTTGGGATGGGAACTAACTATCCTCCGGAAATTTTTTATTTATCAAACACCGGAACCTGTCAAAGGATTAGTATGATTCTTAATAGATCAACTTACATTTTAGCTTTGTTTTTTCTTTTTGCCAACCTTGGATGTGAAACAGATCCAGGTGATGAAGGCTGGAACTCAAATAATCAAATTAATAATCAAAGTGATGGCGGAACCGACAGTTCCTTCCGGGTTACTAAAATAGAACCAAACCACGGTCCGGTCAAAGGGGGCAATACTGTCACCATAAGGGGATTCGGCTTTGAAGAAGGAACCAGAATTTTTTTTGGAGAGCATTGGGCGGATCCCGGCAACACAGTCTTTATCGCTCAAAACAGAATGATGGTAAGTGTTCCTGCCGGCATGACAGGTTATGTTGATGTAACAGCCCAAAATTCCGACATGACCAAAACTTCTCTTGAAAACGGCTATTTTTACGATCGTTTTACCTTTACTCCAGCTTCCGGTTCCATGTCCGGAGGCACTTATGTAGAAATTTCTTCCCCTGAAAATGAATTCAAACCTGATTACACCTATTATCTCGGTGACAAAGAACTGCTTGATATCAATTATGTCTCAGACAGCAAACTTATTGCCAAAACTCCACCCCATTCTCCCGGAGAAGTTGATTTTGAAGTTATCAAAACAGATGCTTCTCCCCTGATCACCCAAAACGCTTTTCTTTATTACGATACTACCGATCCCGCCTATGGAGGCATGAATGGAGAAGAAATTTCCGGTTCCCTTACCGTTACGGCTCTCAATATTTACGGTAAAGAACCAATTGAAAATGCCTTTGTCATGCTGGGCACAAATACCAGCACACCTTTTCAGGGAAGAACCAACAGTGACGGACAAATTACCTTTGCTTCCCCCGATCTTCAAGGACAACAAATGGTAACTGTTGCTCATGAAGAATTCGAAATATATTCCGTAATCGGATTCAACAGTTCTGAAATCACTCTTTTTTTGAACCCCTTTGATCCTCCTTCCAATCCAACCGGGGGAATCCCTGGAGTTCCCAATGAAGTTTATTCTCATCTAACCGGCGCTGTTCTGTTCCAGGATGCAGAATTCCAATATAGCTGCTACTGGGATCTCATGGTTCCCGATCCTGTTCCTCCCGGATATCACCGGGCAGTTAAAATCTATCAGACACTGGGCAGTTATTCAGTTGCCTCACCCCAAGTCTACACTCTGACTGAAACTTCAAGTTGCGTTGATGAATTTGGTTTTCCTTTCAGCCTGACCATTTACCCCGGTTCTTTTGCCCTTTATGCTCTGGCGGGATACCAAAATGAAGACGACAATGATTTTATTCCGGTATCCTACGGAATTGTCCGCAATATCTTCGCCGGAGCCGGAGAAAGCCTCTCTACCAAAATCAGAATCGACAGGTTTCTCAATCAAACTATTGAGGTAAATCTTGATAATCCACCTCCCCTGGATGCAGAAAACGGTCCCCTTGAATATAAAGTCAAATTAATTACAGACCTTGGAGTCGACGGTTATATTATCAGGAAAGATTCTACCAAAACTACTGTCGATGCTACATCTCCCCTTGTTTTCGAAAATCAGATGCAAATTTATGGAGAATTAAGTGATGCCACTTACTCCATTTATGCAGAAGCCAATACTGAAGGCTCCTATCCTTTCTCTCAGGTATTCAAAAAAAATCTGGCAGGTGCTTCTTCCTTTGAAATTGATGATTTTCTTGGGGTTCCCACTCCCATATCCCCTGATGGAGCCCCACCGGAGAACAACCGTTTTTCCTTTGAGAGCAGTGTGATCAAACCAACCTTTTCCCAAATCAAAATCACTGAATTTCCTTCGGGTGATCGCTTCTGGCGAATTCTTTTAAATGGTGAATTGAGCAGTTTTTCCCTTCCCCAGCTCCAAACCATTGAAGGAGTCCCCCCACTTCCCGCCAGTCAACTTTACTGGCATATCCAGACAATCCTTGTTCCCAACCTCGATTTCAACAATTTTACTTATCGATATCTTTCTCAAACCTACTGGAAATCAAATGCAGCTGATGGAACCTCTTTCAATTTTTAAACACAACATTCTCAATTATATATTTTTAATCTTGCCGGCTCTGATAACTTTAGCTCTCAGTTCCTGTGAATCTGAAAAAGAAGTTGACGGAAGTTGTGAAGTTGGCAAAATTTATTGTATTGAAAATCAACAGGCTACTTGTACCCATCCTTCCGGAAAGTACGAATACCGGGATTGTGCACAATTCGACCAAATATGTGTCCCGGATGAAGGTTGTCTGTATTGCCAACCTAACAGCAGAATTTGTCAGGAAAACAAGGTAGCTGTCTGCAATAATACAGGTGATGATGCAACATCTCTTTATGAATGTCCCGCCCAAGAAGGTTATGTCTGCAGTTACGGTCAATGTATACAGGCTTGTCAGGAAGCTCGGGAAAACCGCAGTTATCTCGGCTGTGAATATTGGGCGGTTGACCTTGACAATGCTTTAGTTTCAAGTGGAAATGCCGCAGCTCAGCAATTCAGCGTCGTAGTTTCCAATCCGGGAAATCTCACTGCCTCGATCCGGGTTGATACAAACTTGGCAGAGGCAGGTTGGCCGGCTGAGATCAACAAAGTTGACGAGATTCAAGTTCCCCCGGAAGGTCTTGAAATTATCAACCTTCCTGCCCGAGAAGTTGACGGCAGTCCGGAAGGAACATTTGATACAGGAACCCACAGTGCTCATACCACTTCGAGTTATCGAATCACTTCCAACCTGCCCATTGCCGCCTATCAGTTCAACCCTCTCGAGAATGTCGATGTTTTTTCCAACGATGCTTCCATTCTCTTTCCCAAAGGTGCCCTCGATAATAAATACCTGGTACTTAGTTGGCCTCAGACCATAGCTGAAACCGACAATCCCAACAATGATTTCAACGAAAATCTACGTACTTTTCTCACTGTTGTTGCTACTGAACCCGGAACCAACCTTACTATCAAATTGTCCACTGACATTATGGGAGATAATCTTTGGATTCCAGCTGCCAAAGCAGGAGAGACCATTACTTTTGATCTGCAGCAATATGAAGTCCTGAATCTTGAAACCAATGCTTTTCAAGCTGACTTCACCGGAACGACAGTGCAAAGCAACAAACCTGTAGCTGTTTTTGCAGGCAGTGAAGCTTCAGATGTTCCCGTCTGGGATACTTTCTACGATCGCTATTGCTGTGCAGATCACCTTGAACATCAATTATTTCCCGCGAGCGCAGCCGGGATGGAATTTGTCGCTGTCAGAAATCCGCCCAGAACTCCTGCAATTGCTGCAGCCGGTGGAGAAAACATCGTTATGGAAGAGGGAGACATCTTCAGGATCATGGCTCTCAAGGACAACACTACCATCTTTACTACCTTGCCTGCTCCAAACAATTATTTTACTCTTAACCGTGGCGAATTCCGCACCATCGATTCAGACTGCGATCCCATTATTCAAGGTGATAAACCACTTTTTGTTGCTCAGTTCAGAAAAGGTCAAGGTTCAATTAATATCCCCCTGGATCTGCCGGGAGGAGATCCCTCTTTTGTCATGATTCCACCGGTTGAACAGTGGCGCCGCGACTATGTTTTTCTTACCCCCAACAAATATGCCTTTGATTTTATTACGATTATTTCTCCACCCCAAAATGAACTTACCTTGGATTATCTTGATATCAATTCTTATGATTGCCAAAAGCACACTTCAAACTGCAGTGGACAAATTGATCAGGGAGATACCTATGAAATTATCAATTGCCAACTTTCCTATCCCATTATTAATCCTGAGTTGCCTCCCGGAGAAAATATAGACCCCGGCTTTCAGGATGACGGATACCACGTAATCCGTTCTGAAAAACCAATAGGATTGATAGTTACAGGCTTTGATAAACATGTTTCTTATGGATATGTAGGGGGAATGGATATGAAGAGAATCAATCTGGAATAGGACTCCCGAAAAACAACCGGAATTCAGGTTTTGTCTATCTTTGATTTCAACCGGGCAATTTCTCTTGTTTGCTTTTTAACTGTCTTGACTAATTCCTTATTCTTTTTTGCCAGTTCATAATGCTCAAGGGCTTGTATTATAATGCCGTAAAGTTCAGTATTATTCCAGGGCTTGGGGATAAACCGAAACAAAGTTCCTTTGTCGATTGCTTTTGAAATTGCTTCTGATTCAGCATAACCGCTAAAAACCATCATTACACTGTCAGGACTGACTGCCCGGGCTTTAGTCAAAAATTCAAGGCCATTCATTTTTGGCATTTTGAAATCAGAGATAATAACTGCAAAATCATTTTCTCTTACCATTTGTAAAGCCTCTTCAGGATCTGATGCTGTATAAGTTTCCCATGGCTTATCAAAAAAAACTCTTTTCAAAACACCTAAAATTGGTTTTTCATCATCAACCAGAAGAATTTTGTTCATTTGCTTCAACCTTTAATTCTATTTTTTTAATTCAAATCACCATTTAAAGTGATATCTAGTTTGAGACCGGATTATTAAGTTCCCATCCCAAAAATGGATGCATTGTCTGAACACGGAATTTTGCCTCATTAGTTTTATCATAACTTCTTGAAATAGCATCAACTATATCTGCGAAGTTATTCCGCACATCTGAGGCAAACTTCTTCCCCAGCCGAAAACACCACTTCTGGGATGGGAACTAGTTAATTCTTGGCAGGGTAATTACAAATTTAGCTCCCTTGCCTTTCTTGTCAACCAGATTGATTGTTCCTTCGTGTTCATTGATAATCTGTTTTGCTATATGCAACCCCAAACCAGTGCCAACATCACTCTTTTTGGTGGTGTAGAAGGGAAGAAAAATTTTATCCTTGATTCGCTTGTTTACTCCTGTTCCGTTATCTTCAATTTCAACTATTGCCTTCTCATCTTTGGATTTTACCCGCAACCATAACCTGCCTCGCATTTCAGGTTTTTTGTTTTTTTCCAGTTGCATAGACTGAGCAGCATTTACAATTAAATTCAAAAAAACCTGGGAAAGTTTGGAAGAACTGCCCATGCACGCGGGCTTGTCATCATATTCTTTGATAATTTCTGCAACATATTTAACTTGATTATATCCGATTGTAAGGGCTGATTCAACTGCTTCAACCAGGGAAAACTCTTCTATATCTTCATCTTCATTGCGAGCAAAGGACTTGATTCCAGAAACGATTTTCTTCATCTTTTCAACCCCTTCCTGGTTTTCTACGGCCATATCTCTCATATCCTCAACAATGTACTTGATTTTGTAATTGTTAAGAGCACCGGTCAGAATCTGTCGCACCTCCTCAAGTGATTCCAAATCATCTCTGGTTATAATTTTTTCTACCACCCCCACAAATTTTTCCAATCTGTCCATATATTTTGTTTCAATTATCTGCAAATTTGATTTGACCCAAGTCAGGGGATTGTTCAACTCATGCGCAATTCCTGCTGTAAGTGACCCGAGGGAAGACATTTTTCCTGCATGAAGAAGTTTAGAACGGGATTTTTCCAATTGCCTTTCAAGTTTGACTATTTTTGATGAAGGTTCTGACAAAGCTCTATCTTCATTTTCCTCATTGTCATGCATCGGTGAATCCTCTGTAATCAACAGAAGTTTTTCATCTATTGAGCTCAATAATTTTATTATTTTATCAAGTTCAGATTTCATCTTTTTACCTTCCTTGTCTGAATAATAGCCCACTTCTGGGATGGAAACTAACTAGTTTTTCCGAAATTGATTTTTTTAATCTGTTGAAAAATTTTATCTGTTTCAGAAGATAGAATCTTTCCGATTTTTTTAAGATTTCCTTCATCATGAGCATAGATCAAATCGTCAAGAAAAAGAGAAAGTTTGTCTTCAAAATCGAAAAAATCTAAATCTTGGTCTAAAACATCAACCTGACCTAAAATATTTATCAACTCTATTAGATTTGCCAGAGCTTCCATATTATTTTTAAAACTGACAACAGCCTTTTCATTTTTACCTGTTTTGATGAGCTTTATTGTCATGTTGATATCATGTTCAAGTTCTTTAATATATACAGGCAATTTTTCGGTAATTTCTACTTGGGATATCAAATTATACTGGTTCAAAATCAATTCCTTTTCTTAAAATTTTTTTTCAAAACAAAATTAAAAAACAATCAAACCTCTATTGATTAATTCGGTTAATTTTCAAAAAAGTTTAGTTAGTTTCCATCCCAGAATGGGGGTTTTTGACTGAATGAGAAGTTTGCCTCAGATGTGCGGAGTAACTGCGCCGACATAGTTGATACTATTTCAAGCAGTTACGACAAAGCAGATGAGGTGAAATTCCGCATTCAGGCGATGACCTTCCTTTTTGGGATGGGAACTAGATAGAATGGAACTATTTAGAAGAATAGAAATTTGAGAATTTACTCATTAAACTCGAGGGCATGGTCAAGTTCAACTTTGACCATGGGATCGGAAGGATTGAAAAATCTTTTGATTTTGAGGTGAGAATAACGGTGGGCCTTAATAAGCAACTTGGAAAGAAGATCTATGATTTGTCTGTTTTCGAATTCCCGGGCTGTTAAATATGAAGTCAGATTTTCAATTTCTTCTTTGATCAGTGCCGGATAAACTATAATTCCGGGAAAAAGTCTGTTTTTACCGGTAAAATTAACCAACCTGCCTTCAAAAAACTGACCGGGTTCAATTGTAGCAAAAGGCGGATGATGATGAATATGCCAATCACCTCCATATAAAATATCCCGGGCATAAAAATTATCTTTTTTCCAATGGCTGAGTATCTCAAAAACAGAATTATGAGAATTTGCCATAAGGATAATTTTGCGCATTTTTTCGGGATTGTGTCTTCTCAGTTGATTTTTCACAAACACTTCGGTGGGAGTTTGGTTGTGTATAACTGGTCTTTCAAGTAAAAACCATTCTTCAAAGAGACACATCCTGGTTTCAAAAAAATGATCTTCAATAATTGTTTTACCCTTCTTTCTGAAAAATTGAGTCCTGGCCCCAGGCAAAATCTGATGGAGATCAAACTCCCGCGTCTCTTTGAGAATAAAAGCAAGTAATTGAGTTAATTCGTTGAAAATGTTAGGGGTTGGAGTAGACAATATTTCCCTCACAAATTGTATATTTAATCTGTCCTTTGACTTGTCTGCCAATAAATGGACTGTTTTTACCTCGGGAATAAAAATTGGCTGAAATTTCAAATTCACTCTCGGGATCAAAGATGGCAACATCTCCATATTTGCCGGCACTTAAATCACCAACATGCTGCAATCCGTAAACCTTGGCAGGAGAAGATGTAAACAATTCAATCAGCCGCTTTAGCGAAATCTCACCCGCTTCAACCAAAGAAAAAACAAGGGGGAAAGCAGTTTCCAAGCCTGCTATTCCAAAGGGTGCTTCATTGAGTGGCAATGACTTTTCAACTGAAGTATGGGGAGCATGATCGGTGACTATGGCAGATACAAGTCCGGCGTTGACAGCATCAACCAATGCTTTCCTGTCTTCATCCCTGCGTAGAGGAGGAGCACATTTTGCCAAAGCTCCCTGTTGAGCGATGCTTTCCTGATTGAGGAGAAGATGATGTACAGTAACCTCGCCGGTTAAAGACAGATTCTTATATTGAGCCCAACGCAATATATCCACAGAATCGGCACTTGACAAATGTTGAACATGATAATGGCCTCCGGTCAACTCACAAAGAGTTGCTCCTCTGACCATTTGCAGTACTTCTGAAATAGCTCCTTGTCCGCTGAATTCAGGGTTGAGTTTAGCCAAATCCTGGTTCACTGCTCCTTTCTTGGCAAGAAAAGGGGTCTCGCAATGATCTGAAATAATAATTCCGGTTCTGGCAGAATATTCAAGAAGATTGAAAAGTAAATTCAAATCTGTAAAAGGATCTCCGTCATCGGAAAACACTTTTATTCCCCCCTTGTGCAAGGCATCAAGATCAACCAGCTCTTTCCCTTTTCTTCCCATTGAACCTGAAGCTACAGGTACAACTCGGATACAGGCTTCTTTTTGATAAAGTTTCCTGATTAACTGCAAATGTTCCACTCGATCAGGAACAGGATCGGTATTGGGCATGGAACAAACAGTTGTAAATCCACCAGCTGCTGCTGCCCGAGTTCCACAGGCAACTGTTTCCTTCTCCGGATTGCCAGGCTCCCGCAAATGAACATGCAAATCGATCAATCCCGGCATTATTATCAAATCGGATGCATTAATAATTTGACCGGTAAAAGAGAGTTTGCATCTACCTTGTAGAGATTCGACTCTGGTGATAACTCCATCTTTGATTTCTACAAAACCCGATTCCAGATCCAAATCTGTAACAGGGTTGATAATTCTCCCGCCATAAATAACCAGATTACCCTTGTTTTTGCTTTTTGGGGGAAAACAGGAGTGATTAATTTTCATGTTCCAGGAAATAATTCTTCCAGATGGGATCGTTTTCGCGAAGAACTCTTCTCAAAACTTTTCCAACCAGATTTTTTGGAATTTCGTCGATGAACTCAATATGGGCTGGCACTTTATAATGGGTAATATTTTCTTTACACCAGGAGATGATGTCTTCTTCGGTGATTTTGCCTTCAAATTCCTTTTCGAGCACTATCCAAGCTTTGATTACCTCAGTGGTATCTTCGTCAGGAAGACCGGCAACTGCAATTTCATTGACTGCTTCGTGTCGACCTATAAGGTTTTCCACATCTTTGGGAAAAACTGAATACCCTTTGTATTTAATCAACTCTTTTTTGCGATCCAGAATTGTCACCTGACCCAGATGATTCATATAACCGATATCACCGGTAAGCAACCAGCGTTTATCATCTTTTTCAAAAATATGGGCATTGGTTTCCTGGTCATTATTCAAATAACCCAACATGACCTGAGGACCGGCAACCGCCAACTCTCCAATATTTTCCCTGTCTTCAGGATCATCGGTAAGCTCCAGTTCTTTGGTGTAATCAGTTTTATGAACAATCTTTATCTCGGTTCCGGGAAGAGGCAAACCAATACTTCCTGAACGCCTCTGTTCTTCATCACACCACAAAGGATTGACAGTAACAACAGGTCCAGCCTCCGTGAGACCATAACCTTCAACCAGAGGTGCATTTGTTTTTTCTTCGTATCTTTCCTGGACATCTTTATGCAAAGGTCCGGCTCCGCTTACATTGAGAAAAAGCTTTCCCTCAATATCAAAATTTTCCAGATCTTCAAAATCGGCTACCCTCTGAAAAAGAACCTCGGCACCGATAAAGATGAAGCCTTCGTCTGGAGCTTGATTTTGGATAACTTTAAGCAACTCAGGAGTTTTGGGAGGTTTAGGAAACAGATGGATATATCCCCCGAAAAGAGGAGTTAAATTTAAAATTGTGGTCATACCGAAAGCATGAAAAAAAGGAAGGATACCAAGATTTCCTATACCCGGTTGTGACTTGAAAAACCAGGCCAGTATCTGCATGGCATTGCTGTATAGATTGAAATGAGAAAGAATGGCTGCTTTGGGTATACCTGTAGTTCCTCCTGTCATGATATAAACAGCCGCATCCTTGTGGGGATCAACCCTGACCAAAGGAGGTTCTTTGTTTGTTTTCAGCAACTCCGTGAACTGCATCGATTCAGGAGGTAGCTTGGCACTTGGCAATTTTTTAAGAAAAGCACCCAACTTCTTTTTAAACCAGGGCAAAAAATCACCAATATTGGATCCAATAATAAATTTAAGATTCAAATCTTTGCGAATTGGTTTTATTTTGTCTTCATAAAGCACGTCCAAATAAATAAGATAACTGGCATTGACAATTTCCATCTGATGTTTGATTTCCAGAGGCTTGTAAGTAGGATTGATGGCAGAAATAATGCCTCCTACACGCAAAACAGCATTGTAGGCAATCATGAACTGAAATGAATTTGGCAGCAAAATCGCAACTGTTTCACTTTTTTTTAATCCCAGTTGAGCCAGAGATGAAGCAAATTTATTGACTTTTTTGTTGTATTCGCCATAAGTCATCTCCTCTCCCAAAAATCTCGCTGCCAGCTTGTCAGGCCAACGTTGAGCGGCATCTTCTACCAGGCGGTCTACAGTTTTAACCGGAAATTCAAGATTTGTCGGTATTTTGTCTTCCCATCCACTTTCAGGTTTAAACCAAGGCTTATCAGGTGATACTTTGAATTCTTCCATTATTTTCCTCAATTTCTGTTTAGTTCCCACCCAGAATGAAGGTTTTTGACTGAATGAGAAGTTTGCTTCAAATACGCGGCATAACTTCGCAGACACAGCAGAATAACTTCGCAGGAATAGTTGCCTCTATTTCAAGAAGTTATGACAAAACTGATGAGATAAAATTCCCATTTAGATGATGACCTTCCTTTTTGGGAGGGAAACTCTTTATTCGGCTTCCTGTTCTGTTCCACAACCAGGACAAGTATCAATATTAGGTCCCAACCATAATCCGCATTCATTGCATTCGTACCCTTTGAGATTATCATCCCTGAATTTCTTGAGCAGGGCAATAGCTTTATCTTCTTTGCCTACCTCAACTAGCAAGGTTGAATGACCAATATTGTTTGAAAAATTCTTCATCAATATATCATCATGCTCTATAACCTGCCAAGGTATATCTTCTTTATCAAGAATAACTACTACCTGCTCCATCTCAAAAATAGATTCAAGAATAGCAACTGAAGTTAAATCCGTATCATCTGAGCAATTTTCATAAGTTGTCATGATTTGTTTATTTCCTTTCAAAAAAAACCTCCAAACAAGTATGGAGGACAGATATTTAAATTTGATATCATAAATACCCCTAATTTCAAAAGTAAAAATTACATGTTCAGGATAATCAGCCAAGTGTAAATTTAAGAAAAAACAGAATCAGCAGTTTCTTCCGGATCAGCATCAGTCAGAATGGGGGTTATTGGCTGAGTAAGAAGTTTGCCTCAGATGCGCGGAGTAACTTCGAAGTTAGTTCTCGTTTCAGGATACTGGTTATTGGCTGCGGATAAAGTTGGATTGAGATGCGCGGAGTAACTTCGCAGACATAGTAGACACTATTTCAAGAAGTTACGAAAAAACTGATGAGGTAAAATTCCATGCTCAGACGGCAACCTTCCTTTTTGGGAGGGGAACTATTTAATTCCATCAAAGATTCTCTCCCAGCGTTGACCTTTGGGCCCGGGAGAATACCAGATAAACTCGGCCCTGCCCTTGATATTGTTGAGAGGTATACAGGGAGCTGCTTCACCATTGAGGGATAAAAATCTGCTGTCTTCACTATTATCCCGATTATCTCCCATTACAAAGACACAATTTTCAGAAACAATCCATTTTTTTCGTAAGAGATGGGGATTATAACGTGGCTGTTGATCATAAATTATTTGATATGTATGACTCCCCAGTGTTTCGGTGTAAATATCGCAGGGTCTTCCCGGATGCCAGTTTTCACCTAATTTTTCATTTTTATCCATATAATTGCATTCCTGTTGCAGTTTTTTCCTTTTTACCTTTATCCAATCTCCCTGCCCTCCGGGCTTCAAATAAATCTGGCGTTTCTGATAATCAAAACGAATATGATCCCCGGGAAGACCGATGACTCTTTTGATCCAGTCTTCGGAATTATTGAGAGGTTCAATAAAAACTATTATATCCCCCCTTTCAGGGAGAGACCAGGTTACAAAATGACGAGGGGGAGAATCTGTAAAAGGAATCCTCAGTCCATAAATAAATTTATTTACGTAAATATGATCCCCGACTTGTAAAGATGGAATCATTGATCCTGAAGGAATTCTGAAAGGCTCAAAAACAAAAGCCCTTAAAAATAAAGCAATGGAGGCTGCAATTAAAAACGATTTTATATAACTCCAGAAAATATTTCTTTTATATTGTTTAACCTGCTTGTTGAGAAATTTTTCCATTTCTTCAACAATTGGTTCAAGTTTCTGCTTTTGTTTAAGAGCAGTTTTCCAACGCTCCAGCAAATCAGTTATTTTACCATTGATTTTTTTGGGAATATCACTTTTATTTCTATCCGGGAAATATAATTTTTTCTTTAATTTCAACCAGCCGTTACGATTGTCGGCGAACCAGGCTTTTTGAATATATCTCAATTCAGAGGCAGCACTCTTACCTCTTTTTTTTATTTTTCTGTTTTTCAACCATTGGAAAAAAATATTTTTTTTCCTCTCCGGTTTAACCGAATGTTTTCTTTTTTTTGACAAATTAAACCTCTAACAAATAAATTTTGGATAAAATGTATTTATACCGGCAAATGCTTCTTTCTGCGATTTCTTATCACAACCAGGGTAACCATAGATGAAAAAATAAGGATTATTCCGGCAGTTTCGATGAGAGATGGAAGCTCTCCAAATACTATTCTTCCCAGCAGCATGGACCAGAAAATAGTTATGAATGAAAAAGCCGCCACATGGGAGGCTGATTCACTGGTATAGGCAAGAGTCATGAAAAACTGGGCCAGAGTAGTCAGAGCACCTGCCATCAACAGAGCAAACCAGATATATAGAGTAGGTTGTTGCCAATACATAATTGTCCCAGGCAGAGAAAAAACAATAGCCACTGCCGCCAATGAACCTATTATCACGAGAGGATGTTCCTTCTTGGCTATTTTTCTGATAGTCATATAAGCACTTGAAGCCAGGAAACCGGAAACAAGGGCAGCCAGAGAACCAAGAGAAAAAACACCCTGACCAGGCCTGAAAATCATGAGAACACCGACCAGAGCCAATACCACCAAACCAATCTTGTGAAAATTATATTCCTCGCCTAAAAACCAGATAGCTAAAACTGTTGTAAACAAAGGATGGGTAAAATGCAAAGAAGTAGCACTGGCCAAAGTTGTATTTTTAAGAGCATAGAAATATAAAATCATGGCGGATGCTCCTAACCCCCCCCTCAAAAACAGAAGTTTCCAGTTGTCCATATTTTTAATGAGTCTGTCATTTTTGAAATTCATGTAAGCAATTACAAAAACCAGACCAATCAGGGAACGAAACAACACCGTCTGCCAAAATCCAACCGCAATGGAAGCCTGTTTGATAAAAGTGTAGGCAATGCTGAAGATAAAGGACGAAATAATCATGTAAAGAGCACCAATAGACATGGAGAAAAATTTAACCACAATAAAATTTTTTGCAATCGTTTTATTGAATTCGAAGAATAACTTCAGGGATCAATTGTTATTTCTTTCAGTCAGGAAAAAAATCTTGATTGTATTTTCAAATGATACCACTTTCAATTCTTAAACTGTTCAAAAGAAGAATTTCCGCAAAAATTTGCCCCTATTAAAGTTTGAGGGTAATCTTGGGTCGGAGGATATTTTGAAATTCAAACATAGTCCGGTTCTTACCTCACAAATCATGAAAATCGCCACTAAAATTCCCCGAGGTGGCATTATTGTCGATTGTACCCTCGGTGGGGGAGGACACCTTGAACTGTTGGCTAAAAAGACAAACAAACCATCATTAATTATCGGCATAGATCGGGATCTTGATGCCATAGCCTGGAATAAAAACCGAACCTGGCCCTGCCGAAATCATTTCATTCATTCTCCTTTTTCTGAATTCCAACAGATTATGGGACATTTATCCCTGTCTGGAGTTAATTTTGTCCTTGCCGATTTCGGAGTATCCTCTCACCAACTCGAAACAGCCCACCGAGGATTCAGTTTTTCCAAAGACGGTCCCCTGGATATGCGCATGGATCAAAAACAAAAACCTACTCTGGCCGACAAACTCAAATCTGTTGATTATCAAGAATTAAAATTCATTCTGAAAAAATATGGCGAGGAAAGAGAAGCTGCTCGAATTGCCAGAGCCGTTCTGCATGATTTTCAAACGGGCAAAATCAAAACAACCAATGATCTTGCCCAAATTGTCAGGCGAGTTAAAAAACAGCAACAACCCGGCCTGAACGTAGCTACAAAAACATTTCAAGCTCTGAGAATTTGGGTAAATGAAGAATTGATTGAAATTGAGAAATTGCTGAAAACAGTACCTGAATTTCTTGAACCAGGTGGAATTTTTGCTGCCATAACCTTTCACTCCCTTGAAGACAGGCTGATTAAAAACCATTTTACCCAATTGGCTAATCCGGAAAAAGAAATACCACCCGGCATTCCCCTTACCAAATCTCAACTACCCCAAAGTAGCTATTTTGCTAAAGGGCCAATCAGACCTGAACCTTCTGAAATCAAAGAAAATCCAAGAGCCCGCAGTGCAAAACTCAGATATCTGCAACGAAAGGAGGAAGCAACAAATGCATAATGAACTGTTTGGCACCGAGGAATTCAAAGATTTGGCTGCCTCTTCCTCAGACCAAAAATTACCAGGGACTCCAGAGATTTTATCCGACAACAAAGATGACATAATTACCAAGCCTTATGGAAATGAACCTTTTGAACAACAAGAAAAAAATAATGGCAAAAAAACGGATATTTTTAATTTTACTCTTTCCAAACCGGTGATCCTGTTTTCAATTTTTGTTTTTATTGGAATTTTTGTTCTCATTGCCCTTGTTTCCATTTATGTAAATTCAAGAAAAAAGGTAATCAGTTATCAACTCTCAGCCCAAACCAGACTGATGCGACGACTTTCCAAAAAAAAGGCCATCTTTGAACTGGAATATTCTTACTTGAAAAGTAAACAAACCATTGATTCCAAACTGAAAAAATCAAATTGGGAAGAAGTTGCACCTGAACAAATTAAATATATCAAAATTCGCAGTGCCTACAATAAATAGTTTTTGAGAATAAAATCATGAATATAAAAAAAATTTCCAAATCCAGAACAAAAAAGAAAAAAAAGACATCTCTTCTGAGTAAATTGAAACAAAGTCGCAAGAACAAAACCGAAATTGAATTCTGGCGTTTCGGGATTGTAGTTTCAATTCCTCTGTTGTTATTAATTTTTTTGGGAGGATCAAGCTTTAAAATTCAGGTGCTGAATGGAAAAAAACACAAAAAAATAGTAAAAAGCCTTTCTTTCACCAAAAAGAAACTTCCTGTCGTCCGAGGTTTTATTTTTGACAAAAATTTCCAGCCTCTTGCTGTTCCAACCGAATTGCCCAGCGTTGCCATTGATCCATTAAAGCTTGCTTATTATCTGGCTAAAAAGATCAATCTGAATCCTGGTGAAGAAATCGATTTGAGTAAGCGCAAAACAAGGAAAAAACTGGCTTACAGTCATAAATTACATAAAAAAATAATGGAATTGAGCAAAAAACTTGCAGTTGTCATTCATGAAGATCCATATATTTTGAGTGAAAAACTCTTCGAATCTATTATCAAAGGCTCCCGCTTTCTTTATATTAAAAGACATATCACCGAATCAGAAGTAGCAGCTCTGAAAAAAATAAAAATTCACAAACATATTCTCTGGTTTCCCAAAGAACCTGCCCGCCACTATCCTCACAAAACCATGGCATCCCAGATCCTGGGTTTTGCTTCTATTGACGGACAGGGCATGGAAGGCATTGAAAACCAATTCAATGTGGAATTAAAGGGTACAACCTCCCTGATAAATGCCCAGCGTGATGCCAAGACCTCAACTCTACTCATTGATGGTCTCCCTGACATCGATGTGGGTGGAGCCAATCATGTGGTATTGACCATCGACAGCAGAATTCAGCGAGATACCGAAGAAATCCTCAATAACGGCCTCAAATATTATGGTACCAAAAGTGGCTCCGCTATCGTCATGGATGCCAAAACAGGGGAAATTCTGGCTATGGCCAATGTTCCCCTGTTTGATCCGGCTGAAAAACATAAGGTTTCCCCTTCTATTTACAGAAACAGAGCTGTTGTTGATTCCTATGAACTCGGCAGTGTTGTCAAACCCTTTACCATGCTCGGTGCCATGGCTGCAGGAAGGATTAACTCAAATACTGATATTCCCATGGATTTTGTAACTCTGCGCAACGGCAAACGCTGGAAGCCAAAAGATCATACTTTTTTCGACAAAGCTTCCATCAAACCATGGCAGGTTCTTTCCCGCTCTTCCAATCTCGGCATTGCCAAAATAGCTGAATTATATGGAGCAAAAGGGCTTTATAACCTTTTTGTCAAACTTGGTTTCGGAGTACCCACAGGAATAGAGCTTCCTTCCGAAGCTACCGGAGTACTGCCGGCCTTAAAAAAATGGACTGACAAAGTCTATCTGGCAACCCATGCCTACGGACACGGAATCACTATTTCCCTGATTCAACTTGTTCAAGCTTATAGTGTTTTTGCAAACAATGGTTATATTGTCCGTCCCCACATGGTGAGATATCTTTTTGATGATAAAAAAAGAATCATTTCTTGTCATTCAAAGGTTTCCTGTCCCCAAAAAGGCCAACCGGATCGTTTCCGGGTAGTTCGCAACCAGTATGCCGTCAAGGAAGTCTTGAAAATGATGGAAAAGGTAGTCACCCAAGGTACGGGTACCAAAGCAGACATCAGCAAATACGGTTATAGTATCGCCGGCAAAACAGGAACAGCAGAAAAAGTCCACGCCGGAGTAGCCTATTCTCAAAATCACAACCGAGTTACCTTTGCCGGACTGGTACCGGCTAATAATCCCAAAGTTGTGATTGCTGTAATGTATGATGATCCCGAAGGGGATCCGGAAACACTGGATAAAGACAATCCCGAAAGTGAAATGCGCAAGGATGCAGGATTTGTTGCCGCTCCAGTATTTGGCAAAATAGCTCACAGAGTCATGTACCACCTGGGAGTCCCTCCTGATCTGCCGGAAGTTAAAATTAAAAAAGCCAAACCTTTCAGAAAGATCAGCCGAAGTTCTGGTTCTCCAAGCATTCCTCCGCTGCCTGTTCCGGAAAAATTGGTAATGCCGGATTTTACCAATAAATCCCTGGCTGATGTATTGGAAATTCTGGCAAACATCAAAATGGAATGCAAAATAAAGGGACATGGTATAGTCTATCAACAATATCCTGAACCCGGAGGCCCCCAGAAGGATTGCCTCCTTCAACTCAAACCCTTTGTAAACCAAAAGATAGAACTTAAAAAAACTCCCGGAGATAACAAGGCTTCAAAAAAAACTGAATAAAGTATTTTTATTTCCAACCCTGTGGATTTAATTACTATTTCAGGTTGAAATTAAATAAGTATGAAAAACCCAGTACTTCAAAACCTCTTCCACTCTCTTGAATTCAACAAAACCCACCTGCTTCACAATAATATCTGGCAAAGCCCGATAAGAGGAATCACAACCGATTCCAGAAAAATTAAACCTGGTTATCTGTTCATTGCAATTAAAGGACAAATAACTGACGGTCACAAATACCTTGAGCAGGTGCAGGAAAAAGGAGGATTAGCAGCTGTAGTAGATTCAATCAATCCCGAACTTGATCTTCCCCAGATTCAGGTGAAAAATACAAGTTCCATCTGGGGCCCCGTTTTTGCCAAATATTATAACAATCCTCAGAATTCATTAAAAGTTATCGGTCTCACCGGAACCAACGGCAAAACCACAACCTCATATATTCTCGAAAAAATCCTCAATGATAATGGAATAAAAACCGGGCTTATCGGCACTATAGAGTACAGATATGATAAAATAAAAGAACCTGCACTCTTCACCTCACCCCAACCGGATCAACTTTATCCTCTTCTTTCCAGAATGAAGCAAACAGGTATCCAGGCGGTGATTATGGAGACATCTTCCCATGCTCTGGCTTTGCAGCGTTACCGCGGAATTAAATTTGATCTGGCTTTGCTTACAAACTTTACTCAGGATCATCTTGATTTTCATAAAAGTATGGAAGATTACGCTGCTGCCAAAAAACTTCTTTTCACTGAATATCTCAAACCTGAAGGAGTTGCTGTTGCATGGGCCGAAAGCAAAAAGCTTGCTTTTATAGTTCCCCAAAAAATAAATCCCATAACTTTCGGATTCAACCAATCTGATAATCTCAACTGGCTTCTTTCTCTGGATAATCTTTCCATCAAAGGTCTAAGTGGTCACCTGAAAAATTGTAATAATAATCAGGAATATCAAATTAAAACTTCCCTTATTGGAGAATACAATCTGCTCAACCTTGCTGCTGCCTTGATTATGGCCGACTCATTCGGTGTGGATATAACCAGAGCTTCCTCATGTATTACCAAGTTGAATATTCCGGGAAGACTTGAAAGGGTTCCGGGGTCAATTGATGTTTTTGTGGACTATGCTCACACTCCCGATGCTCTGGAAAGAGTACAGATGGCTTTGAAACCATTAACCAAAGGACGCTTGATCACTGTTTTCGGCTGTGGCGGGGACAGAGACTCTCTGAAAAGACCCATAATGGGAGCAAGTGTTGATAAAATATCTGATATCAGTCTGGTTACTTCAGATAACCCCCGAACTGAAAACCCCGACGCCATTATCAAAGATATTCTCCCAGGAATCCGGAGCCGGAGATATCCTCCTGAGAAACTTAGAACAATAAGTAAAGGACACATCGTGGTAACTGACAGAAAAGCGGCAATTAAAACAGCTATCAAATATGCTCGTAACAATGACGTTGTTTTAATTGCCGGAAAAGGTCACGAAGATTATCAAATTATTGGGAAGGTAAAGCATCATTTTGATGATCGCCAAATTGCAGCCCAATTTATGGAGGAATAAATCTGAACTCATGTCTGTACTAAAAGTCAATTCTCTACTCGATAATTTGAATGGAACCCTGATCAATCGTGGCAATATTAAAAAATTTGACGGATTCTGCCTTGATTCTCGCCGGGCTCAAAACAACAATCTCTTTTTTGCCGTAAAAGGCGAAAATACTGATGGCCACAATTTTATCGAAACTGCTTTCTCCAAAGGAGCCACAGGTGCAATTGTTTCCAGAACAATTTCGCTCAAACCTCAGTTTTCTCAATGCCTTGTATTGAAAGTTGATAATGTAATTACGGCCTTATGGCAAGCAGGCATCGAGTTGAAAAAATCCATTCCCTCCGAAAAAATTGCTGCCATAACCGGTTCCTGCGGAAAAACCTCAACCAAAGAATTGCTCAAAGCTGCTCTGACAGGAGCGGGCAAAACCGCTGCCACCCGGGGAAATTACAATAACGAACTTGGTGTGCCCCTCACTCTTTCCTGGTTTGAAGGAGATGAAGACTACCATGTACTGGAACTGGGAATGAATCACTTTGGCGAAATCGACAAATTAGCCAGATTGCTTCAACCTCAAGTGGGGATAATCACATCAATTAAACCTGTTCATCTTGAAGGTGTCGGAAATTTGGAAGGAGTACGCAAAGCCAAGGGAGAATTAATTCCCCGAATTAGATCAGGCGGAACCGCTGTATTGCCTGTTTCTGAAAAAATTCTGATTGCAAAAGCTGACCAACAGGGATTGAATATTTTAACTTTCGGTAAGAAACCTGCAGATTTTGCCATTCTTGATCATGAATCAGATCTTGCCGGCTCTACTTTCAGATTAAGTTACCGGAATAAAATCCACCAAATCAAAATTCCCCTTCCCGGAGAACACCAAATCCTGAACTGCTGTGCTGCCTTGGCCGCAAGTACTGCTCTCGGAGTTGATCTGAAAACAGCTATCAGAGGGGTAACCAAAGTTCAACTCCCCGGACAACGCAGCAAAATCTATAAAAGAGGAGAGATTTATATTTTTGATGATTCTTACAATTCCTCTCCGGCCGGAGCCAAAGCTGTCCTTAAAATGGCCTCGAGAATTTTTACAGGACCGATGGTTGCCATTTTGGGAGATATGTTGGAACTCGGTGACAAAAGCAGTTTTTACCATCGTCAACTTGGCAGGACAGTTGATAAACTCGCTTTTAAAAAAATAGTATATGTTGGTGATTTTTATTCTGATTTCAAAACAGGTCTTAACAGAAAAGAACTTCTTCTCAAAGCTGAATCTCCTGCTCAAGCTGTTGAAAAAATCTTGCCTTTTATCAAAGAGAAGAAATGTCTGGTTTTGGTAAAAGCCTCCCGGAAAATTGCCTTGGATAAAAGTATTAAAATTCTTCTGAAAAAACTCCCGGGAAAATCCTCAAGGAAATAAAATATGTTGTTTCATCTTACTTACTGGTTGAAAGATCAATCCACCCAATTGAACTGGATGAATGTTTTTCGCTATCTTTCCACAAGAGTTGTTCTCTCCACCTTGACAGCTTTAATCATCACCTTTCTTTTAAGTCCCTGGTTCATCAAAAGGTTGCAAAACCAGCAACTCGCACAACCAATAAGAGATGATGGTCCCGAAACTCATTTGCTCAAACAGGGAACTCCCACCATGGGAGGAACTCTGATTCTTTTCTCCCTGGTTTTGCCTACTTTGCTGTGGTCAAATCTCACCAACATCTATATTCTCGTTGTTTTAGCCATTACCGCATTATATGGAGTACTGGGATTTCTGGACGATTATCTCAAAGTAGCTCAGAAAAACTCTACCGGGCTTCCGGGTAAATTCAAATTAATCTTTCAGATAATAATTGGAACCGTTATACTGGCTTACCTTTACGGATCCGATATTACAGGCCTGCCTGCAAATATGAAATTCAAACTCGCTCTTCCTTTTATCGGGGTTGAATCCTACCCTGTTCTTCCCTTTGTTATCTATATTTTGTTCGGACTTATGGTTATTGTGGGTACTTCCAATGCGGTCAATCTGACAGATGGACTGGACGGTCTGGCCATAGGTCCGGTTATTTTGAACGCATTTGTATTTCTTATCTTTGCCTATGCCCACGGAGCAAGCTTTTACGGTAAACCGGTGGCAGAATATCTCAAAATTGCCTATCTTCCCGGAGTTGAGGAATTGGTGATTTTCTGCGGTGCCATGATCGGAGCCGGCATCGGTTTCTTGTGGTACAATACCTACCCTGCTTCAGTTTTCATGGGGGACGTAGGTTCCCTGGCTCTTGGAGGAGGATTGGGCACAATAGCCGTTGTCACTAAAAATGAATATGTACTTTTGATTTCCGGCGGCATTTTTGTGATGGAAGCTGTTTCAGTGATGATTCAAGTTGCCTACTTCAAAGTGTCAGGAGGTAAACGCATCTTTCTGATGGCTCCAATTCATCATCATTTTGAAAAAAAGGGCTGGGCAGAACCCAAGGTAATTGTACGTTTTTGGGTAATCTCCTTTATTTTGGCTCTACTGGCTCTGGTCACCCTCAAATTCCATTAATCAAAAATATCGACCAATAATTCAACTTCAACCAGTTTTCTTTTCTTCCGCAAGTTTGACCTTTTCCCAAACTCTTTCATGGACAAAATAAACAAAGGATTTGAAAAACACTTCCGTTAAAGCAACTCCTCCGGCCACCTTCAACTCTCCACTGAAGGCATAAACAAGAAGAACAGTGGTGGTAGAAGCTGTAACTCTCCAAGTTAAAGTCTTGTATAAACTGCGTTTAATTTTCATTATTGAAAACCTGTTCCATAATGTGAGCAACACATTTGTTGATGTTATATTTTTCAGTATCAAGAACCAGAAAAGGATTTTCAGGTTCCTCCCAGGGAGAACTTATTCCAGTAAATTCAGTTATTTTCCCAGCATTAACTTTTTGATACAGACCTTTGGGATCCCTGGTTTGGCAAACCTGCAAACTTGCCTTTACGTAAATAATTTTCAACTTGTCTTTTCCAATTGTCTTTTTGAGATCTTCTCTTATTTGTCGAAGAGGTGTGATAAAAGAGGCCAGCACAATCAAACCTGCTTCACTCATTAATTTTGCAACTTCCCCAATGCGACGGATATTTTCAATTCTGTCACTGGTGCTGAATCCCAGATCACTGTTCAGACCATGGCGAATATTATCCCCATCCAATCTGAAACTCAATTTGCCCTGTTGCAACAAATTCTTTTCCAATTCAACAGCGATGGTGGATTTCCCGGAACCGGACAGTCCTGTAAACCACAATACCTGTCCTTTTTGCCTCAGAAGCTTTTCTCGATGGGAAGGAAGTACCCGCCCCCGGTGCCAGATAATATTTTCAGTCATTGTTTTGAATCCTTCAGAAAATTATTTTCTCTTCTGTTCAAGACATAAAAACCTTTTGCATTTAAACTGTCTTTGCGATTATATAACAATGGACTTCCATCCAGTTGTTCAACAATTCCGCCGGCTTCTTCCACTATAATCTGCAAAGCAGCAGTATCCCATTCCATGGTAGGGTTAAATCGGTAATAAATATCAGCTTCTCCTCGGGCAACAAGACATCCTTTGAGAGATGAACCTGCCTGTGTGGATTTTTGAATAAACTTTTTATTTTTATTGATAAGATTCTGCAATTTGGCAGATGCATGAGAACGGCTCATTACCAGGCATAATTCTTCGGTTTTATTTGATACTTCTATCTGCTCAAATTTATTATCCGGAGTTGTCTGATAAAAAGCCCCTCCCTGCTTATAAGCATAATACAACTCTCCGGTAACCGGAACATGGATCATCCCCAAAACAGATTTCTGATTTTTGGAAAGGGCAATGTTTACAGTAAATTCTCCATTTCTTTTCACAAATTCTTTGGTACCGTCCAGGGGATCAACGATCCAGCACCATTCCCGACCCAATCTGGAAAAATCATCTTTTACTTCCTCCGATAAAACAGCATGCTCAGGCCAGGTTTTTTTCAAAAAATCGACAATTATCTGATTTGCTTCTTGATCGGCTCTGGTAAGAGGAGAAGAATCTTTTTTGTATTCGACTTCAAAATCATCTTCATATATTTCCATTATTTTTTTTCCTGCTTCCCTGATAACCGGAAGCAATTCTTTGATCAGCAACTGGTAGTCCACAACTGTTCCTCTCCTTTTGTAACGGTTAATCTCAACCCGATTTCAATTCAAAATCAATTAATTTCATTAAAACAAAATTTTCGTAAATAAAGTTGGATCAGGATAGATCTTCCAAATCTAAGGGGTAAAAATCAGGTTGCGTTTTTGCAATAGATATTTGATCTGATTGGTGGCATGTTGATGATCAAGAGCAGCCGGAAGATGAAGATCAAAGTGGACATCGGTGGTAACTTTTTTACCCAGCCACACACAAAGAATATTATCATGATCCACTGAGGTTTCAATCAGATTGATATCTTCCTGTTCCAGTCCTATTGCCGTAACTATTAAAATAGCTCCGGCATCAAGCATAATATTGGAAACCTCTGCCAATCTCCTGATATGCTCTTTCTTGTTTTTTGGATTTTCTTCGTCCTCTTTATTTTTCAAATCTGCATCCACACCATAGAGAAGATTGCCCATTCCCAGAAAATAAACGATTTTACCGTCATCAAACAATTTTTTTTCCAGGAACTTTGCCAGAGGCTTTTTCCCAACATCAGGCTGTCCTGTAATTAAAACCAGACAAGCTTTTTGATTATATTTTTCAGCCCTCTGCCGGGAAGTAATTACACTTTTCTGCCATTTGGTATTTCTCAGATAAACCTGCTTACGAACCCAACTTTGCTGATCAGTAAGAGCATCATCAATAATTCCGCCCCCTGATATTTCATAATCATCAACCAGAACAAAACGGGAAGTCTCAGCTATTTCCGTGGTCAAATCAAAAGCTGCCGCACTTTCAAGTTTCAAAACACATTCAGCCACATCATGTCTGTTGATCTGATCCTTTTCGGAATTGGACAGATCGGAAGCATCAATAACTCTGATTATAGATTCCAAACGGGCCCGAATTTTAACTGTTCCCAACTTGAACAAATAATCTTTATTCATTTCCATTGGTTTACGACCCAACCAAAAAATATTAGTTTTAATCCTCGAAGTTACTCTTGGTGGTTCCTGACTGGCTAGGGTGGCAATATCACCTCTTCTTATATATATCTGCTCATCAAGAGTAAAACCGGTGGCCTGACCAACTTTGGCCGTCTTTGGATTTTTGCGGTTGAAAGCTTCTATGGTTTTGACCCTGCTTTTCTTACCCGAAGGATAGAAGATTACTTCGTCCCCCTGATTTATTTTGCCGGAAGTTATGGTTCCTGCCACGATTCTTCTGTCATCTCCACCTTTGGTAAATTTGTAAACTCCCTGCACCGGCATCCTGAATGCTTTGTTCTCCGGAACTTTTTCAGCTTTGAAAGCATCAAGTTGTTGGAGAACTGTTTTTCCCTTGTACCAAACTAAATTTGGTGAGGGAGAAGCAATGTTGTCACCCTCCATTCCGCTGACCGGCAGAAATGATTTTGGTTTAACCTTGATATCATAGAGGAATCTGGTGAATTCTTTTTTTATTTTGTTAAATACTTCCTGGCTGTAATCAACAAAATGGATC
>JAWLEA010000155.1:0-8080 GCA_041686345.1 Polyangia bacterium | reverse complement strand
CGGGAGCTAACCACAGGGGAAATTTGCCGTTGTAATGTTCAATCAGAATACCGAAAAAGCGTTCTATGGAGCCGAGTAGAGCTCTGTGAACCATGATGGGCTGTTCTTTATTTCCTGCGGAATTGATAAAAGTCATCTCAAATCTTTCCGGCAGGTTGAAATCGAGTTGGATGGTGGAACACTGCCACTCTCTTCCCAGGGAATCTTTGAGAGCAATATCAATTTTGGGACCGTAAAAAGCTCCGCCACCTTCATCTACTTCATATTCCCCTCCCCATTCTTCCAAAAGCTTCTGTAATTTGTCAGTGGCTTCTCTCCAGATTTCATCAGAACCGGTACATTTGCCTTTGGGGCGGGTAGCCAGTCGACAGATAAAATCTTCAAATCCGAAGGCCTGCAACATGGAAAGGGTAAATTTGAATACCCTTTGCAACTCGTCTTTAAGTTGTTTCCGGGCAAAAATAAGGTGAGCATCGTCTTGAGTGAATCCTCTGACTCTGAAAAGACCGTGGAGTACCCCGCTTTTTTCGTTGCGGTAGACTGTGCCCAGTTCAGCCCAGCGATAGGGAAGATCCCGGTAAGAATGCATATTGTTGTTGTAAATCATGATGTGATAGGGGCAATTCATGGGTTTGGCCAGATAGGAAACCCCGTCTATTTCCATGCCCTGAAACATGGATTCCTTGTAAAAATCGAGATGGCCGCTGGTTTGCCAGAGATTTTCCCTGGCGATATGGGGAGTGAACACCAGTTCATAGCCATTTTCCATATGCTTTTGTCGCCAGAAATCTTCCATGATTTTTCTGACTCTACCGCCTTTGGGATGCCACAGGATTAACCCTCCACCGATTTCTTCGGAGATGGAGAAAAGATCCATTTCTTTTCCCAGTTTTCGGTGATCTCTTTTTTTGGCTTCTTCAAGATTTCTAAGATGGATACGCAGATCTTTACGGTTTTTGAAAGCAGTGCCGTATATTCTTTGCAACATCTTGTTATTCTCGTTGCCTCTCCAATAGGCGCCTGCAGTATGAAGAAGCTTGAAGGCTCCTATCTGTCTGGTGGAATCAAGATGGGGGCCTCGGCACAAATCGACAAAGTCGCCGTGAGCATAAAGAGAAACTTCTTCATCTTCTGGAATATCTTGGAGAATTTCCAATTTGTAGGTTTCTCCCATTTCCCGGAAGATATTTTCAGCTTCTTTGCGACTTACAACTTTGTGCTTGAATTCTTCCCCTTTTTTGATAATTTCTTTCATTTTGGCTTCAATCTTTTCCAGATCTTCTTCCTTGAAAGGTTCTGGAACATCAAAATCATAATAAAAGCCGTTTTCGATAGAAGGTCCAATGGTTACCTTGGCTTCGGGAAAAAGCTGTTTGACAGCGTCAGCCATGACATGAGCTGTGCTGTGTCTCAATGTTTCTAAATTAATTTTTTGTTTTGACATAGTTATTTCCTGAAATTAAAAAATCGTATTTTCATGGTTGGAAACAGTCTGTTTGGCAATTATACCGGAGAACGGATTGAGGTTGCAATAAAACTGATTTTGTTTTTATCAAAATGATTAAAGCCGGGAGCAATCGAAATTGCTTGTTTGATTCCTGAATTGAATCCGACTGTCTTTCCAACAGGAAGTTAGAATATCCAAGATAAAAACAAAATCAAGCTGAGCCTGTAAATAAAAAGATTTGAAACAGGAAAATCAAACTTGCAGGCAGAATATTTTCAGTTTACATCTGGAGAATAAGATATTACCCTCTGAACATAAATTACCTGGTTATCTGTAAATTTTATTGAATGGTTCATTTGCTGGTGGGCGCGGGCAGGATTGAACTGCCGACCCCTACCGTGTCAAGGTAGTACTCTTCCACTGAGCTACACGCCCGCAAAGTTAAGATTGTTCTTGATATGACAGTAGTTTAGCCTTTGAGAACAATCTGACAGATAAAGATAATTATGATTATCAAAGTAAATTGTCAAGCAAAAATTATGGTTTAATTGAAGCAAATCTTGAATTGAAAAAATAAAAATACAATATAAGGGGATAAAAAATATTTGTGATACTGGACTATTAGTCATTTTAGAATATAATATCAGTGGTATAATATTAAAATTTAAATAAGTTTCTCTTAAACTTGGATGGAGTAAATGATGGTTTCAAGATACCCTGTCAAAATTATTTTTCTTTTTTCGTTTTTGTTGGCAGCTTGTTCCCCTGAAAGTGATCCAGTCAACAATACCAATAACACCAATTCATTTTGCAGTGACCAGGATGGTGATACCATCTGCGATGCAGACGAAGGCAAAGATGAACAGCGGGATACAGATGGCGATGGTACCCCCGATTATCTCGATTCCGATTCTGATGGCGATGGCATCTCTGATGCCGTGGAAGCAGGAGACGATGATCCGGAAACTCCCCCGATAGATAGTGATAGTGATAGTGATCCCGATTATGTTGATCTCGATTCAGATAACAATGGTATACCTGATAAAAATGAAGGAACTTCCGATATCGACGACGACGGTATTCCCAATTATGCCGATCTTGATAATGACGGCGATAGCATTCCCGATGATGTTGAAATTGGAGGAGATCCTCAGGATCCTCGCAATTCCGATGACGATCAAATTCCCGACTACAATGATGCTGATTCCGATAATGACACCATAGGGGATAAATATGAAGGGATGCAGGATACAGATGGCGACGGTATTCCCAATTATCGCGATATTGATTCCGACAATGATGGTGTGCATGACATCTATGAAGGAGGGACCGGAGGTAATATCAACACTCCTCCTGTGGATACCGATGGCGACAGCCATCCGGATTTTCTTGATGCAGACAGTGATAACGACGGTCTGGCTGACGGTCAGGAAGACATCAATAACAACGGTTATGTGGATGGCAATGAAACAGATCGTCTCAAAGCTGATACCGATGATGACGGCGTCAGCGATCTCATCGAAGTTGCCGCCGGAACCGATCCCCAGGATGCCTCAGACAATCCCCAGGCCAATGGCAATTTTGTTTTTATTGTGCCCTTCGAAGAAACTCCCGAACCCGAAGAAGATGTCCTCAATTTTTCCACTGCTTTTCAAAAGCTCGATCTGCTTTTTGTCGAAGATGTCAGTGGTTCCATGAGTGCCGAAATGACTTCAGTCCGTGACGGACTGGTTGATATGCTCGATTCAGTTGTTTGTGCTCCGGGTGAAGATCCTGCTGTTACCAATTGTGTTCCCGAGGTTGAAACCGGGATCATCACCTTTGGAGATGGTTCCAACGATTATGTTCTGGTCAAGGAAATCGACAGTGACAATGCAGATACCCAGGCTCAACTGCCAGATGATGGTTCTGGCGGAGGGGAAATGCCCATTACTGCCATGAGGGCTGGAATCAACAGCACTTGCAGTTATGATGCCAGTCGGGTGGGGCGCGCCTGTTTCCGTCAGGGAGCTCTCAGACTCATGCTGCTTATCACCGACGAAGATCTTGATGAAGACGACATGTATAACAATTTCCAACCTGCCTACGACGATCTGATCAACGGACAGGTCAGGGTCATTCTTGATTTTGGCGAAGGTACTTCCACTTCCCAGAATAATATTTATTCGGCTCTTTCCGGTGCTCAATCAGGAGGAACTTACCTGGTTCCAAATTTGGATTTGGCTAGTATCAACATCGATGCCTGCAATAATCTGGGGGGTAATCCCTTTTTTAACAACAGAGCCATTCTCCAGGGAGCCGATTCCAATGCCGGTCTTGCTCTTACCTGTGCGGTTCAGGCTGTAGGTTCCTATTTGCCCCAGGATGTTTATTCCGTTATTACCAACGATCCTGCCAATACTGATGCCGACGGCAATCCCGTCAATGCTCCCCAGGAATTCATTGATTATATCGAAGTTCACATGCCTTCAGGAGATGCCCAATGTCCCGATGGCTACAACAGTTCCGACTCCAGCGGCAATGGCTATCACGATATCTTTCTGGGTATTTTGCCGGGAAGTCCGGTATGTTGGAAGATTCACGTTAAAGAAAATGTCAGTATAGAAGCTGAGCTGGAGCCACAGATGTTCATGGCCACAGTTATGGTTTACGGAGAAGGTGGTGCTCTGCTCGATACAAGAGATGTCTATTTTCTCGTACCTCCCGACATCGAGGGACCCGGGGTTATCGAATAAACTGCCAACTTTTTGCAAATATCCCTTTTCTCAATTTTTATCGATTATTATAATCAACAGGATTGGATTTAACTTGCAGGTGGCAAAACTAAGGGGTTAATCCAATTTTTTTATTGAAAAACCGGTATATCCGTAAATTTGGGCAATAATTGGATTAGCCAGGTTAAGAAAAGCAAAGGGCAGGTAATAAAGAGGAAATACTCCCAGGGTAGTCCACATAAAAGCCCCACAAGTATTCCAGGGGATTAAAGGAGAGGTGAGCGTGGCACTGTCTTCCAGGGTACGGGAAAGATTTTCCGGCGCCAAATTGAACTTTTTATAGGTTGATTTATACATTCTGCCGGGAAGAACAATGGCAATATATTGATCGCCGGCCATAATATTGAGCCCCAAAGCTGTGAAAACAGTGGCGGTAATCAGAGTCCCCGTTCCCCTGACCATTTTCAGGATAAAAAGAGTGATGGTTTTCAAAAAACCGCCGGCCTCCAGGGCTCCGCCGAAAGATACTGCCGTGATAATCAGAGCCACTGTATCCATCATGCTGGCAAGACCACCTCGGGAGAGCAAGGTGTCCATGGATTCATTGCCGGTGTTGCTGACAAATCCATTTTTGGCCACTGAAAATACAGAGGCCAGTGAGTTTTCCTGAAAAATAAGACTGCAGAGCATTCCCATGGCTACTCCCAGAAAAAGGGAGGGGAGGGCAGGTTTTTTGGTTGCAACCAGAGAAATAACCACCAATGGAGGGACAAACAAAAGGGGAGTGATATTGAAATTTTCTGCCAGCGGTGCCGTGAAGGATGAAATGGGGTTGGCACCGGAGCCGCCTCCGGCAAATTGTCCCAGGATTAAATAACCTGTCAGAGCCAAAACCAGGGAAGGTCCTGTTGTCCAGATCATGTATCTGATATGAGTGAAAAGATCTGTTCCAGCTACTGCAGGAGC
The DNA here is from genome assembly GCA_041686345.1 of Polyangia bacterium. Classification (GTDB taxonomy): domain Bacteria; phylum Myxococcota_A; class Polyangia; order HGW-17; family HGW-17; genus JAQICJ01. The sequence continues at coordinate 2,953 of JAWLEA010000155.1, read as the reverse complement.
GAGATTAGTGGTGTCGCTGAGGGGAGACATCTTGTCGCCGAAATAAGCACCGGAGATAATAGCTCCTGCTGTCATTTCCGGTGGTATTTCCAGCCCTTTGCCCAGACCCATCAAGGCCAGTCCTATTGTTCCCGCGGTGGACCAGGAACTCCCTGTGGCCAAGGAAACAATGGCCGAAACAAGGGTAGCTGTAAACAGAAAAAACTGGGGATTTACAATATAAAATCCGTAATAAATCAGAGCAGGAACAATGCCCGCCTGGATCCAGCTACCAATTAATATACCCACTATCATCAATAGAAAAATAGCACCCAGGGTTGTTTTTACCGAGGCAACCATTCTGTCCAGGGTTGTTTTCCATTTTATCCCGGATAATCTGGAAATCAGTGCAGTTATGGCGGTGGAAAAAAGCAGGGCAACATGAGGGGATTGTTTGAAATGAATTACTGTCAGATAAAGGGAGGAAACCAGAAAAATTACCGGAATCAAAGCCAGATAAAGAGGGGGATTTTCAGGGTAGCCGGTTTTAGAATTGGACATTGATAATTAGTTGGATCAGGGTTTTTTCTCAGATTTTATGGTGTTGTTTATTACTTTGACTTTTTCCGGGGAAATTTGAAAGGACAGACCTTTTACAGATTTGAGCCTGACAGGCAGGAGTTGAACTTGTTTTTTGGGCTGCTCTGGAATTTCAACATAGGGTTTGAGTTGGGATGGTGAAAAACTGTAAAGTTTAGATTGATAACCATCTACAGTAATTTTGACATGTTCCGGCACCAGGGTGAAATCTGTGGAAGGATTTTCCATTCTGATGGGGATATCATTAAAATTTTTGGTTGTTTTGGATTTTTCAGCAACTATTTTTACAGTAATCTGTTTGATGTTGGATTTGATTTTTATTTTGGGCGGCAATTCAGGAAGATCTATCTTTTTTTCAAAAACTCCGTCCTCTTTGATTTTGAGAGGAGGAAGAGAAAGTTGAGGAAAAGATAAAACCAATGATTTGGGACCGCTGATAATAATTTTGTCAGGATCGAGTTTAACTTCTGAAACTTCTAGAAAACGGCTACTCTTTACTTGAATATTCAAGGGTACGGTACGACGAAGTTTTGTTTCAAGATTGATTGGAAGATATTGGGGAGAAATATTGCTGATTCGAATTTCCTCGGGCAATTCAAATAGAGTGTGATCCAGATAGAATCTGCTATTTTTGATTGCACCCATATCCACTATCAGATTTTTATCCATGATGGTTCCGTCAAGTTTCTTTATTTGGGCCCAGGGACCGCGAACCATCAGTTTAATTTTGTGAATGGGGTTGTTCATCAGAATTTTATCATCAGGTTTGTTGATATATTTTACTTTGACATTGATAATGCCTTCTGTGTCCTTATCGTTTCGCACTACAATGAATAAAGCCAGGGCAATGACCAAAGCCATGAGTTTGAGCAGCCAATTGTGATAAAAAGGAAAGAGAATGCTTTTATAGTTCACTTGATTTTCCTTTTATATTTTTATTCCACCATTTGGATGGTGTAATGGATTGTTTTCTCATTAATCTCATCAGTTCGTTGCGTAGTCGACTGATGTTTTCCATTTCGACAATATCCCCCTGTTCGCAGATACTGATTATGCCTCTTTCTTCACTGATGACTACAGCCACAGCGTCACTGTTTTCAGAAATACCCAAAGCTGCCCTATGGCGAGTACCATATTTTGACGGAAGATCTTTTTGTTCACTCAGGGGAAGTAGAACTGCAGCTCTGCTGATGCGGCCGTCTTCAAAAATAACGGCTCCATCGTGCAAGGGATTGTTGGAAGATTCATTGAACAGGGTCATCAGCAGATCTTTGGAGATTTCGGCGTCAATTAATTGGCCCATGGTTAATAATTGATCATCGATTTTGGTTTGTCTGACAAAAACAAAAATGCCACCAATGTGAATTTGTGCCATATCATCTATGGCTTTGATAATATCTTCAAAGATTTCCTTTTCTTTTTCGATAGGGGTGAACAGAGGCAGTCCTTTGCCTATACGAATCAAAACCCGCCTTATTTCTTTTTGAAAAATAATAATTATAAATAGAAAGAAGTAGTTGAAAACGTTGGATAAAAGCCACTGGATTGTAAACAGATTCAAATAGTAGGAAAACAAGGAGGAAAGGCTGATGAAGATTATCAGCCCGATAAGCATGAGAAAAGCCCGGGTTCCTTTTACCAACACCAGAAATTTGTAGACGATGTAGGTGAGCAGCAGGATATCCAGAGCAAAAGTGAACATGCTGAAATAAGTGTAATCAAATAAAGATAGATCAATTCCGTTCATAGTTTCAAAAATGGTATAATAGATTGGGCAACTTGGAAAGATTGTTTTGCAGAAAAAGTATCATGGACCCTGAAAATATGTGCTCCAGAGAGCAGAGAAAACAGATTCGCAGCAACAGTGCCCGGGGTTCTTTTGTCTACAGGGGCATCCCAGGATAATTTTCCGATAAAAGATTTATTGGAAACTCCTATTAATAAAGGAAGTTCAAGTTGTTTTGATATTTCTCCTGTACGGGCAATCAGAATTGAACATTGTTTTGCTGTTTTGCCAAAGCCGATTCCCGGATCGATGATGAGCTTATTTTTGTTTATACCTGCTTTCACAGCTTTTTCGACAGATTTTTCCAATTCCCTGCTTACTTCGGTTACAACATCATCGAAATTTATGTTATTTTGCATGGTTTCAGGCATTCCGCGCATATGACCCAGAACCAGAGCAGCACCGTAATCTTTGACAACAGAGAACATATTGTCGTCAAATTGGCCTCCACTGATATCGTTAACAATGCAGGCTCCCGCATCAAGAGCATTTTGAGCAACTTCAGCCTTCATGGTATCTATAGAGATTGCATGTCCTTTGTCAGCCAGCCAGACTACCGTGGGCATGACTCTTTTCAATTCTTTTTCT
>JAWLEA010000154.1:0-8138 GCA_041686345.1 Polyangia bacterium | reverse complement strand
GTTAAGCAAGCAATGGAAGAATTACCCTGGATATTTGGCTTTTAAAATAATTAGGTCGCGAATTTAAGATCGCTAGTACTAGTTCCCATCCCAAAAATGGATGTCATCGTCTGGTGACGGAATTTTATCTCATCAACTTTGTCATAACTTCACACAACCTTCTTGTTTCAGAATGCAGATTAACTGCATCAGTCGTATTTGGGATGGCGAAAACCGTTGCCGAATACTCCTGAAGAGTTTTCCACCGAGATAAAAACATCTGGATCGATTGCATGAATTTGACGTCGTAGTCGGTTGACATCTTTACGAGGCACGTAACTGATCAGGGTATTTCTCTTTTCTCCGGTAAAGCCGCCGATCCCTTCAAACAAAGTAACCCCGCGGTTGTATTCTGTAATGAGCAGATCCTGGATTTCTTCCCATTTTTTGCTGATAATCCACATCTTCTTTGTGGATTTAATTCCATTCAGTACCAGATCAATTACCTGGCTCGAAATAAAGATCAGGATAAAACTATACATCAAGGGTTCAGCTCCAAAGATAAATCCTGCGGACAGGGTAATGGCCAGGTCAATTCCAAAGAGAGCTTTGCCGATTGGAATTCCTGTATATTTCTTGATAATGGCAGCGAGGGTGTCACTTCCACCGGTTGAAGAACCGCTGTAGAAAATCAGTGCCATGGAGGCTCCTGAAATAATGCCGCCATAAAACACAGCCAGAGTCAGGTTGTTGGTTATGGGGCCCAGTTCAATAACTTTGTCAAAGATATCAAGGGCGGAAGTAAAAATTACAGTTGCAAATATTGATCTGCCGCCGAATCCTGAACCCAGTACAAAAAGACCAGCAAAAAAAGTGATTCCCATCAAAAAAAGTGAAAAAAGTCCAATAGGGATACCGAAAAGATGGTTCAGAATAATTGAAATTCCGGTAAAACCCCCGCTGATCAATTGGTTGGGCGACATAAATCCGATAACGGCAAAGGCCAGAATTATGGAACCGCTGGCAATGCAGCAATAGTCCTGAATTTTTCGGAATAATGCGTTGTTGGCTTTGATCATGATTGAACCTCCCGTCTGGAAAATATCCAGTAGTCGTTGGTTAAGGGAACTATACAGCATGGATACAGCTTGTTTTCCCTCCCATTTCAAAAAGCATATTTTTGAAATGGGAGGCCAATATAGGGGGGGGAATAATAAAATCAACCTTTTTCATAAAAAAATAGGTGTTTATAACATCAAGAAATAAAAGGAAAAAATTAATATCTGGTTTTTTTTGAAAAGAAGGTTGTGATGGTTTAAAAAAAAGGAATAATCAGTATTTGATCCTGGTTTTAATATTTGAAACTAATATGAAACTTCTAAATCAGTTTGATTAGACTAACAAAGCTGCTGATTATGGTTGATAAATTTGTATTATCAGTTACAACTAAATTGAAACTTACTAGTTCCCATCCAAAAAATGGATGTCATCGTCTGACGACGGAATTTTAATTGATCTGCTTTGTCATAACTTCTTGAAATAGCATCAACTATATCTGCGAAGTTATTCCGCGCATCTCAATCAAACTTCTTCCCCAGCCGAAAACACCACTTCTGGGATGGGAACTAGCTAGTTCCCATCCCAAAAATTAGGTGACATCATGTTTAAAGATAGTTTTAGAAAAATTTATAATATAAAGTATTTGAAATATTACACGATTTTAGTTGTTTCAATTCTTTTTATGACAACCTGTCTGATTAACAGCACTCAATATCGGGAGGACGATGAGAAAGATCTGTCTTGTGAATCTGATATGGATTGTTCACTGGAACGCTATTGCAAGGACAACTATTGCGAGATTGCACCCGGTTGTTTGAATTGCAAGGATCTGCCTCAAGCCAACCCCATCTGTTTTCACGGGGAATGTCTTATCCAGAATTGTGAAAGTGGTTGGCACGATGCCAATGCAATTCTGGAAGACGGTTGTGAATATCAATGTGAAATCACCAATGACGGGGAAGAAATTTGTGATTACATCGATAATGATTGTGATGGACGCATTGATGAAGATTTTAATTTGTCCTCGGACCCGCTTAATTGCGGAGATTGCGATGTAGTATGCGAAGCACCTGATAATGCGGATCCTCTTTGTGTGGGAGGGGATTGTATTTTTGTCTGCAAACCGGGATTCTATGATGTTGATGGAAATCCTGATAATGGTTGTGAATCTGAAGAATGTGTAGAAACAAACGGCGGAGAAGAGATATGTGATCTCATAGACAACGATTGTGACGGCCAGGTGGATGAAGGTATAGTTAAAGATACCCCGGAAAGTTGCGGGCCCCTCTGTAAAAACTGTGAATTTGACAATGCCGCCGCTCTTTGTGTTGATGGAAGTTGTGAAATGGGAGATTGTCATGAGAATTGTCAGGATTTGAATCAGGATCCTGAGGATGGTTGTGAATATTGTTGTGAAATCACCAATGAAGGCGAAGAAATTTGCGATGGTATTGATAATGACTGTGATGGTCTTGTTGATGAAGGGCTTACTTGTGATTGTCCCGAGGGAATGGTTTTAATCGAATCAAACTATTGTATCGACAAGTATGAAGCTTCCCGTCTTGATGCTACCAGCAGCAACATGGGCAATGATACGCAATCCGGAGCTCAAAGTGTCCCCGATGTTATGCCCTGGAGGGCTATTTCCCTTACCGATGCATCTAATGCCTGTCAGGCTGTTGGCAAGAGATTGTGTTCTCCTCTCGAATGGGAAACAGCCTGCAAAGGTGCGGCTGCAGATACTGTCTATGCTTACGGCAATACCTATGATGCAACAACCTGTAACGGGATAGATACCTTTTGTTATTGTCAAGAGGGAAGTGCATGCGAAAGTGAAGATCCTTGTCCTTATCCCCATTGTTATCATGATTGTGGGGCATCTTTTCATATAACTCCCACTGGTGCTTTTCCCGATTGCAAAAATCCCCAGGGAGTTTTTGACATAAACGGTAATGTCTGGGAAAGGGTTCAGGGCGGAGCCGGTAGAGGGGGTGCTTTTAATTGCAGCAATTCAGAATTGTTGCATCGTTGTGATTATATAGCCAATTGGGGTCCCCAAGCTCATTCCAACTTCGGTTTTCGTTGTTGCTGCAGCGGTTCGGAATGTCCCACTTCCAACTGATAGCGTGGCCAGTTTCCCCAATGGTTTTGAAATTGTTTGTTTAGAAAAGGCAGTTTATTTCTGCGAAAATAGATTATGGTGTAAGTTATGAAAAATGAAAAGATTACAATTAATATAATGCTGAAAGAATTGGGGTATTCAGTTCTCAAGGCTTTTGGCATTTTCTTTTTCTCCTTGCTGGTTGCCTTTGGTTTCAACCATGTTTATTCCAATGGGGTTCCCTTGATTCGCAAATCTCCCTTTGAAGTTTATACGGATTGTCCGGAAGTAATGGGGGAATTGCCGGAAATTACCCTGGACAAGTTGCCTCAGGGTTCCCAGAAAGTCGTTTACATGGATGCCAGAATGGCAGATGAATATATAAAGGGCCACATTCCAGGAGCCTTTTTCATGCCCATGTATCCGGTGGATAATCCCAATCTGAAGCCTTTGAAAAAACTTGAAAAAGGAACCTGGATCATCGTTTACGGTTCCAAGAAGGTGCAGAACGCTGAAAGATTAATCAGTTTGCTCATGAACGAACAGATTCGCGGAGTTCATATTTTAAAGGGCGGGTTTAAAGCCTGGAAGAATTCCGGGCGTAAAGTGGAAAAAAATCCCCTGAAATATAAGGAACTTAACTGGATCAAGGAAAATTTTGCAGATATTTTATTTGTGGATATCAGAGAACCTGATTCTGAGAAAAAAATTTCAACTAGTGTTAATTTTCCCCACGATAAACTTCTGGCTCCTGAAAAAAAGGTGTTGTCAGCTTTGAAAAACACCCCAAAAAAACATCTGGTCGTGGTAACTGAAGATGGTGAGGAACCTGAAAATTTAAAAAAATTGCAGTGGAATGCAGCAGAATTGAATGCAAGGGGGTTTGACAACGTATATATCTACAAGGGTGAGATGAAAAATATTATTGAAATGGAGAACAAATGATGACTGCCTGGAAAACATATACTGAAAAATTCATCAATCTTAATTTTCACAGTTATCTGGGTCTGCTTATCCGGCTTATAATTGGAGTAACCTTCATCTACGCCGCCTGGCCCAAAATAATCAACCCCGAAGATTTTGCCTGGAGTATATCCATGTATGAGATTGTACCCTATAAATACATATATCTCATGGCCATAGTTTTGCCCTGGCTTGAAATGATCTGTGCTTTGACCCTGATCTTTGGATTTTGGACCAGAGCCAGTTCTTTGATTATGTGCGGGATGCTACTCATGTTTATTATTGCCCTTTCCATTGTAATTATCAATGAAGTGGAAATGAGCGGTTGCGGATGTTTTACCCAACAAGGGGCTCAGGCTCTCGAAGAACACAAGGACACAATCGGGTACTCACTTTTGATCAGAGATATTCTCATGTTGATCGGAGGAGGATATGTCTGGCTTTTTGATCGGGGAAAAATTGGAATTGACGGTTTGCTAAGGAGATATAAAAATGCATGATTTTCAACTGAAAAATTACAAAAACAAGTTTTTTTACACGATAATTTTCTTTGTTCCTCTCCTGCTTGCAGGAATTATTTCCTTTCCGGCCCAAGGGGTTGAAGTAAAATGGAAGCTCATCAAAGGTGGAGATGTTTCCAGTCTCAACAGTTCGGAAAAGAAAAGAGTGAAATCTTTGTTGAACGAAATCAACTGCTATTGGAAGTGTTCAGATAAATTGGCTGTCTGTTTGCAGAAAAAACCAAAAAATATAACTGCCAGACTGGTTTCCGGAATGGTTGTAAGACTGGTTAACAAGGGCAAATCTGATGCTTATATTAAAAAAGCTGTTCTTTATCGTGCCAAAACAATGCATCCCTTCAAAAAATACAAAATCAAACCGAATTTGAAGCAGTGTCTGGGGAAGCCTGACAAAGCCAAAATAGTAATTTCTGTATATAGTGATTTTCAATGCCCCTATTGCAGCAAAATTCTGCCCAAAATCGAAAAAATTGCCAAAAAGGACAAGAATATTGCCTTATGTTTTAAAAATTTTCCCACCATGGCTCACGGAGATAATTCTGTCTCATCCTCCTCCGCCGCCGTCGCAGCTTCTTTGCAGGGGAAATTCTGGAAAATGCATGATATCTTGTATGAAAACAGAAAAAACCAATCCCGAAGCAGTATTTTAGGATTTGCCCGTAAAATCGGACTTAATATTAAAAAGTTCAAGGAGGATTGGAATTCGCGAAAGGTCAGAAGAATTGTAGCCAAAGAAAAGCAGGAGGGCTTGAAATATAAAGTAAAGGGAACCCCCACTATTTTTCTCAACGGCAAAAAATATCATGGCAAGAAAAGTGAAATTGAGATCAAAAGTCGTTTGCAGGAAGAATTTCATCTAACTAACTAGTTCCCTTGGATAGTGCAGGTACGGATTTCCTGGTACTTGTTTCAAAACAGCCGAACATTTTCCCTTGGATTTATTCTATGAGTTTAATTTTAATCTTGTTGTTTAATTTTGTAAATGTCTCAACTGCTCAAGAAGATAAATTTTTTAGAAATTTTTCTCTGGGGCAATATCTATACAAACAAAAGCAATATCAAAAAGCCGTATCGCGGTTCGATAAAGCCTTGCAGGCAAAAGCCAAACAAAATAAAGCACTTCTGTGGAGGGCTATGAGTTATCTGGCTCTCAAAAAATACAATCAAGCTGAAGAGGATTTAATTGTCTTAATTTCTGAAGGATATGAAAATGAAAAAATCTATTATCTTTTCGGTATGGTGGTTTTGAAACAGCAAAAATATATGTGGGCAATGCGCAGTTTCAAGCGTTGTTTGTCTTTTAATCAGAATAACCAGAAAGCAAGATTCTATCTCGCTTACAGTCTGATGAAGATTGAAGAATATGAAAACAGTCGCAATTTATTGGAAAAGATTCTTGAATCTTCACATACGGATAAGAAAATTCAGAAAAAAACTCGTCTCTTGCTTGCTCTGTGCAATTATCGCCTCAAAAAGTTAACCCAAGCCAGGAAGCAACTTTTTTCATTGAATAAAACACAAAAAACCCGAAGTCTCGACAGGATGCTTGATATTATTTATAAAAGAGAGCTTGGGTTGAAACATGGTTGGGGAGCAAATATTCGGATTGATGCGGGGATTGATTCCAACCCATCCATGAATACTGACGGGATTATCTATGAAAAAGCAGCACAAAAAGCAGCTCTGGTAAACGATCTCTCCCTTCGTCTGTGGTGGAATCCCAACAACTCACTTTCTGCCGAGCTCTCTGTTTTGCGTTCAAGTTATTTTTCTCCCTGGGATGATGCCACCAACGAAATAACCGGTTCTTTTTCCAAAACAGCCATGTCTGCCGGAACATCCTGGCGTCATATTTATCTGGAAGATGGTGATTACCGACTTTTGGAATTTGGGTATAACTTCAGTTTGGTAGCTCTCGACGGAGGAGATGGAATTCCCCTTGAGGACAGTATCTTTTTATTTTCGGAAAGACATTCATTGCAGGCAGGTTGGAAAAAGGTAGTAAGTTCCAATGTGTCCCATGCTTTTGTTTTGTCTCCCAACTATTCCAGTTTCAGAGATATTGATCGCAATGGGTTTGGGATCACTCTCTCAGAGCAAAGCAACTATTTTTTCAACAAAAAGCAAAATAAGATATTCAATTCTTTTAATTTAGGTTTTCAGGATGCCAACTGGGCAGCTTGGAAAAATCTTTTTGCAGGATTCTGGTTGGGAACTTCTTTTATCGGACCTTATGAAACGGATTTGGTTTTTTCCATTTCGGGTAAATTCAAATATTTTTATGAAACAGATGATGTTTTTGCAGGGGGAACCGATAACAGTTGGGGGCTTGAAGACGGAAAAGAAAGAATGGATTTTGATTTTGGAACCGGAATTCTTCTCAGCAGAGATCTGGACAGCAAGAAGCGATTCAAACTGCAACTTAAATTGCAATATTCCAACAATTGGTCCACAGCTGCTTATTTTAATTATGACAGATTTATCACTATGCTGGGAATCCAAGGGAGGTTGTCATTATGATTCTTGCCCTGACATTGATTGTAAGTATTTTAACGGTAACTCCATCTTTTGCTCAAAAACCCAAAGTTGTTTCAAGCAAAGGTAATCCAACCTTGAAACAAAAATCAGGCAATACCTGGCTGGTGAGGACAGGACAAAAATCCAGTTTAAAGATCATGTTGCAAGATAAAACTATTATCAATGTTGGCAATAAGTCTTTGCTGGTACTTGAAAATAATTTTCCCATTTTCAAGAGGGGAAGTTTTGAAGTAAGTTCAGATGAATTAAAGGTTAGCATAGGATCGGCCGATTTTATTCTGAAACAGGGATTTACTAAATTCAAAATCTCAAATTCCACCAAATTGCCAGATTCAGTTCGCAAAAAAATGATGGCAAAAATGGTTAACGAAGGAAAACAGTCAGGTACAAAAGCTGGGAGTGCCAAGAAAAATTCTTCTTCAGTTTATGATAAATTCAAGTTCAAAAGCGGTCGCCTTTGCCTTATTTCCGGAGAGATGGTTTTGCAGCAGGAAAAGAGTTGTCTGGAGTTGAAGTCAGGAAAATGCAACAGGCAATTACAGGCAGGCTATTGTTATCAGGATGAATATCTTTTTTCCCGTGATAATAAGCAAGAATCAGGTTTTATGCAGGTTACGCTGCCGGCTTTTTTATATCCCCGGGTTGAGCTTGATATTAACTCCTTTCTTCCGGCTTCTGTCAGAAACAGCAAATCAAAGGGACAGGGAGGAAGTAAAGGAGATGACGTCAGTGCTTCCGGAGCAGGTGGCTCCATGTGTCTCAACAGCTCAAGCTCCAGTTCAGCTTCAGATGTTAATGATAGCGACCAGACCAGTGTAAAACCAACTCCTACAACCAAATTAATCATAAAAGTAAATCTTCCTCAGATAGTTCAGGAATAAGCAAATGATTAAAAAACTATTTTTTTTGATAATTTTTACAATAATTTCCAACTCCAGAATCAGATTGGCAGAAGCATCATAATCGGTACTTTGCAC
>JAWLEA010000153.1:0-8153 GCA_041686345.1 Polyangia bacterium | reverse complement strand
CAAAGTATCCCCATTATTTGAAGACAGTGTTCGAGATGCGTTTGGAGTTGCAATATGGATCCATTAAACTATTAATTTAGAAACGATATATTCTTGTTCAGGGAGTATTTTTGGTTGAAGATGGTTTGGGGGGAGGATTATTAGGGTTAATTATTCTTCCTGGGTGGCGGGGAGATATTATGTTTCCCCTTTTTCTGGGGATAACTTTCTTGGGACAGCCGTTGTTTTTGGCTGAACCGGGTTTATTGGGGCATTTGTCTTTAATGTCGGCAATGCCGTCTTGGTCATTTTAAAATACTGATGCCGATACCGATGCCCAAGCCCGGGTTTTTCAGGGTGGTCTTTGGTAAATTATTGAACACCGGATAAATGGTTTCGCTTTTGTTATTTTTGGCATGATAGTTAGTTCCCATCCCAGAAGTGGTGTTTTTGACTGAATGAGAAGTTTGCCTCAGATGTGCGGAGTAACTTCTTGAAAGATTTCTCCTTGAACCCCTGTTTGGAAAAATGACTATTTGTGTGATGACCGGGGAAAAATACAGATAAGTTTGTGAAATCTGAGGATATTAGAAAATACTTGAATTTGCTTTAGGTTCAATAATATTATTTCGCTGGTTGAACATCATCACTGAAGTTGATACCAAGTTCTGTTTCCATACAACCAAGGTTACAAGCTTCAAAGTTTTCACATTCACAGGTATCAAGGCAACTTATGTAATCTGAAATAGCGGCTTCGGTAAAACATTCAAACAGTTCAGAATCACTGGAGTCCATGTTGGCAACACATTGATCGATTTCCTCAGTGGTTGGTTCTTCTATTCCACTACAAACTAATTGTTTGGTGCACATTCCTTCTTTCATGGAAGTAATATCAGTGGTGCAAGCACTTTGACTTTGCTCAAAGCAATAGTCTTCATTGTTTTCATAGTCTGCACAAGTAGTAGATTTGGCACAACTGTTCATTTCATTGAGAAAAGATGAAAGCATATTTTCACCAAAAGAATTGCAATCATCAATACAAGATTGCAGATCTTCCTGAGTTGAATTTTCATCACACTCATCTTCTTTCTGGCAGATATTGTCGCATTTATCGGCCAGGGTTTCACTTTCGCTGTCATCGTCGCAAGAAACGATAGTAATTAATAAAATCGAACTGATTAATAATAGAAAGAATTTGTTAAGCATAATAACTCCTTGAAATTATATTTTAAAATATATTAGTTGATGAATATGAAAGATTTTAAAACAAAAACTTATTTATGTTGTTTAAAGTAAAATGAAGCAAATTTCAACTTTTTTAAAAAAATATCCCATAGAAAGTAATTTGGTCATAGATATTATGGATAACAGAGCAATATGATCTATGTTTCGGATTTGTTGGAGCTTCAAAAAAATATTCTGGTGAAACCGGTTGGAGAAAAGTGGAAAAAAAGTGAAATTTAATTTGAACGTGTTCTGAAGGTGAGATTTGATCCGGTCGGGTTATTTTGAGTACTTTTATTTTGTATTGGAAGCAACATATGGTATGTATCAAGACAGGAGATAATATGAACCAAAAAATTATATTTGTTTTTGTGATTGGGCTGGCTTTTATGCAAGGTGTTCCCCAAGTAGCGGCTACTACTATTTTGGAAAACTTTGGTGACCATAATTCCATCAATCCGTTGGGGAGCAAGGTTTTTTCTTCCGGAGCAGGGGCAACTTATTCCAATCCCTCTTTGCTTCTTAATCAGAAAAAGTCTTTTACTATTGGAGTTGTAAACTATTACAACGGATTAAATATATCCTATTTGCCAAAAAGCAGTCAATATGATGTTCCTGAGTCAATATTTGATTCCATGCCAATTAACGATCAAACTCCTGCTTATCGCCCTTTGCCAACATCTTTGTTAAGAAACAAAAGAGGGAGCAGTGAAACGAAAGGTTATTCTCAGTATTTGTCTCTGGGAACGGTTATTCCATTTGTTCAGGGCAGTGTAATTTTCGGATTTCAGGCAGTTTTGCCATTGAAAGCCTTTCAGGTGCAAAGCCCTTTTTATGTTGATGAACGAGAACAATATTTTTCCAATTCCCTGCATTATGAATTGTTTGAAGACAGGATGCAGGCTTCTGTTATTTCCTTTGCCCTTGCGGGAAAAATGAATTCCTGGCTTCAGGTTGGGACTGGCTTGACAATGAGTCAAACTGCCATGACCACCACAGAATTATACATGCCTGACGCATCTGAGCAGGAAGTAAGTTATCTGAATTCCAATATTGAAATAACTACCAGTTTTATCCCCCATTTTGCTGCTGCGTTGATTTTGTCCAAGCAGGCATTGTTGACAGCAACTGTTCACTTGTCCGGTGAAAGCAAAACTGAAGGTGTTTCTGATATTCAGTTCTACAATTATCAAAATCAGGAAGGCGATGACAAGACTCTTCAAAAATTTACCCTGGTCTACGGATGGCAGCCTCTCAGAGCTGCTTTGGGCGGTAGCTATAAGTTTGGTAACAAGGGTTCTTCGCTGACTCTGGGAGGAACTTTGATGTATTACAAATGGTCAGATTATGTTGATCGTCATGGAGAAAAGCCGGTGAATCCATGGCAGGATACTTTTTCTGCAGTTTTATCAGTTCAAGGTGAAATAGGGGAGACGAACCTTGGATTTGACGCCCAGTTCGTGCCTACTCCGGTTCCGGTGCAGGAAGGTCGCACAAATTATGTAGATAACAATCGGCTGGCTTTCGCTCTTGGTGTTTCCCATCCCTTTACTTGGCACGGTTTGGAAATGGTTGCTGGAATTTCCGCTCAATTTCATCATATGTTGCCACGTAGTCATGCCAAGAATCCCGACGACCCAAATCCGGTTATTGATGAATTTGTTGATTCAAAGAATATTTTTACAGATGAATACATGCCTGAAAGTGGCGGATTTCAAACAAATAATCCGGGGTATCCGGGTTTTTCTTCCGAAGGGTGGATGACATTATTCTCTCTTTGGCTTAAAATAGCACTCTAGTATTATTTAAGGAGTAATTATGAAAATTATAAAAATTATCACTATATTATCTATTTTGCTTTTGCTATTGAGTTCATGTGAAGATTCCAACAATAATAATTATGACTGGTCTCAGGATGGTGGAACCGATGTGGAAGAAGACATTACTGATGGAAGTGTTGATCTGGTCAACGATGGTTCCGAAGATGATGGAGATATCATTGATCCTGGAGATCCTCCACCTGAGCTGGCCGGTGTCTGGGTTCAAAAACAGGTTCTTGCTTCTGTTATCAACTATCCTATGATTGGAGCGGTGGATACTTTTCATATCAACTATTTGCTGGTGACCATCTCTCAGGATGGCACTTCTCTGGTAGCTTCCGAAAAAAACTGTGCCATCGACGTAGAGGCTGATACCAACTTGCAGACAACAATTATTCCCCAGGCTTTTGTTGATTCCTTGGATATTGAAGACAAACCTGTTTCTTTGCTGCCATACAATGAAGGATACAAGTTTTATCAGCACAAATACTATCAACTTCAGGCGGTGAATCTCAGTGATGTTGAAAATGAAGAATTGCCCACAGAGGCAGATGATCCCAGGGTGTTTGACCAAGATAATGACGGCAATCCGGGCCTCACAGTAAGATTGACCGGTACTTTGTCCGGAGAGCTTTACGTAATTTCCCGGGAATATACGGTTTTGACTTCAGAAGAAGTTACAACCTCAGGTTTTCAGGGACTTATCGACTGGGAAGGTAGCCAGATTACCGTTGGAGCTTCTTCAGCCATCATTGATACTACTCCCGAGTCAGTTACTCATCCGGATGCCGCCCTCAGCAATTTCAAGTATGTCAAAGTTGATGATACTTTTACCTGCGAAGATGTTATTGCCCAGAAGGAGACTTTGTTTGAATAATAACTGTCATGGTTATTATTCATGATTTTTGTAAAAACCAGAACCAACAAGAAACAAAGCCGTCAAATTTATGGTAAAATCGTGCCGGTAATTGCTGGCAACTGAACCTCAAAAACAAACATTAATTGAGAGAACATATATGAAAGCTGATAAAAAGCTTAAAATTGCTATGGTTATAGATGCATACGATGATGTTCGTAATGGTTGCGTTATTTCCACCATGCGTTTCAGTCGTTTGTTGCGCCAGAAGGGCCATGAAGTAATTGTCATTTCAACCGGAAAGCCTGGTAACCATAAGATAGTGGTTCCCGAATTTTATCCTCCTCTATTCAAGGGAATAATTCAGCGTTATCAAATGACTTTGGGAAAGCCTGACAAAAAAATTATCACTCAAGCTCTGCAAGATGTCGATATCGTGCATCTTCACATGCCCTTCTGGTTGGAGTCAAAAGCTGCCACCATTGCAAACAAGTTGGGAATTCCCGTGGTTTCCACCTTCCATGTTCAGGCCGAGCATTTGCTTCATGCCTTCAACATTCGTTCCCGGCTGGCGGTTAAGCTTCTTTACAAGCTTTTTCTCAAGCAAATCTACAATAAAAGTGAATTAATAATCTGTCCCAGCAAATTTGCCGAAGAAGAAATACGACGTCATGGTTTTGAGAAACCAACTGTGGTTATTTCAAACGGTCTTCAGCCTGATTATTGCCCCGGTGATTATAAACGAACCACAGAATTGAAAAATAAATTTGTTTTGCTCACCGTAGGAAGGCTGGCCCGGGAAAAAAGACAGGATAAACTGATCGAAGCTGTGGCTGCATCCAAGCATCAAGATGATATCCAACTGATTCTGGTGGGCAAGGGACCAAGAAAAAAGCACTTGCGCAAATTGGGTAGCAAATTGCCTAATCCTCCTCTTTTCAAGTTTTTGAAACCGGAAGAAGTAATTTATTATTACAACATTTCCGACCTTTATATTCATGCAGCCGAAGTAGAAGTGGAATGTATGACAGCTCTCGAAGCGATGGGCTGCGGTTTGCCCGTACTTATTGCTTCTTCCAGTAAAAGCGCCACCAGCCAATTTGCTCTTGATGATCGTTTTCTGTATCCTCACCGAGATATTCAAGCTCTTACCAGAAAAATAGATTACTGGTTTGAACATCCCGATGAATTGCAGCAAGCTGAAAAAGATTATCTGGCAAAAGCACAGGAATATTCCATAGCCAATTCTGCTGATAATTTGGAATCTGTTTATTATCGGGTTTGCGAAGAATATGATGCCAAATAAATTCTTTTCTTATCTTCCACTGAGTTAAGCCATGTCGCATCCTGAAAGCAAAATTCACCCCTTAACCAGTTTCTTCGTCAATCTGGCATCTTTTTCCCTCCGCAGACCTCGTTTGTCCATGGGCATAGTTGGTTTGACTGTTCTGGTTTCCGGGTTGATAATAGTTTTTGCTCCTCTCCAGGTAAGTACTTCTCGCAACAATTTAATCAGCAATGATTTTTCCTACAAAGCCAGAGAACAAAAGTTTTTTGCTGATTTTGGCTCATCCGATTCCATGGTGTTTGTGATTCATGGAGGCAGAAAAAAACAACGGCAGCAGGCAATAGACAAATTAGCCCGGCAACTGGCTCAAATAAAAATACTGAAAGGGAGAATTTTGCACAGGATGGGACCTCGGCAAGTAGCCGAATTGTTGATAGTCCGAGAGCCTCAACTCCTGGAATTGTTGGACAAATTAGTCGAAAAACACGGAAAATCATTGCTCAAAGGCGATTTGGTTTCCATTGTTAACATTGCAAAACAACAAATTATTAAAAAAGTTGCTGAAAACCTCACCCAGGGTAAACCTGCCACTGCTCAAAAAATGAAGAAGAGTTATTTTGATCCGGCTGTTTTAAAATTTACCACTGATTTTTTGCAAACTCTGGCTCAGGAATTGAAAAAACCATCACTATTTCTCCCCTTTTTTGTTCTGGAAGATCAGGCTTCAAGTGGTGGTCGCAATCTTGATGAAAATGGATATTTTATCAGTCCTGACGGTAAACTTCACTTTATTTTTCTTTTTCCCCAGTTAGAAAGTGATGAAGGCAGTTATCTGGCACCTGTTATTCACAATATTCGCAAACAGGCTCGTAAAGTCCTCAATAATAACCAGTTCGACAAAATCAGAGCGGATCTCACCGGGCAGCCGGCTCTGGCAGCTGACGAAATCAAAATCCTCAATCGTGGCATCATTAAAACCTCGTTGTTGTCAGCTCTGGGTATTCTGTTGCTTCTTTTTATAGCTTTTCGTTCTTTGAGATTTACTGTTCTGGCTCTTGTACCCTTGGCCGCCGGTGTTATTATTACTTTGGGGATAAGCCAGTTATTTTATGGAGGGCTTAATCTTGTAACTTCCAGTTTTACTTCGGTGCTGATGGGGTTGGGAATTGATTTTGGAGTTCATACTCTTTATCGCTATGGTGAAGAGTTGAGGACAGGCAGGGATAAAACAGCAGCCATGCATTCAGCCTTGGTCCTGGCCGGCCCTGGAGTTGTTACTGGAGCCATTACCACAATCACCGCTTTTCTGTGTATTGTGACCACCGATTTTACTGCCTATTCCCAGTTGGGGGTTATAACCGCTATCGGGTTGGCTGTAATGGTAGTTTGCACCTTTTTGCTGATTCCTCCTCTCATGGGAATTGATGGTGGCAATTTTAAAACTCCTGCTCGCGGAATTCCTGGTGTCACCGGAGTGCTCTATTTTGTGTCGAAATTTTCCCGCTGGATACTTACAGGTGCCACTATAGCTTTTATATTGTCAATTTATCTTTTTGTCAGAAGTGGTCCTGGATATGATGGTCGTTACTTTGATTTCCTCCCTGAAAACATCGAAGCAAGAAAAGCCTTGGGTATGATAGAAAATATCGAGGGAATGGGAGTGGCTTTTGCTCAGATCAAAAAAAAATCAATAGCTGAAGCTAAGAAATTGGCAGTTCAATTGAGGGAAGATCCCTTGGTGGCAAAAGTTCAAACAGTTGCAGATATCTTCCCGGATTTAAATCCAAAAAGGCTCCGGGCTCTGAACACGGGCATGGAACAATTTGGAAAAGAAGCTTGTCAATATATACAAAGTAATACGTCACCACCGGTTTCCCCCGAGGATGTACAAAAACAACTGCTTGATCTTCAGAATATTTTTGAGTTTATCGCCCGAGGTATTGAAAATTCCGGAAAAAAATCCTCTCAAATACGCAAAGTTGTAAAAGCTCTCAAGCACCTGAATAATGTTATTACAAATTTGCCCGATGAAGGCAGACAAAAACTTGCTGCTTTACAAACAATTTTGGTTGATATTTTGCAAAGAGCGCTGTTAACCGCAGGGAAAGCAAGTCAGCGCGGAAAATTTGCTCCGGAGGATGTTCCGGCTGTATTGAAAAAGCGCAATATCTCCCTGCAGGAAGATGCAGTTGCAGTTTATGTTTATCCTTCCGGTGATATATGGGATTCTTCCAGAGCCGGGAAGTTTTCTAGAAAAATATTAAAAATAGAACCCCAGGCCTCGGGTTTGGCTGTAGATATTCAACCATACGAAGAATTGATTATCAGCAGTTTCATGTGGGCTTCCCTGGTTTCTGTAATTCTTGTCATGTTGATTTTGTTGCTAATCTTTCGTAACGGGCTTGATACTCTTCTGGCTATGCTCCCGGTCATGCTCGGTTGGGTTTGGATGTTGGGAGTGATGTCATTATTCAATCTCGATTTTACGGCTGCCAATATTGTCACTTTGCCATTGTTGTTTGGCATCGGTATAGACGCAGGAGCCCACATGGTTCATCGATATCGCGAAAGTCGCAAATCAAACAAAAATGCCAAACTGGATACTTTGCTCAAGGGTACCGGAGCAGCAGTAATCGTGGCTGCACTTACAACCATGGTGGCTTTTGCTGCTTTGATGTTGGCTGATTACAAGGCGATGCAAAGCATGGGTTTTTTGTTGACAATCGGCATTGGGCTTTGCTTAATCGCCAGTATCGCAGTTCTTCCGGCACTGCTACTGGTTTTTAAAAAAGTAAAGAAAGCCAAACCCGACCAAGTCAAACCTGACCAGGTCAAATTTCCACCCAAAAATTAAATACCAAACCCTCCTGTAATTTTCCACCCCCACTGCAATCCCCAATACCATCTTGAAAAATAAAAAAAACCAATAATTCACTTCCACAGCAATGTACGGGAGGGTCCTGTGCCCTCCCTTCCTAAAAATTGC
>JAWLEA010000152.1:0-8155 GCA_041686345.1 Polyangia bacterium | reverse complement strand
ATCTTAGATCAAATTTTATGACTATTGTCAAATTAGAACTCGATCACCCTGGTGATGACACCCCCTCTGCGCGCTTTTATCGAAAACTGCATTAATTGACAGAATCTGCATCCTTCAGAGTTTCACTCCAAATGATCCTCTTCTGTTGAACAAACTCCAAAGACAATATTTTCAAGATTAGAGACAAAACAACCAAATGGGGTGAAAACATTGGGGTAAAAACATAACTCCGTTAGGTTGTAAATCTGGGAGAGACAGGGGTAAAAACATAACTCCGTTAGGTTAGAAATCTGGGAGAGGTTGGGCGAAGGGTATTTGGATTTGTTTATCAGTTTTAAGGGGGGAGTTGGAAGATGATCGGGGCTCAGGGATGGAGCCCCGAATGTTGGGCGATGTTATTGAACGGTTGCTTCGAGACGCCAGGAATTGAGAGTTCCCAGATCACCTTCATATTGATCAATAACAACCAGAGTCCAGATTCCTTCGATTTCTGTACCGATAAGGTCGGGTACGTTGAAGGAGCGGATCAGGTTTTCTTCATACTCTTCTAAGTCATAGAGAATAACTTCGGTGCCGCCGGGGCTGACCAATTTAACCAGGAGGTCGGGGCGGAAAGTATGAGTAATATCAACTGAGATAGTTAGTGATTCGATGATGCCGACGGCTTCAACATCGATAGTTGACTGGAGGCCTTCCAGATCATTGTCGGGAATTTCGGCATCGGCTTCATTGGTAAGGTCGATATCCTGAGCTGTTTGACAAACTGGATCGTCAGCACATTCAGCATCGGCACAGTCGATATCGCCGTTGCCATTGTTATCAATGTCGTCGTCGCAGACTTCAGCCGGAATATCGCCGGTGAGTTGGAATTCGAGGGACCAGGAATTGAGAGTTCCGGTATCAGAGTTGGCGGTGTCAATAACACTCAGAGTCCATTCGCCGGCGATGGATTTGCCGTCGAAATCGGTGACAACATAAGTCTGTTTGATGTTGTCTTCGGAAGAACCTTCTTTGTCATGCAAAATTGCTTCGGTACCATCGGGACCGAGAAGTTTGATTTGAAGATCACCTATGTAAGTGTGGGTAATATCAACTTTGACGAAAAGTTTACCTACGGTTCCGGGTTGATCAACGTTGATTACAGAGGAAATGCCCTGGGAATCATTGTCTGGTATGTCAACTTGGGGTTCATCTGAGAATTTGAGTCCGGGCTTGCAATTGGGATTTTCCGCACAATCTGTGTCTTCACAGTCAACATCACCGTCTTTGTCGTTATCGATGCCGTCGTCACAGACTTCGTCACTTGCAACTTCAGGAATGCCGGCACCATAAACAGTTGCATATTCACGTACATATTCGTAGGAAAGCCAGCCGTAACCGTCTCCGTATTTGTTTCTGATACCAAAGCCTCCTGTACCCCAGGAGTTTTTGAAGAGGAAGAAGCCTTTTTCCGTAACCGGTTCTCCGTTTTCATCTTTGATCACGTTGCCTTCGCCGTCGAGTTTGGGAACTTCGAGATTGTCATCCCAGCCGATAATAAGAATAGCGTGTCCTGCTCTGCTTTCGAGGCTTTTTTCTTTGTCAGCTTCGTTGGGATAGAGAACATAGCCTTCACTCCAGTAATCTTTGTTTATGGGGAGTTTGGAAGCACCGTGATTCCAGGATTGATAGAAAAAGGTCATTCCGGCTACAACACCCTGTTTATTTTCAGTAAGAAAAGCCTTGATGGAGCGGGTTCTACTGTTGACGTAGCGACCTCGGGGAAGTGTCCAGCGGTCAACTTCGAGAACCTCAGGATCAGGATCGCCGTTGGTGTAACATACCAGAGGCTGATTGTCGCTACCATCGCAGCGTTCATCGTCAGAGGAGTTCCAGCCGCGGCTTTCATAGGGCCAGATATCTTCAAGGACGATGCCGTAACGGTTGATGGCCTGCAGATTGTATCTGGCGTTGGAACCTTCGGTATTGGGGAAGGAATTAACTTCATTTTTAACGGACCATTGCAGGAACTGCTCGGAGAAATCGGGATCGGCAATGGTGCCTTCTTTGATGTAGAGATGTTCCATCAGAGCGACGGTAGCAAAGATCGAGCAAACGCCGCGACCACCCTGGCTGCGCATTGCTGATTGGCTGTCTGCCAAATCAAAGGTTTCGGGGTAAACAGCGTCAAACTTGCCGTCTTCTGGAAGTTCATCGTTGGTAGGAGCCCCTTCAAAGAGAGGGTCATGAGCTGACAGCGGTGCTTTACTGTCATGGGGATCGGCGGTGACTTTGGAATTGCCGTCATCTGAGCAACCGGCAAAGGCCAGAGAAAAAATTATTGATAAAAGGGAAAATAGTTTAAATAGATTTTTCAAAACAGGACCTCCTTGGACTTCTCCTTGAATTAAGCACTGCTGGAGAAGGTCAATCAGTATATCATAATATCATAAAAATAGTTATCATCTAATTATTTTTTAAGTTTGCATTTACCTTGATCACAGGCAACTCCCGGGGGAGCCTTACATTCTTTTTCAGGGCAGCCTTTGTCGGATAATTTTTTGCAGACTTTATGATGGGCAGCCAGAGCTTTTTTGTTGATGGCTTGATGACCGCATTCTTTGCAGCAACTGCCCTTATCGTTTTTGTAAATTTTGGGATGGGTGGTGCAATCTGAATCTGCTTTGCAGGAATTATCCAGCAAAAAATCACTTTCCAGATCGATTTTATCTGAATTTTTATTTTGAATCGCTGATTTAGTGTTTGGTTCGGTTGAATTTTCGTCGGTGGTTTTGGCTTCTTTGCCACATCCTGAAAAAACAGGCAGGGAAAAAATAAGCAAAAGAGAAAGCAGATATTTGGACAAAATTCTGTTTATATTCAAAGTTAAACTCCTAAAATTGGTGTTTTTACGTGGGTATTTCAGAGCGTAGAAATCTAATTAATTACTTTTTCGGCAAATATCAAGTATTTTCTGAAAAAAATCAATAAATCCGGTTGGAATTCAGGGAGAATTAGAACTGAGTAGAAAATAACATAAACAGAACTAAATAGTTCCCATCCCAGAATGGGGGTTATTAACTGAATGAGAAGTTTGTCTCAGCTGCGCGGAATAACTTCGAAGACATAGTTGCCACTATATCAAGAAGTTATGACAAAGTAGATGAGATAAAATTCCGTGTTCAGGTGATGACCTTCCTTTTTGGGATGGGAACTAAATATGATTGAAGAGTTCCTGGGAGCTTACCACGTGGCCGCAATATGAGCATTGCAAAGTTTCTGAGCCAATTTTCTCAAAGCGGGGACTGATGTGTTCCTGATGCCTGGGTCTGGTGATACAACTTACATTGGGACAGCGTAATTCATCTATGCCTTCAATGAGTCTGGGCAGAGAAAGTTCCAGTTTTTTTGTTACTTGTGCGTCTGTGATATTGTTGACCCGGGCACCCGGACTGAGAGTTGCAATCAAATGTAGTTCTTCTTTGGTAAGTCTTCTGTTTTCTATCATCAGCATTCCCTTGAGGTTGTTCGGTCTGCTGACGGACTTCACAGTTGCAGCCCGGTAAGCGTTTTTTTTGTCTGCAACATTGAGAAGAATACTGAGTAGTCTTTCTGAATAGGGAATCATGTGATCGATAACTACGCCACTTTCCCGAATAGGCCGGATAGAGACTTCTTTTTTGGGAGAAGTTTTGCGAATGGGAAGTTCTTTATAAAAATGGTCAATTATCGGCTTTACCGGTGCTGATTTTACCGGCAGATCTTTGGTCAGGCCAAGAGATAGAGCCATTAGTGCCATGCGGGTAGGGATACCGTTTCCTGCTTGCTTCTTGTAAATGGATTTGGGATGGTTATCCAAACCAGGATCAATTCCCGGGAGTGATTTATCGATGGGCAGGGGATGCATCAGGCCAAAGCCATCTCTGGTCAATTTCATGCAACGGTCGTTGAAAACTCCGCCTTTTTTGGCTTTTTCATACTCAAAGGGATCGGGCATTCTCTCCTTTTGAATCCGAGTCTGATAAAAGATGTCGAGTTCGGGCACCATATTTTCGAGGTTGTCATGATGAACAACCTTGGTATTGCGTTCTTCAAGCAGTTGAATGATACTGGGGGGCATGGGAAGATTGGGAGGAGAGTAGAGATGAATTCTGTTGTTGGAAAACAAGGAAAGAGCCAGAGCCAGAGTGTGAACTGTTCTGCCATATTTCAGATCGCCGCTTAATCCAACTTCAAGATTATCCAGCCTGCCGGTATGTTCCATAATGGTAAAAAGATCGAGGATTGTCTGGGTGGGGTGTTGATGTTTTCCATCACCGGCATTGAACACGGGAATTTGCAGTCGGTTGCGGGCAACTTTGGCTGCTCCGTCCAGAGGGTGACGCAAAACCAGAACGTCCGCCTGGTAGGCATCAAACATATCAAGGGTATGAACCAGGGATTCACCTTTTTTGACCGAAGAGCCTTCGGTGGAGCCAAATCCGGTAATGTTGAAACCGAGACGTTGTCCCGCAATTTCAAAGCTGGCTCTGGTTCTGGTGGAATTTTCATAAAAAAGGCGTGCCAGCAGGATATCTTTACCTTTGCCCAATTTGTAATCTTCAGGTTTTTTGTGGTTGAGGGCACTTTTCAATTCTGCAGCCAGATTGAGAATATGAAGCATTTGATTCTGGTTCAAGTGGTGAATGTTAATAAGACCTTTGTTCTTGATCCCCATGAAAACCTCCATTTTTAAAAATAGTAATCAGAAAAATAGTAACCAGGTTGATAAACCTTATGAAAAAATGTTTACTGACAGAGAGCAACATTTTCAGGTGATGCATTTCTTAGAATCCTGTATTTTCTTTTTTTGAGATCTCGCAGGAGCAGGGTTCCATTCAATCTCATTACATAGAGAGCCGGTTTGTTGGTTTTGCAACTGCTTCCTGCTCTGAAAAGCCCCCAGGTACGGGTGAAATCGCTGGCCAAAACTTGATTCCATTTACTCCAGGGCAGCAGGGTTTTAAATTTTTGTTTTTTTACAAACAGTGAAATCAGGCGGGGTCTGTCAGGACATTTTTTGTACTTTTTATAAAGCAAAAAAGAGTCAAGGCTTGAAATATAACTGTGAACTTTGTTTTTGTACAAACGGGAGATCGGTTTCACCTTGTAATTTTTCCCCAGAGCGAGGGAATAGATCTTGGAATGGCTGGAAATTCTGCCACTGAAAAGGAGACGATTGTTGTTGCTGAAACCGTGAAGTTTGTAAAAATTCCAGTGTTTGGGAAAGGTTTTGGTTTTGCCGTTGTTTAGATTGAGAATCAAGAAAAATCGGCGGTTTTTCTTGTTTTTCAATTGAAGATCCATGTTGAGGGCGAACCACTGACCATCTGGGGACCAGAAGCTCTGAAGACCTGAAATATTCTTGATTCCCTTGTTGATGGGGGTAATTTCAAGGCGATCTTTGTTTTTAAGCAGGGGGCGGAAATGCAGAGATATGGAACCTTTTTCCGGATTGTGAGTGAGGTGAAAGATTTCGCCCCCGGCAGGATGCCAACTGACAGGATGAATTATTCTGCTTCCTTGGGATGGCATGATTTTTTGACTCATTTTACCGTCAAAACTTTTTATTTGAAAAGCAACTTCAAGAGGCCAGGCCAATTTATCGGCGTCTGGAGACAGCTTTATAAAACTGCGAAGAGAACCTTTGAAATAAACAAGAGATTGAGGAAATTCGCCGATTTTATGAGTTTTGTAGCGTTTACGGGTATCAAGCCAGTAAATTTTGTTGCCGGAAGTATAAATGAGTTTGTGTTGGTGGCATTGGAGCGATGATTCCGGAGTTTTTTTGGATTTGGTATAATAGCGTCCACCGCCTTTGCGGGGATGACGTGGAATCATGAGAATATCACTGCGTCTGTTACCCTGGAGGGCAATAAAAATTTTGTCAGGGCGTGGAGTACCCTTAAGCTTGGCGGGGAACAGAAAAGAAAAAAGAAAAAAATAAATCATGATATTAAAATTTTGCTGCTTCTCTCGCGTTTTGGTAAAGTCGTCAATTAAAAAAACAACTGATTATAATGAACAGGGTTAGCATTAATCAACATGGTTTGCAAACCTGAGTTGAAGATTGCAACAGTAATAAGCTTCTGTCCCAAATAAGCTTCTGTCCCAAAATAGAATGTCATCGTCTGGCGACGGAATTTTACCTCATCAGCTTTGTCGTAACTTTTTGAAATATTAGTGGCTATATCTGCGAAGTTACTTCGCACATCTGAGCCAAAGACTTCACCAGCCAAAAACCCCCATTCTGGGATGGAAACTAAATAGAACCTGCTGTTTGAATTTGATTTGCTGGTATTCCTGGCAAAATATATTAAAATTTAGAAAAAAAGAGAATTTTCTTAAAATCTAAGGTTTAAAAGAAAATAAAGATGTGATAGATTATTTTTTTCCGCGTATTTCCATTATGGAAATATTACATCTCAGTAATTTTAATCTTTTCCAATCCGGGTATTTGCATCATCATTTCATGAACGTCCTTAGTTTTTATGGTTTGTCCGAGATTGAAGTTCTTTGTCCAATTTTTTTGGTTCCCTTCCCCCAAAATGAGGTTTTAATATGTCTGGTTTAAAATATGAACGGAAATTCTCGATCAGAAGGTTTTTTAACTGGTTTCCGCTGGGATTGGCTTATGCTTCCCTGTACATGGGGCGTTACAGCTATATTCCTGCCAAGGAAAGTTTTGAAAGACTGAAAATTATGACTAATAGCGGTCTTGGTTTGATGACCATGACTGGCGCTATTGTTTATGGTGTTTCTTTTCTTTTCAACGGTCCTCTGACCGACAGGATTGGTGGTCGCAAGGGAATGCTCATAGCTACCGCCGGCTCTTGTATGGTCAATGCAGTCATGGGAGTTTTGCTGGTAACCCAATGGTTCGATTATTTTGTTCTTAAAATGGCCATTTTATATGGTTTCAACATGTATTTCCAGAGTTTTGCCGCTGTTGCTATTGTCAAAGTCAATTCCAACTGGTTCAATATTAAAGAACGTGGAGTATTCGGTGGAATTTTCGGCATTTTGATTTCCCTGGGTCTTTTCCTGGCTTATACTATCTCTCCTATGGTTATGGCCGCTTTATTCGAAGGTTTGCCCCAATTCTATTTCTTCATTCCTTCAGGTCTGCTGGGAGTTATGTTTATTGCCACTTTTACCCTTATTCGGGACACTCCTGCCGATGCGGGATTTCCAGATTTCTCCACCGGAACAGATACCGAATTTGACTCAGATGTCAAGATTCCGACTTCCATGATCCTCAAGAAAATTCTCACCCATCCCGTGGTTCTGTCAGTTGCTTTCATCGAATTGTGCACCGGTGTTTTGCGAGATGGCATGTTTCACTGGTTCGGAGCCTGGACCGTAGACATCAGTCGTCCCGGAGTCAGAGGTTTGCTAGGGGTTGGTCTTTTCCTCGCTGGAGCCAGCGGCTCTTTTACCGCCGGTTTTATTTCCGACAAATTTTTTGATTCCAGAAGATTGCCTGTTGCCACCTTCCTCTATTCAATCATGTTGGCAGCTTTAATTGGAGGAGCATTAATCATCTCCCTGGTTCCCGATGCAAATTATCTCAAACCTTATCTCATCTTCGGAATTGTAATCATTATGGCTTTTGGTGCTATTGGCACCCATGGAGTGCTTTCCGGAGCCGCAACTGCAGATTTCGGGGGCAAACAGGCCACAGCCACAGCCACAGGAACCATCAACGGCTTTACCTATATCGGAGTGGCAATTCAGGGTGTAGCTCTTGGATTCCTTACCGATTACAGTTGGCATCTTTGGTTTCCTTTCCTTATTCCTTTTGCCGCAGTAGGTCTTTTTATGAGTTTCAGGCTCAGAAAGGTCAAACCTAAACTCAAAAAGGAAGAAAGAGATATTGAAGAAGAAATCAAGGAAGAGCTCGAAGAGCAGACTGCCTGATTCTATCCTTCCATCTATTGTTCCCATTCCATTATTTAGTTCCCATCCCAGAAGTGGGGTTTTTGGCTGGTGAAGTCTTTGCCTCAGATGCGCGGAATAACTTCGAAGATATAGCCACAACTATTTCAAGAAGTTATGACAAACCTGATGAGGTAAAATTCCGTCGCCAGACGATGACATCCATTTTTGGAACGGGAATTAGTTCCCATCCCAGAAG
>JAWLEA010000021.1:0-33640 GCA_041686345.1 Polyangia bacterium | reverse complement strand
AAACCACTTAAGGAAACCCAGATAGACCATATTCG
Organism: Polyangia bacterium; assembly: GCA_041686345.1. Taxonomy (GTDB): domain Bacteria; phylum Myxococcota_A; class Polyangia; order HGW-17; family HGW-17; genus JAQICJ01. The sequence continues at coordinate 33,605 of JAWLEA010000021.1, read as the reverse complement.
CTTTATTGCTTCAGACAAGCAGTTGTTGAATCTTACCGAAAAAGTAGATGAAATAAAAGAAACCAGAGATGCGAGTACCATTGTAGACAATCTCAGGGATATGGGGATTTTTGACCAGAGGAAATTTCTTGATGTTCTTAATTTTTCACAATCTTCCGAATCAGAATCCAAGGATTTACTGAACAAAGAAAAAAATAAAATAGAAGGTGATTCCGAATTTTCCATGATCGAAAAGGCGCTGCAGAAAGGAGAAGAAAATGACAAAAACAGCCAAGATGACAAGCAAGAAACTTCTTCTCTCTGGGTATGGGGTCTAATTTTGATTATTGCAATTCAGGCGGGTTTTATAAGTTTTCTACTTATCAGGGGAAGATGGATGACCAAGCAGCATAAATTACCTCAAGTAGCAGCCTCCAAAAAGAAATTAATCCCAACCGTTGCCAGTAAAAATGAACCCCCTGAGAAGCAGGTTATTGAGAAAAAAAAGAAAAAAGATTCCGGCGGTGATACTCAGGCAGCCTCCAAAAGAACAGACGAAGATTTGAAAAAAGATTTGGCTGAAGTGGATGGAATGCTTGAAGACAGCAAAAAAAGAGAAAAAGAGCTTCAAAAGTTGCAACTTCCTGTTGAGTATAGAAAATTTATCGATAATTTGAGGAAATTCCAGAATAGAAAAGATATATACAATCTTCTTGAAAACCCCAAGGAAAGAAAGCAACTTTTCACTAATGCCGACAGATTGTTTAAATTGGCCCGGAAATACGATAACAAAGAAGCTCGGGAACAGGCGACAATAAGATATTTGGCTATCTGGAGAGAAGCGGTAAAAGCTCGCTTAAAAGTTGAAGGACATCGTCTGGTTACCTACAGATTGAGTCAACTCTTGTGTGCTGGGGGAGATTCAAAAAAAGCAAATTTTTACAAAAAATTTTATAAAAACAAGCTCAAAGGCAAGAAAATCTGGAATTGCAAATCAGAAAAAGATGAAGAATCAAAAAAAAAATCTGATCAAAAAAAAGAAGACAATACCAGGATAAGAAAAAAGAAAATTGAAAAGGTCAAAAAAGAAAAACAATAGTATATCCAGACCTGTTTCTCGGACAATGATTCGCAAAAAAAAGCCCTGAAGTTGATTTTAACTTTCAGCTACTCGGTTAAATGACAAAAATGGGGTAATGGCCAATGCCGGCAGGGCTACAATAAAACTGATAAAAAACATCCAACCATAACCAAGCCATCCGGCAAAAATTCCACTTGACAATCCGGCAAATACACCACTTACGGCCATTAATCCACTGCCTATTGCATAATGTGAAGCTTTGAATTCTTTTTTACAAAGGCGCATTAAAAAGGCCATCAGAACTGCTGTTCCCATGCCCCCGGAAAATTGTTCAATCCCATGAGTGGAGGCAACCAGAGAAATATTGAAAATACCGGGGGAGAGGGGACTGTCTGTACCGGTATTTTGAATAATCCAAGGACGAAGATAAAAAGCAATCCCCATATAGACAAGGTTTGTTGAATTTTGAAAGAGAAGAAAAGGAAAAGCAACTTTTTTAAGGGAAAAACGGGAGATCAGCCATCCGCCGAGGATTGCTCCTCCAATTGAACAGGGCAGGCCTATCCCGGCACTGATCCAGCCATAATGTATTTTTATACCCAAATCAACAATGAAGGGACTAACCATTGTAGTCAGCATGAATTCTCCAGCCCGGAGAAAAATGATAAAAACCAGAATCAAAGAGAGTTGATCTCGGTCTACAAATGTGAGAAACGACCTGGCATAGGTTGAGTCACTGTTTTTCAGTAGAACGTTTTTGATTTTATTGCGAGTCAAAGCCAAGAGCAGCAAACTGAACAGGAGAACTATCCCAATCCAGTGTGAGAAGTGGATAGAGTTGAGAAATGGGTATTTGGTTTTTAATTTCAATATGATTACAGAATTGAAAAACCAGCGGAGCAAGAGAATAAAAAGAGCAGCCAAAAAACTAAAGAGCAGAACCCTGGCTTTAAGCATCCCTTTAAGCATGTCTTTGAAAGTTTGATCGGTTTTTTGAACTTCTTTCAGTGCAAAAAGATGAAAAATAAAAAACAGGGAAAAAATAGAGGCTGCTGCCAAATAGGCAAAAAACCAACTATAAATGGTGCCAATGGTAACAATAACACCGGTTCCCGTCATCATGGCAATACGATAAGCCATGACTCTGTAACCTACATATTTGGCCTGATCGTTTTCATCCAGAGCTTCCAGATAATAACCGTCTATTGCTGTATCATGAGTAGCTGAAAGAATTGCTCCGGAAAAAAGCAAAATGGCTATGATTTGAAGGGAAGAATCCAAGGGCACGATAAATGCCACCAGAAACATCAGCAGACACAGACTTCCCTGCATAATCAGAAGCCATTTTCTTTTGGTAGAATATCGGTCAAGAAGAGGAGCCCAGAAAAATTTCAGAATCCAGGGGAGACCAAACAAAGAAGTAAGGCCAATACTTTCAAGACTGACTTTGAGATCTCGAAAGAAAACACCGGAAACTGTTCTGATCAGTGAAAAGGGAAACCCTTCTGTAAAATAAGTTGAAAAGGCCCATACATATTTTTTTCTAAAGATTTTTTTAAACATAATTGTAGATAAAAACTGAATTTATTCCATTTTAGTTGGATAAAATTCTGCGACGGAAGATAAAAAGACTTAATCCCATAAAGGTAAAAAGAAGTGGGATAGGAATTTCAGAGTTTAAGCCGGCGCTGGTGCAAGAACAACCATCTTCAGAAGTTTTATTAGAAATTTCTGAAGTAAGGTTGCAATAATTATGAGAGGAACAGTCATCATCTTCGCAGTCTGCCAGATTGTCTTCGTCGTTGTCGAGCCCGTCAAGGCAGATTTCAACATCATGTTGAATTTCGCAACTGGTGTGTGATTGGCAATCCATATCTTCACAATCAATTTTTTGGTCACCATCATCATCTATTCCGTTGTCACAGATTTCAATTGGATGAGTGCAATCCTTGAAAGTTTTGCAGGCGGGATCATTGCAGTCTGTAAGTGCATTGTTATCGTCGTCAATTTCGTTGTCGCAAATTTCCAAGGGGGAATTTGAGCATTCGTCGTGAGTATAACAGTCGGCATCTTCGCAATCTATTGCTCCATCCAGATCATTGTCTTCGTCGTCGTCACATATTTCCACCAGATTGAGGCAATGTTCATCATTTCTGCAATCAGCATCGAAACAGTCAACAATTCCATCGTTATCATCGTCAATACCGTTGTCACACCATTCTCCCGTAAAACAAGCAGTTGTTTCTTCACAGTCGGGATCTTCACAATCGATCAAACCGTCAAAATCATCGTCGAGATTGTTGTTACAAATTTCCTGGGCAAGATTTTCGCATTCCACCGAAATTGTGTAAGCTCCGGGATTCTGCCAGGTATCGACAATTATATATTGGGTAGCATCTCCGGAGAGATACTCTATCATTTCATTGTTTCCGGGAGGATTGGTGCTTGCAGCCGTGCAATTTACAGGATCGCAATTTTCATCGATTTGAAACAGCTCGAGATCGGTGTCTGCATCACTGATTGATAAATTAATAATAACTGTGGCATCAGGTGGTGCTGCAACGGCATAAGCCATTTCCTGATAATCAACACTGAATCCGGAGGTACAACCATTACCGTAAGTGTTGAAAACAGAACTTCCGTTTAAGGTGGAATCGGTGATTTGATCACCGCAATACAGAATTTCAGGCTCGTCACAGGCATTGGGAATACAAGAGTGATAATCCAGGCATTCTTCATCTTCACAATCAATGAAGCCATTATCATTATCGTCGATTCCATTGTTGCAGATTTCAGAATTAAGAAAAGCTTCAATAAATTCCTGGTAACGATCTACTTTTGTACTGGCTCCAAAATAATCACATTCATCATTATTGTTGTGAATAACAAAAGAAGATATGCCGGCTACGTATTCAGTTCCGTCTCTGGTGATAAACGCGGGACCTCCGCTGTCACCATGGCAAATCCCTCCATTTTGATTCATGGAAATCCCTATTGTATTCGGTGGAATATACATCTCATAAACCTCACCGCCTTCAATGGGAACATTAATTTGGCAATAGTTACTTTCTTCACAAAAAGCCATCAACACCTGGGTCATCTGCAATTTTTCTCCACTGCTTCCGGTTTCGGTAACCCCGAAACCTACATAATTGAGGTCGAGGTTTTCCACTTCAGATTGTGCAATAGCAAGAGATGAAGGTAAATATGGGATTGGGGAAATTTCCGGAGGAGCCTCTTGAGCTAATCTGAGCAGGCCAATATCATAAGTCAAATCTTCACTTCCCTGGGAAAGCCAGAGCGGGTGAGTTTCGGCTTTGATAACGCTCCGAGTATGGTCGAACGGGGTATTGTTGCCAAAAAAAACGGTCATATCTTCGGGAGAAGTGATACAATGGGCAGCTGTCAAGACTACATCCCTGGCAATTAAAGTACCACTGCAACCGCCGTTGCCCAAGGTAATCATGACCACTGCCTGATGAGCCGGATCGGTGTCAGGTTCCCCATACAGAATGTGTTGGCGAGAACTGTCCAAAAAATGATAAGTAGAATCTTGACAACTTTGGGCGGTAATTATGACTAAAAAAACAGGAATGAACAGATGGAAGAGATGAGGTTTCATTGGATTATCTCCCGGGTTTAGAAATATTAATATTAAGGCAAAAAGGACAAGAATCCAATTGTATTATTTCGCCTTTCAAAAATCGAAAAGTTGAAATTATAAAAGCTTGAGTTTATCCAGATAATGTTTGGCAGCTTTTTTGTTGTTGTTGGCCAAGTGAGCATCAGCTAATTTTTTGAGCAGATTCGGGTCATCGTTTTTGATTTTATATGCCATTTCATATGCTTTTATGGCTCTAGCTGGCTTTTTAATTGTTTGCAGCAACATATCTCCGGAAGAAATGTAATTGTCAAATTCCTGCTGTTTCAAGGGAGAAAGAGCAGGGGAAGAATCAGTTTTGGAAGATGTTTTGTCAGGTTTCAAATTTTTAATTTTTTCTAATTTTGCCAACAAAATCTTCCTGAATTTCTCAATTTTATCACTTTTTGCAGGTTGGCTTTGTTCACTGCTGAATTCTTCTGCTGAGGAATAGAGTATCTGCTGAAAAAAAGAACCAAATTTTTCAAAAATATCGTTGTCATTGGGGATTATTTCATTTTGCCCGGGAAGATTATCTTGATTATCTGAAAGTTCGATTTCATTGATATAATCAAGGATTTCTTCGTAAAATTTGTTTTTATCAGTAGAATTTTGGGGTAAATCACGTTTTTGCAGAATCTTAATCAATTCATCTATGTTTTTTGGTGGGGGCGTGCTGGTTGTTGTGGATGAATAATTTGTAATGTTCTTTGATGTTGACTTTGAAGTTTCAACATGAAAATCAGTTTCTTCTGTTGAATTTTCCTGTGCTGAAGATTGATGAGATAGAGCCGGCAATATATCATTGAGTTTTTTTGAAAAATCCTGAAAGTATTCCTTTTCAAGGTTATAGATTTGGATGGAATACGAATTACCTTTCAAATCTTTCAGATTGATTGTTTCTTCAAAGTTTTTCAAGATAATTTTACTGAGAGAAGATGGGTTAACTTGAAAATAATTCCATTTGTCATTGAATGAATTTCTCCACATGCAAAGCAGTATTTCCCGGTTGAGAACAAGATAGGTCTGACCCCAATTTGAATTAAGGCCTGATTTTAAATCAAGCCAGGCGATAAGATGTGACTGATTGAACCAGGAGGGAAGGCCTTCAATAATTTGCCTGGGAGGTTTTACATTTTTTTTCATGAAAGTTCCACCTCATGGGCTATTTTGGTGATAGCCGCTATGGATATTTTGAAAAACTCAGAAAGTTCAAGTCCAAGTTTTTGACATTCCTTGATGGTTTCTCTGTTTACGTTAGCAGCAAAACTTTTTGATTTCATCTTTTTTTTCAGGCTTTTGGGTTTCATCCCTTTCATTTTGCCGGGACGAACCATGGCATTGGCAGAAATAAGGCCGGTAACAGTTTCTCCACAGCGCAAAGCAAAATCGAGTGGTTCCGAAGGAGGAGAGCTGTTATTGTTGATGTAATTGTGTCTCTTTATTGCTTTGAGACAGTGTTCAGGTATTTTCCCTTCCAGAAGCTCGACACTTGCAAGTCCGTGACGAGAGATATTATTTTTGGTGCTGGTATAGTCGAGATCGTGCAATAATCCGGTAATTCCCCAGAGCTCAGGATCATGTTCGAGTATTTTGGCCAAATTTTGCAGGACAACTTCAGTTTCGAGACTGTGATAAATAAGACTGGTTTCAGAATTGTGCTTTTTTAACAAATTAAATGCTTCGGTTCGTGAAATCATAATATTTCCTTTATAAAAACAGAAAGTTTTGTATCAAGCAAAATGAATTTGGCGCAGGGCTTCATAGGCTGCAATTCCAACGGAATTTGCCAGGTTGAGACTGCGAATATTTTTGATCATGGGAATACGGCAGGATTTGGTTTGGTATTTTTTAAGCAGATATTCCGGAAGCCCTGTGGTTTCACTGCCAAAAACAAGAAAATCCCCCGGTTTGAATTTTATCTCATAAATGGAATTGCCGACTTTTGTGCTGAACAAATAGAAATTAGGACCTGTTTCTTCAAAAAAATCATCGATTTCTTCAATGTAAATTTTTTCAACCTTATCCCAGTAATCCAATCCGGCTCTTTTTCTTTTGGGATGGTTTTCCCTGAAAGTAACTTCGCCGACAATATATAAAGTGGAACCTGTACAGGCACAAATCCTGGATATTGCACCGATGTTGGGAGGTATTTTTGGCTCGACCAGGGCTATGTTGAGGGGAGTGGTGTTTTTTGGTAAATATATTGACATGGTTAACATTTATCATACTCTGAAGAAAATGTGAATGACAGGCAAAATTTAAAAATCAGACTTCAAACCAGTTGTTACTATATCAAATAATTATGAAGAATTGGCGACACCTGATTCTGAGTTGAAAAGTTTACATCTTTTTTTGAAATGGGAATTGTGGAAATTTACAATGGCTGAACCAAATTTAATTGGCAAAACAATAGGTGGCAGATTCATAATTGAAAAATTCGTTGGTGAAGGAGGAATGGGCATAGTTTTCAAAGGGCTACACAAGGAGCTCAATTATGAGGTCGCTGTAAAAATTCTCAAAAGCGAACATGCTTCAGATGCCAACATGGTTGCAAGGTTCCGCCGTGAGGTTCGTTCAACCAGTGTGTTGCAACACAAAAATCTGGTTGTATTGTACGATAGTGGTCAACTGGATGATGGGCGGTTGTATCTGGTTACAGAATTTATTCAGGGGCAATCTCTCATTGAACTTATGGATGAAGAAGATACTCTTCCAGTTGTCAAAGCACTCACAATGATGATTCAGATAGCTGACGGAATGGCGGCAGCTCACAGGCATACAATAATGCATAGAGATTTGAAGCCGGAAAATATTCTTATTATCAACTCTGACGAAGGCAAACTTGTTAAAATTCTCGATTTTGGTCTGGCAAAAATGGTAGAAAGCAACAATCCAGAAGATAAAATTACCATGACGGGTGAAGTTTTCGGAACCCCTGCCTACATGTCACCTGAACAGTGTCTTGGCGGTGAACTCGATCTCACTACTGATGTTTATTCATTCGGCATCATAGCATATGAAATGCTTACAGGATGTCCACCTTTCAATGATCCAAATATAGTCACTATTATGTTGTCTCATAAAAATAAAACCCCAATGGCTCCTTCTGAAGATTTTCCAGAAGCCGGGATACCAAAAGAGGTGGACAATCTTATTTTGAAATGTCTGGAAAAGAACCCGGCAGATCGCTTTCAAAATGGGACTGAACTTGCCAATGAGCTTCGTAAAGTACAGGATATTATCACTAGAAATCGTTCCGGTGCTCCAGTGGATCTGGAAGTAGAACGACGTATTGACAGTGTTCAGATTCAATCAGTTGGTTCCGGTTCTTCTTTGACCTCAAAAGAAGTTTACGGAATGGTGCTGGCAAGATTGAGAAAAAGATTGCACAGAGTATGTGAAATACTGCGTGATTATCAAGTAATGACTCCGAACCTCTCAGTGGAAATTGCCCACTTGTCTACTGCTGAAGATCGTCTTGTAACATTAAAACAGCAGGAAACTTCCCTGATCAACGAAATTAACGATAAAGAAAAAAATATTCAGAACAGAACGGGGCAGCTCAGAGTTGCAGTTCAGGATTTATCATATGATCGGGAATTGTTATTCAAAAAGTTACAGATAAATCCTCATCTTTCCATAGATCAATTGATTTCTATTTTTCCCTATCTTGATGCTGCTTCAGCCCCAGCCAATGGACAACAACTGCTTGAGGACATATCATTTCAGATAACTGCCCTGGAGCGCTCAATCGATAATTCCATCAATACATCCCGCAAAGAAAGAAAAATTTTGAAAAGAAAATTGGACAGCAAAAAAAGTCTGATTCTCCAGGAAGAAAAAAAACTGGCCGTACAAGTATTCAATGTTGTGGAACTGCTTTTGAACCAGGTTGATAATTTGAGCAAGATCAAACCCCTTAAAAATGAAATGCAGGCCTTGAAAATATTCTATGAAGAGGCGAGAAACATGAGATAAATCGGCAATCATTCAGATACTGTTTCAAAAAGTGAAGGTATTCATCAGAATTCAGAATTTTGCCTTATCAGGTTTGTTTAACTTCTTGAAATAGTATCAATTTGTAGTTGCCATTTCCAATTTTAATTGGAACTAAAATAAAGGGGTTTATATTTTTCATTTTTTTGGTATGTTTCGTTGAAGTCTACTTTTGGGTAAACTTTTTATAACCTGAATCTGACTTGGTCTCCCCGTTGCTTTTTTTCTGCCCTGTTAACAGTCTTGTTTATCAAATTTTACAGTTTTTACAATAATCAGCCTTGTTCTTTTGCACAATTGATTATTTCAGGCAGGGACTGTTTATTAGAACTTTGAGTTAAAAAATGAGCCTTACCGGCATTTATGGCAAATTAAATTCAAATTCGGATTCATCGGGTTTTTGATTTATATAAGGGTAGAGTTTTACTGAGGTATTTTATGGAATATGATCCACTTCTCGGTCGGATAATATCCGAACGATACAGAATAATCGACTACATCGGCGAAGGTGGAATGGGAGTTGTTTATCTTGCTGAACATGAAACCCTTCCACGCCGTTATGCAATTAAGATTCTTAAATCTGAATATCTTGAAAATGGAAATTTTGTAGAAAGATTCAGAAGAGAGGCTATCGCTGCAAGCAGGGTAGTACATCCTGGTATCGTTTACATAACAGACTTTGGACAAATAAAAGAAGGTAATTATTATATTGTCATGGAGTACCTTGAAGGAGAAGGACTTGATTCTTTGCTGGAATCACAGGGCAAAATTCCTCTGAGTCGAGCCGTAAATGTTCTTATTCAAGTAGCTGATGCTCTTGATCATGCCCATAAAGCTGGAGTAGTTCATCGGGATCTTAAAGCCGAGAATGTTTTGCTCACCAGAGAGATGGGTCGCAAAGATGTCGTCAAACTCCTTGATTTTGGAATAGCCAGATTATTGCTTCCTTCATGTACAAACACCAGAATTACTGAACACGGCCAAGTTTTTGGCACTCCAGAATATATGTCACCTGAACAAGCTTCTGATCAAACAATAGACGGCAGAAGCGACATTTATTCTCTCGGAGTTCTTGCTTATGAACTGGTTACCGGAATGCCACCATTTTATCACGAAGATCCGACGGAAACATTGCAAGCTCACATCTCGCAGAAACCACAAGCTCCATCCATAAAAATGCCGGATCAAGTAATTCCCAAAATATTTGATGGTGTTGTTTTAAAATGTCTTGCCAAAAAACCTGAAGCTCGATTCCAGACAGCCCGCAAACTAAAAACAGAATTAATCAGGGTGAGAAATGTTATTTCAAGCATGGCCTCAAAACTGGTGGAACCGACTCCGGCCCTTTTGGAATCTCAAGAAAAGGAGTCTCTCGAATTTTCAGAAGTTGAAAACTTCATTAAAGATAAAAGTGTTTTAGAAATTAGAAATGAGTATCATCAAACTCTCAAGGAAATATTTCTTAAATTTCTCAATCGAAAAATTATTTCTGAACCAGCTTCAAAAATCTTAAATGATCTTATTCAGTATGAATCTGAAATTGCAGGATTAAATTCTACAATAGCTTTCAAGGAACAACTTTTTGAGGATATTCGTTTTGAGTTTGGACAGAAAATTGAAAAACTAAAATATGCCATTATGGATTTGAGTCATGAACACAGTAATTATCTGGAAAATAATCCTGAAGAAAAGCGTGATGAAGAATATGTCAAGGATCTTGAATTCCAGATAAAAACCTTGAAGGAAAAATTCAGTTATGTAGAAGCGGAAAAAAAGGATAAAATTGTAAATCTGAATCAGGAATTGACCAAGTACAGAGAATCTGTAGAAATACGTGAACAAGAAGCTGCAAATTTGTATGCAAGCATGGATTATAAAATTGAAAAAATAATTGACAATATAGATCTTGAAGATGCGGGAATAAGTTCTACCTATGAAAAATTGCAACATCTCAAATTCGGTTTGCACTCACTTAGAGTCAGCAATGACTGATTCATTTTTAAAATTTTTAAATACAAACTATAACTTGAGGAACTATGGCCGGTAAAAAAAAGAAAATTAAAATAAAATCCAGAAGCACAATCAGAAATATAGGGATAGTCGCTCATATTGACGCCGGAAAAACTACTGTAACCGAAAGGTTTTTATTTTATTCAGGCAAAATCCACAAAATCGGTGAGGTCCATGAAGGTTCAGCCCAAATGGACTGGATGCCCCAGGAACAGGAGAGGGGGATCACAATTACTGCAGCCGCTACCATGTTTCCTTGGAAAAATTATGAATACCACCTCATGGATACTCCGGGACATGTTGATTTTACTATAGAAGTGGAACGCAGCCTGAGGGTTATTGATGGAGCGGTTGTTGTTTTTTGTGCAAAGGGGGGCGTTGAACCTCAATCGGAAACAGTTTGGCATCAGGCCGATAAATTTGGAGTTCCACGTATTGCTTTTGTTAACAAAATGGATCGAATGGGGGCCGATTTCTTTTCTGTTGTAGATGAAATGAGGGATCGACTTGGCACAAAACCGGTTATTCTTCAACTGCCCATCGGCAGGGAAAGCAATTTTGAAGGAGTAATAGACCTGGTTGAAATGCAAGCCATTTATTGGAGCGGCCGAGAAGAAGACAAACCGGAATACAAAGACATCCCGGATGAATTAATTGAAGAGGCACGCTTGTATCATTCAGAACTAATCGAAAAGGCGGCTGAACAAGATGATGAACTCATGGAGAAGTTTATTGAAGAAAAGGAGTTCACCAGTGACGATATCCATAATGGAATAAGAAAAGGAGTACTTTCGGGAAACCTGGTGCCGGTTTTAACCGGAAGTGCCTTGAAAAATCGCGGTATCCAGCCTTTGCTTGATTCCATTCACAGATATCTTCCTTCTCCTCTGGATTTGGATCCCATTAAAAAGAAATTGAAAAATAAAAAGGATGAAGAAATCATACTTCACCCCAAAAGACATGATCCATTGGTAATGTTGGCTTTCAAAGTTTCCATGGATGGAACTCGCAAGCAAGTATATTTCAGGATTTATTCAGGGGAAATTTATGAAGGTGATAAACTCATCAATGTCAGAACCGGTAAGAAAGAGCGACTTTCCAGAATTTTCAAAATGCATGCCAACAAAAGGGAGCGAATTCCTGGAGCAGTAGCTGGTGATATTGTCATGATCCAGGGAATGAAAACAGTTATTACCGGAGACACTCTTTGTCGAAAGGATATCCAGGTATTGCTGGAACCCATTGATAAATATGAACCGGTAATCAATATGGCGGTTGAACCTCGCAATATGTCAGAAAAAAACAAGTTGGAAAGTGCAATCAAAGTTCTCATGGAAGAAGATCCAACCTTTAATTATTATGAAGATGAAGAAACGGGCGAATCTCTCATCAGCGGCATGGGCGAATTGCACCTTGAAGTAATTATGCACCGGCTTGTTAATGACTATAAAGTAGAAGCCAGAGCTGGTAAACCCCAGGTTGTTTTCAGAGAAACTTTCAGGGGAACAGTTGAAGATGAAGCTTCATTCAAAAGAATTATTGAAGAAGATGGCAAAGAAAAAGAGATGTTTGGCAAAGTAAGACTTGAAGTTTCACCTCTTGATCGAGGAAAGGGATTACAGATTAATCTTGCTCCTGAACTGTCTGAAGAAACCGGTGATAGCAAAAAGTTCCTTCAAGCTGCTCTCCAGGGTGCCGAAGAATCTGCAAACGCCGCAGGAGCTCGTGGTTATGCCGTTCAGGATGTTAAAGTAACCATCAAAGATATTGAGATAAAAAATCGTGCTTCTACTGAAATTGCATATGTTATAGCTGCCCAGGAAGCTTTTCGAAAAGCAGCTGATAAAGACGGCTGTGTATTACTTGAACCGATCATGGCTGTTATTGTTATTACACCTGAAGATTATGTTGGTGATGTTATTGGAGATATTGGTCAACGCAAGGGAAGAGTTGAAAAAATGGAAAAAAAAGTTGTAAAATCCAGCATTAAGGCATATGTTCCATTAAGAAATATGTTTGGTTATGCTACTGAATTGCGCTCCAAAACCAAAGCTTCAGCAGCTTTTACCATGAGCTTTGAAAAATATGGAACAATTGACGACATTTAAAACAGGAGTTGTACGGTTAATTCATGGAACCAATAGAAAAGCTTACTCAATTAATCGATTTTATCCAAAAAAGGTATAAACTTGAAATTTCCAACCTGGAAAAATACAGTTTTACTCTTGATTTTGAAGGCGAGGCCAACACCTACAAGCTCGAATGTAATTGGGAAGAAGAATACTTGATTTTTTTCATTACTCCTTTTGCTACCTCTGCCCGCTCTGAACAGTGTTTTGCCAGTTTGAGCAAATATTTGATCAAAGCCAACAATAAAATGGAGTGGGTCTATTTTTCAATCCGCTCGGATGGTGTTCCACAATTGAATTCTTATCTTCCTCTGGCTGGATTGTCCGAACAGACTATTGAAAGAGTGCTTGCCTATCTTCTTTACTATGGTGATAAACACTATTTCAACGTACTCAATTTGGCCAACAACGAAAATGCTAAAATATCGGATCTTCCTTCAGACTGATTTTCCGGGAAAGAGATATAATCATGATTGACTTTCGCAGTGACACTCTCACCAAACCTTCTGCCCGAATGAGAAAAGTAATGGCTCAAGCACCAGTTGGGGATGATGTTTATGGCGAAGATCCAACAGTTAATGAATTGGAAGAAAAAGGAGCTGTACTAACCGGGCAGGAAAAGGCTCTCTTTGTTTCATCCGGTACCCAGAGTAATCTTCTGGCTATTTTTTCTCACCTCAGAAGAGGTGATGAATACATAACCGGACAAACAGCCCATATTTACAAATACGAAGCAGGTGGAGGAGCAGTGCTGGCAAGTGTACAACCCCAGCCTCTCGAATTTGAAAGTGATGGAACTCTCGATTTGAACAAAGTTGAAAAAAAAATAAAAGTTGATGATATCCACTTTGCCAGAACCAGACTATTTTGTTTGGAAAATACCAATATGGGCAGGGTATTGCCTCTCCATTATCTGGATGAAGCTCAGGAATTTGCAGCTGCCAAATCTTTAGCAACTCATCTTGATGGAGCCAGAGCTTTCAATGCTGCGGTTAAATTGAAACTGGACATATCCAGAATAACTTCAGGTTTTGACTCTGTTTCGATCTGTCTTTCCAAAGGTCTGGGAGCTCCTGGAGGGTCACTTCTATGTGGAAACTCTTCTTTTATTGCAGAAGCAAGAAAATGGAGAAAGATGCTGGGAGGTGGAATGAGGCAGGCGGGCATTGTAGCAGCTGCAGGTATTTATGCTTTGGAGCATAATATTGAACGACTTGAAGAAGATCACGAAAAAGCAATTGTTCTTGCCCGTGGTCTTAGTAATATTGAAGAAATACAGGTTGATGAAAAAATGGTTCAGACCAACATGGTTTTTGTTAGAATAAAACCACAGCAACTTGCTCCTCTGGTTTCCAAAGCGAAAGACAACGGAATAATTTTACATGCTTCGGAAAATATGCGGATGGTCACTCATCTGGATCAGAAGATAAATGACATCAGAAAAACTATTCGGTTTTTCCAAGAATTCTATAAAACAATCTGAATACAAATCCGAAAACTATTGCAACGGATTGATAAATTTAACTTTACCTTTTGAGCCGAGAAATATCCACTTGTTACCGCTAGCTTCCAACATGCCCAATACAGCTTCATCCTTGAAGATCCGTTTTTTTGAAGGTCGCTGCAATCGGCCTTTTGAGTACTTGTATTTCATTATCCTTCCGTCTTTAAGTGTCACAATTACAGATTTGAATGCCGAAGAATAATAAAGGGAGTTGACTTTCTTAGTTCTTTTCCACTGCTTTAAAATTCCCCATTGTTTGTTTTTATTGTTGGTATTCCACAATCTGATGCGATCATCAGCTGCAATGGTCGTTATTATGGATGTTCCCGGAATAAAAATAGCCTTTTTCACTGCCTGTCCATGTTTGAAAACTTTACCCCGTTTGGTTCCATTCCAGATAATTGCATAATGATCCCAAGATGTTGACAAATAATGCTTTGTCTTCCGGTTATATGCTATGGAGGTAATCCAGGAGGCATGTTCTCCTGCTTTATCAATTTTTTTCAAATCGGGCAGGGAATAGATATCCACTGAAATCGATTTTCCACCAGTTGCGACTTTATTTTCGAGGCAATGTAAAGCCAGTAGAGGATAGGAGGATCTTTGACGTATCTCTTTGAGAGAATTAATTTTGAAAAGAGATAAGCCGCCTTTTGCTCCGGAAATAACAAAATATTTGCTAGTACTGCAGATAGTTACTGGCTTGAATGACAGTTTAAGGGTTTTTATTTTTTTACCTTTCAGATTATAAATGAGCAAACGGTTTGGGTGTTTTTCTGTTTTAGTTTGAATAATAGCAATGTTTTTTTGGTCAGCATTCTGGAAAAACACCATTTTTACCGGGTTGGCATTGATTGAAAATGGAAATGTAAAAAAAACAATACAAGTAATTGACAGGAATAAAATATTTTTAATCATAAAATTAGAAATTCTATTGGTAAATTGTGAATAGTGATGTAAATCAAAGCAAGCCAAACCAGTAAAACCAGAGTTCGAGAAGTTACGACAAAGCTGATTAATTCAATTTCTGTTTTCAGACGATGACCTTCCTTTTTGGGATGGGAACTATTTATAAGGAAGAACCACCCAACGGGTAGTATTGGGTGAATCGATCAATAACATGACATTTTGTCCAAAATTGTATCTGGAGATCTCTTTAAAATATTCGCTTACATTGCTCACTGAATGTTTTCCTACGCTCAAAATTCGATCTCCAGCATTGAGACCGTATTTAGCTCCAATGCTTTGAGGCTTGATCTTGGTTATGACAACTTTTGTATTGCCTCTTCCTCTCCTGATTGTTCTAACATGGAGACCAAAGGGTGGATTTTTCCTCATTTGTTTGCGCGGAATTTTTGCCGCTCTGTTGCCGGGATGAGCAGTTAATTTAACTTTTAGATCAAGTAGTTTGTGATCACGAAAAATTTTGACATTCACTTTTTTGCCAATTCCGGCGATTGAAGCTTCCCAAGCCAATTCTTGCTCATTTTTGATCTTTTTGCCGTTAAAGGAAACTATAATATCTCCTTTTCTTATTCCAGCCTGATCTGCAGGTGAGTTATTGGTAATGTTAACAACTAAAATGCCATGTTTTTTCTTATACTTATAACGTATTTTATCTTTGCTCTCCAGTTTACGAACACTTACTCCCAGAAAAGAGCGGGCTACGGTACCAAATTTTTTAAGATGAGGGATAATTTTTTTGATCCGATTTATGGGAATAGCATAACCAATGCCTTGGCCTCTGGTATCAATCAGTGTATTGATTCCGATTACTTCTCCTTTGATGTTTAAAAGGGGGCCTCCGCTGTTGCCGGGGTTGATAGCTGTATCTGTCTGTATATAGGATGAATAGTCAAAACGATTGGGGTTCAGGTCTGTTCTGTCTTTGGCAGATATAATACCGGCGGTAACAGTCTTGGAAAGTCCGAACGGGTTACCGATTGCCATAACCCAGGCTCCGATTTCCATTAATTGGCTGTTGCCTAGTTGAGCTGGAGTCAAATCTTTGCTTTTAATTTTGATCAAAGCAATATCAGTGAGACTGTCTCTTCCTTTTAAAAAAGCTGGGTGAATTGTGCCGTCGTGTAATTTGACCTCAATTCGGGAAGCTCCTCTGATCACATGATAATTGGTAATGATGTAGCCATCTTCACTAATGATAATACCTGTTCCCAAACTACCTTTATTTCGGGGAGGTCTTCCGAAATAACGCCTCATTAGATTGATATTTCCCTTTCCGGAAGCTGTAGAGATATGAACAATTGATTTTTTGACTGAATTAATCACTGGAATGAAATTAGGCAATTCATTTAACGATAAGTTGGTGGAAGTTTGTTTTGAATTGGAAGTTTTGGCGGTGGAATCGGTATTTGAAGGATTGGTTTCAGGAGTATCTGCTAATTTGAGTGACTCAATCCCGGAGTTTTGTGATTTTATTACGAAATATGTACCTGTTGCACTCAGAAGAGCTGAGATTAAAGCACTTGAAACAATAATAAATATAAGTTTTTTCATTTTACACCTTTAAACTTAGGGAAAATCTCCATTCCAGGCCAAGGAATTATTTATCTTTTTTCGTATTTTCCTCAGCTTCTTTTTTTAATTCTTCTTTTAATTCTTCCTTAAGTTCTTCTTTTAATTTATTTTTGACTTTTTCTTTTAATTTTGAATTGTGTTCCTTCTTGATTTCATGAAATTTTTCATTGACTCCTGCTCTCATGTCTTTGGTTTCATCGCTTTGCCAGATTGATTGAATATGACCGGCAAAGGTTTTGCTGCCCAAAGGTACTGTAAAGGAAGCAATTATCAGAAAAAGGATAATTAATAATTTGATTATTTTAAACATGCCAGATACTCCACGTAATTTAGAAAACTATCTTAATTCTTCAATAAGTAACTCTCTACTTTTATGGATCAATTCGTCAACTCTGGCAATGTTTTTTCCTCCACCTTGGGCAAAACTATCTCTTCCACCACCACGTCCATCAATTATCGGGGCGACTTTGATCAAAAATCTACCGGCATGAAAGGCATTAAGAGATTTTGACCTGAAAACAATAATAGCAACACTACCTTTTTTTGCTCCACCTGTCAGTAGACCGGCAACTTGTTGAGTACCACTTGTGATCATATCAACAATGCCGGATATCTGTTTGCGGTTGTATTGGGGAAGATGGGCAGTAATAATTTTGATTCCGTTAATTTCTTTGGCAGAATTGAGAAGTTCATCTTTTTTTTCTTTTAATTCAACTTGTTCGATTTTTTTTCCAAGTTTTCTTAATTTTTTGTTTTCACTGAGTAGATTATCTATTTTATTTTCAAGTTCCCAAGCAACAGTGTTAAGTTTATTTGCATTTTTTTCCATCAATTTGCGATAGGAGTTTCCATACTCCCAGGCTTTCATTCTGGTAACGGCGGTAATTCTGCGTACTCCTGCCGATAGAGCCGATTCGTCAGTTATGTAAAAACTTCCTATTTCAGCTGTTGTGGGGATGTGAGTTCCTCCACATAATTCACAGGAAAAATCAGCTATTGAGACAACTCTGACCTGATCCTCATATTTTTCGCCAAAGATTGCAGTTGCTCCACTTTTTTTTGCCTCTTCCAAATCCATAATTTTAGTTTCAACTTTGAGATTTTGAAGAATTTTCTTATTTACCAGCTTTTCAATCTTTAACAGATCTCTGGAATTTACTTTTTGAGGATTGGTAAAGTCAAAGCGCAATTTTTCATGATCAACACTTGAACCTTGTTGCCTGGCATGTTTGCCTAAAACCTCACGTAATGCTTTATGCAGAAGGTGAGTGGATGAATGGTTTGCCATTATATTAATGCGTTTGGTGTAATCGATGCGAGCAATGACTTTTTGGGGAAGCCCGTTGCCTTTGACAAGCTCTCCATAGTGGAGGTGGTAATTACCGAATTTTTTTGTGTTGTTTACCTTGAAAAGAAAATTGGCTTTATCGGGATTATCGCTGCCTGAAAAGATAATTCCGCTGTCTCCAATCTGACCTCCTGATTCAGCATAAAATGGTGTGTCTTTTAATACCATAATAGTATTATCTTTCAGGAAAAGTAAAGGAGCAGTAGAGATCTGAGCTTCTTCAGGGGAGAAAAAACTACCTTGAGGATAGCCGGCAAATATTGTTTCGGGCAAATCCCCCAAGGCCTCAGTATCAAAATCAGTCATTTTCCTGGTTTCACTTTTTGAAGCTTTGATATGCAGGGCTTCAGCCATTTCCCAACCTTCTTCGTCCAAAGTCAGACCTTTTTCTCTGGCCATCAACTCTATCAGATCCCGAGGAAAACCATAGGTTGAGTAGAGATCAAAAGCTGCTTCTCCATCAAGAACTTTGCCTTCAAGGGAACCTAGCAATCTTTCAAATTGCATAATTCCGTTGTCCAATGTTTTGATGAAAGCTTTTTCTTCCGAAAGCAGTACCTGTCTGATATGAGCTTTACTCTGTCTGAGTTCGGTGAAGATTGAGCCATAAAGCTCAATTACTGCTTCAACTGTCTGGTTCATGAAAGGTTCTTCCAGATCAAGAAATTGGCGACCATAACGAACTGCACGGCGCAAAAGTCGGCGCAAAACATAACCTCTTCCTGTATTACCAGGCATGACACCATCCGCTATTGCTATTGATAAGGTTTTGCAGTGATCGGCTATAACTCTGAAAGCAACTGAAATTTTTTTACTGTCGTTGTATTTTTTTTTGCTGATTGCTTCAATTTGTCTGAATATCGGTTGAAAAAGATCTGTATCATAATTGGAAAACTTGCCATTTACGATGGAGACCAGTCTTTCCAGTCCCATTCCTGTATCAACATGATTTTCCTTGAGACGAGTTAATTTGTTATTTCTGTCTTTGTTATATTGCATGAATACAAGGTTCCAGATCTCGATATAGCGAGCGCAATCTCCGTTAACCCTGCATTTATGTCCTTTGACATCCTGTTTTTCACAAGCGTTGGGTCCTCGATCATAGTGAATTTCAGTGCAGGGTCCGCAGGGTCCTGTACTGCCCATTTCCCAGAAATTATCTTTTGAACCGCAAAAGATAATTTTGGAGGTAGAAAGGGGAGTGTTGTTATTCCAGATTTTCCAGGTCTCCATGTCTTTTTCCAGTTTAAGTTTTTTGTCTCCTCCAAAAACCGTAGCATATAATTTGTTGGGACTTAATTCCATAATCTGAGTCAGAAACTCCCAAGCCCAGACAATGGCTTCTTCTTTGAAATAATCTCCAAAGGACCAGTTACCCAGCATTTCAAAAAAAGTATGGTGATAGGTATCATAACCTACCTCTTCAAGATCATTGTGTTTGCCGGATACACGAATACATTTCTGGGTGTTTACTGCTCGAACATAATCCCTTTTGCCTGAACCAAGAAATATGTCTTTAAATTGATTCATTCCGGCATTGGTAAAAAGGATGGTTGGATCGTCCTGGGGAACTACAGGGGCTGATTTAACCAGTTTATGGTTTTTATCCTGAAAAAAATTAAAAAATTTCTGTCTGATTTCGTTTGATTTCATAATTGTACCTGCAAAAAAATCGGGTTGTCAGAAAAATTCTTAGACATTAAATCTGATATTCATGATGTCACCATCTTTAACTACATAATCTTTGCCTTCCAGTCTAATTTTTCCAGTTGACTTCAACGCCTTTTCATCTCCATTAGCTACAATAAGATCATCATAATGAAAAACTTGGGCACGAATAAAGCCTTTTTGAAGATCAGAATGAATTACCCCGGCAGCTTCAGGGGCTTTGGCTCCTTTTTCAACTGCCCAACTTCTGACTTCATCTTCTCCGACGGTAAAGAAAGAAATGAGGTTGGCCAGAGAGTAGGCCTCTCTGATAAATCTGTCTTTAAGGGGTTTGGAAATACCCAGATCTTCCAGAAACATCTCTTGATCTTCAGGTTCAAGTCGGGAGATTTCTTCTTCGACTTTGGCGGAAAGCAAAAAGGGACGAACATTATGTTTTTCGGCAACTTTAAGCACAGCTTCGGAAAGGGGGTTAGCCAGTTCTTCTTCATTGACATTGATGGCAACCAGAGCCGGTTTCAATGATAGAAAAGCAAATCCTCTGATGTGTTCCAATTCTTCTTTACCAAGTTGGAGGGTACGTAAACTCAGACCCTGTTCAAGGTGGGGCGCCATTTTTTCCATTGCCTTGAGTACAAAAGGATCAAAGCTGTTTTTCGGCAGTTTTCTTGTTTTTTGCAAATATTTATCAACTTGCTCTAAATCAACCATTATTAACTCTTCCAGAAGAGCTTCCAGTTCTTCAACCGGATTCTTTTTTTCCTGGGAAAATTCATCTGTAAAAGCACCTGCGACCAGTGCAAGTATATCAAGGGCTCTGGCTTCAGATATGTTTCCCAATGATTGTTTTTCAGAGTTTACTACAGCGGGAAAGTCTGAAAAAACAAGTTCTGACCAGGTTGTTTTTTGAGGATTGTAAAAACTGGCAAGTTTATCAACTCTTTCATCTGGAACTTTAACCGAACCAAGATTAACTTTGTTTTTGCCCGCAACAAAACCTGTGGGAACCTCCAGCCCGGTGAGTGCATTATACAAGGTGGAAGCACCAGCACCTTTATATCCGTAAAAACCTATTTTCATGTTTGTTTTCCTAAAAGTGAAGTTTATCGATTCCCATTATGGAACCCTGGTTAAAATTATTAAATAAATCTCGAATTTAAGGGGATAATACCGTGAAAAGTAAAATAGAAGTGTTCAATTTGAAGTTGGCAAGTCAGGATAAAATAGAAATTAGAATTTGAATGTGGTTCCTACCATGAAAGGCATGGGGGGAGCACTGACCGGCCTGCTTCCATCGAATTTTTGTTGAGGGAGTTGAAAATTATTATAATTGTAGGCTTCTTTTTCATCTTGATTTTCTTCGCCGGTACGCAAAAACAAATCGGCCAGTTTCTGGTTATATTTCCAGGCCATGATGGGAGCATAAATCATGTCGGCCACCCAGAAGAAGGCATAAATGCCAACCCCCATGTAAAAAGTATTTATATTTTCATTGCGATCGCCTCGGGGAAGATTGAAATATGACCAGATAAAATAGGAGCCGATAGATTGTCCGAGCCAGATGAGAGATGCTTCCAGATATCTTTCTGCATAGAGAGTTCCTGAAGCAGTTGGAAGAGCAGCAAAATAAAACTTGGAATCGGCCAGGGTGTCTTCATCTCCCTGATCATCCCAATTTTTATTGATCATGGTCACCAACATGCTGTATGCACCCGGTACAAAAGCCAGGAACCAAGCATGCATGGGTTTTTTTACATTTTCAAGGTAGATGTTGGACCCGCCTTCCGGCAGAAAGTTATCCGGGGACATGTTCCATCCCCAAATTTTATTTTGAATTTGAGGTTGACCATCAAAATCAAAATCAAGGTTGTCCTGAGAATATGCTGAGCCAGTATTATTGAATGTAATAACCGAAAAGACAATGGCGATGAATATTTTCTTCATGATTCCTCCTACAATATTATTATCCAAAATATCCCAAGGGTAACAGCCTGAGCGTAACAGCCCGAGGATCCAAAATTTTTTTTGGATAAATATTGCAATAAATATGATAATCCACAATTCCCGATTCAGCTTTGTTTCGGCCGGTGGCAAGAAAAATAAAAAGCTGCAGGTTACTCAGAATCAGGTCAGAATAAGAAAATAGAGAATTAATTTACATCTCTGACCAGATTTGCACATTTGAAGAATACGATAATAAATCCCAAAAGTCCATATACTGATAAAAAATATTCAACAAAGGCGGAATTTATTTAGTTCTCATCTCCAAAAGGAAGGTCATTAACGGGAACTCGGAAATTGAATTGATCAATTTTGTCGTAACTTCTTGAAATAGTGTCAACTATATCTGTGAAGTTTCTCCACGCATCTGAGGCAAACTTCTTCCCCAGCCAAAAACCCCACTTCTGGGATGGGAACTATTTAGAAAAAACCTTGTACTCCCAAATATCCCAACTTGAAGTAAGTTCGATCAATGTCTTCATCCCAATCTTGCCATTCTCTCTCCCCGGCAAGATAAGCAGCTTCTACTCCGGCTGAAATTCCGAAATTTTTTGTAATCATATAGATTAGACCTGCCTGAAAAGATAAACCATACATGAAAACATTATAATCTCCTACTTCATAATCTTCATTTAGCAGTTCCAGCATTCCACCAAAATACAGGTAAAAAGAGCCCAGTGGTAAAAAATATCTGAGACCGGCTCCAAGACCCATTGAATCTGAGTCGTTATTATTTCTCTCGTAATCTATGTAATTCAATTTTCCCACTACAGCCAAGTTTTCTTTGAAAAAGTAACCCAAGAATGGACTGAAGCTTATTTCTTTGATTTCATCATCCCATTGGTTTTCGCCTTCAGTATCCTGGGTGTAGTAGTAGATTTCACCACCGAGAATAAACTTGCCGACTCCAATATTTCCCTCATAATTATTATTTTGTGCAGAGGCCTTGGAATTAAAACCGATAAATAAGAATAAAATTGTTAATATTGTCAGATATTTCATTGCAATACTCCTTTGATTGATGAATGATATATTTGTTATTCTCCTATCATACCTACAATAAAAAGAGAAAATAGTAAAATACCAAGAAATCATCCGTAAATCATCTGCGAAGTTACTCCGCGCCTCCCAATATAACATCAGTCTCTGCTAATAACCACCGTTCTGAAATGCGAACTGGCAGTTCTCATTTCAAAAGTTGAAACAAAAAAATTTTTTCAAAAAAATATATTGATCTTTTTCAATGATATTATTGATTTTTATTTTGATCTTACTGTATGTAATTTAAAAAATTTAAATCTCAGCTTGACTTTAAACTGAAAACTTGTAAATAACCATTCCACGAGTCACGGAGAACTTGATTGTTATCTCACGAATCTGCAGTCAGGTTTTACGTTACTCGTTAAATGGTCCCATCGTTCAACCGGTTAGGACATCGGCCTTTCACGCCGACGATACGGGTTCGAATCCCGTTGGGATCACAAGGCGAATTTACTGTTTATTCAGTAGATTCGCCTTTTTTATTTTTGGTAGAATTATTTCAGCAAAAGATTGTTCCAGTCCGATTTTTTATTTTGCCATATTGTTCCTAATATTTTCAGCAAGGTTCTCTTTATATTTGTCGTAACTTCTAGAAATAGTAGTGGCTATAAAAAACCAACTCTCATATGGACTTAATCATTTTTTCCAGTAAAATTGCTTCATGTTTGATTTTTTTCCTTATTTTAAAATTAGAACTTTAAATCCGCTTTCTTCTTTTGTCATCAGATGTTTTCTTGTTTCGATTTTTATTTTAAGTGTGTTTGCAAATTGCGATGATTCAAGCAACAGATTCCATAATGATGGTCCCTGGATTACCGGCAGTGATAACCCGGGAGAAAAAATTTGCATCTCATGGATTACAAAAAACAAAACCGATACAAAACTTGATTACGGAGTCGAGCCAGATAATTTGGAAAACCAATTTTATTCTGCCACATTGCAAAATTACCATCATGCCTGTCTTGACAACTTGAGCACTGATACGGTTTACTACTACTCAATTCCCCGAGAACTCAGTTTTACTCCTGCAGAATACTTGTATTCATTTAAAACACCTAATAGTAAAGTTGATAATTTTTCCTTTGTAATTGTGGGTGATATGCAACCGGAAGATTATGTCGGTTCCAAGCGGGTAGAAATAATGTCCGAAGCAATAGCTCTTGAAGATCCGGAATTTGTAGTTCAATTGGGAGATTTTACCCAAAGGGGTACAGAAAAAAATTATTGGCATTACGCTTTTTCCGGATCAGCCTCTTTATTTTCAGCCTACCCCATGTATGGGATCATTGGCAATCACGATCATGATTATGATCAGGGGAAAACCTGGCGGCAAATTTTTCCATTTCCTTTTGAGAAACCTGAATCCGCTTATTATTTTATCGACTATAATCACTTGAGGTTGATTTTTCTCGATTGTTACGAGCAAAAAGGACAGATTGAAAAAGAACAACTCATCTGGCTGGAAAATTTATTATCCACAACTTCTGCAGATTCCTATGTTTTTGTTTTCCTCCACGGTTCTATTTATTCTTCAGGTATGGAAAATATGGATCACAACCTTCAGGAAAAACTCACTCCGCTTTTTGACAAATATGGAGTCGATGCTGTTTTTTACGGACATGATCATATGTATGAGCACTATAGGATGACTTATGGGGATAATGGTTATCTTTTTGCTGCCGACCATAATTGGCCTCATAACCGGGTTCATTATTTTTTAAGTGGAGGAGGGGGTGCCAACCTGGAAAGTTCATATGGGATTCTCAACAGATTTTTCTATGCTTATAAAAGAGATTTGTACAATCTTGACACTGAAAAAACGGAAGAACTGCTTTTTGAAGTAAGAGAGTGGAATGAATTAAAATTTGTTGACTGGTCTCCATTATCTTCTACCCCCGCTTCCAAAAATTACTATCATCTTGTTTCAGAAGAAAGTTACCAGGATGAAAGTGAATTTTTTGGTCAGGAATATGGAGAAAATACTCTCCATTACATAAAAGTCGAAATCCACTTCGAACAGGCAGTTGTATCTGTCCATTATCCCGATGGCACCATACTCAGCGGACCCAAAAATCAAAATCCCCAAGAATGGATTTTGTTGAAACAATAAAACTGATTTTGTGAAGAAAAACAAATAGTTTACATTTTTAATTGGATATCCAATTTGTTTATGGTAGACTACTATATAAATTAATAAGGAGTATAATTATGTTTAAAAACAAATTTTTTCATTTCATTTTGGTATTTTTTATCAGTGCATGGATTTGGACCTGCAGTGATAACGACGAAAACACCAACAACGTTAACAACACCAACAACACCAACAACACCAACAACACCAACAACACCAACAACACCAACAACACCAACAACACCAACAACACCAACAACACCAACAACATCAACAACACCAACAACACCAACGATGCAACCTGTATCCCAGATCCAAACGGTTATGAATGCACAAATTGCATTGATGATGATGGTGACGGTCTCATCGACGGCATGGATCCCGGGTGTATTTCCTCTGAAGACAGATTGGAAGGCAGTTTCGAAACAGATATCCCGGGTGATGACACCAATACCGACATTCATGATTGCTGGTTTGACGGCAATTCAGGAACAGGTGACGATGGTTGTGCTGTTCATATTTGCTGTATTCTGGATGAGTGTCCAGAAGAATATGCCAGTAATTATGTTCCCTCCGAGTGCGAAACAGCAGTTACCCAAGATTGCATTGATAATTGCGATCCCTATGTAGTACCGGGGTGCGACTGCTTTGGCTGCTGTACTGTCTGTGATGGTCCAGATTGTTATGATATCTTCATTGGAAGCCCACGAGTTTCTCCTGATTGCGATCAGGAATCAATTGCAGATCCAGATATGTGTCCCCGCTGTACTCCCGATCAAGATTGTGGTGCTCCCTGCGATCCGGACAATTGTATACTCTGTCCCGGCCAGACAATTGACGATCTGCCTGAGCATTGTATTGAAAGTGATTGCCCCGACAATCAAACCCCCTGCGCGGTTACAGATGAATGTGATGATACCGAGTATTGCGCCACCGGTTGCTGTATTCCTATTCCCGATGTGGAATAAACTGCGGTAAAATAAATTCCAACCTTTATCTTCTATAACAATCAAAATTTATCAAGGGAGTTGATATATGAAAAATTTTATCCCAGTTCCTGTAATGGTTCTGCTAATTTTTATGAGTTCAGCAGTGCAGGCTAAAAAAAATCCAATTTTATCTTTCGAACTGGAAGGGGGATTGCTCTGGCAAAGCAGAAATGAAGTTCAAGTACCAAACGAGGAAGCTGCCAGCAGAATTTCATTGTTGGATCCTTTGGGAAAAGGCCCTTTACCTGTCGGTCGTTTTTATGCAAACTGGAATATAAATTCCAATCATGCTTTAAGATTGTTGTTAGCACCTCTTCAGGTTTCCCAAAGCAAATCAATGGATGATGCCTTAGTCTTTGACAATAAAACTTTTGGAGCGGGAACTGAAATAGATTTTACTTATAAATTCAATTCTTGGCGCCTTGGTTATAGTTACAGATTGTTAAATTCTAAAAATTTAAAAGGAAGGATAGGATTTACAGCCAAAATCCGAGATGCCAGAGTTACTCTCGAAAATAACAACAACAAAGGAGAAATTACGGATCTGGGATTTGTTCCACTTTTATACCTCTATCTTGATTATAATTTTTATTCGGATTTTCATCTGCTCTTTGATTTTAATGGATTGGCAGGAGGTCCCGGGCGTGCTTTTGATGTGGCTCTGAAATTAAAATATGATCTCAACCGGGATTTTTCTTTCACTGCAGGATACAGAACCATAGAAGGTGGTGCAGATGTCAGTTCAGTCTATAGTTTTGCCTGGCTGCACTATGCTGTAATTTCTGTTGTTTACAATTACTGAATCTTTGTTTTAGCACCGGATAGCAAGTGATAGAGATCATTTGTTTGGGTTTATCCTGATATCAAGATGACTGTTCTCATTGAAATATATTGTATTAATTGCAACTTGGGCATTGGTTTCGTAAAAATCTTCACCTGTATTTGGATTTATATCAAAACGAGGATAATTGCTGGAAGTAATTATAATGCCCAATTGGTCTCCCGGTGAAAACCAGAAGCCATGATGGTTGGTAACAGGAATGTTAATTTCATATCTCTGTTCGGGAATAACCTCTGAAGGAGCAGTGTATTGCTCTCTTAATTTCAGTCTGCGGATTCCGTCACCTATAAGAAGATGTCTTCCAGTTGAATCAACTTTGGTTATCCTTACTGCAAAATCTGTGTCCGGGGCAGAAGTAGAAACTTCGAGATTGACTGATATTTCTCCTTCAAGATAAAGATTTTCAAGGATGGGATAAGTTAGAACCAGATTATCTTCCCGTGAAATTACTTCATCAAGATATACAGGGCCGTGGTAATATTCTGGCATAATTGTCTGTCCCCCAATTGCAGGGGATGGATTTTCGGGATTATATTCATATTGATAGGTTGATTCTGATGACTGCGGCTCCAATGCAAGCCTGGATTCTCCAAGATAGTAATTTTGTTCACGAGTGGAAGTTGGGGGCCAATTATCAACTAGAAGAAATTCATCACTACCATCAGGTTTGTATTCTATTTGTTTTTCCGGTAATTCACCTATTCCCCTTAAATGAAAATCTAAAAATTGGAGAGATCGGCGCTGGACATTTTTATTTGAGTCATAATATATCATTTCCTGTTCTGTAAGAGGACGCCCCATTGTGCTTTCACCCCCCTGGGAAAAATGATGCCAGGGACCCATGAGAAGTCTATGTTGATTTTCAAGTTGATTTGGAGCTGTATATACAAGACTCTTGTAATTATTGATGGTGGCCGTATTGTAAAGATCGTACCAACCTGAAACAACCAGGGCAGGAACCAGTATGTTTGAAATATCAAGAACAGAGCCAAGGTAATTCCAGACATTGTCCTGATAAGGATGATCTTCATATAATTGAGAACTTCCACCAAAATATGAAGTTAGAAATTCAATATATTCCCTGCGGAGAACCCCGCCTGGATAATATTGCTGATATCCGTTGTTGAGGGCGCAGAAAACAGGAACGATAGCCTTGAGATGGGGAGGTGATAAAACAGCTGTTTCATATTGAACCCGACAAAGGGCACTCACACCCCAGGTTCCCACCTGTCCATCAGACCAGCTTTGGCTGGCGATCCATTCCACAGCATCATGTCCATCAAAACCGTAATGTGTGCGGGAAGGGTTGTCTGGAGCGGAAGCCGAGCCAAAAAAACCACGCCAATCCATGATGACAAAGTTATAATCTTTGGATGCAAAAAGAGGACCCGGATTTTCATCTTCAAACCAGGTGTTAATACTGTTTTCTTTGCCATAAGGAGTTTGGATAAGAATTGTAGGCAGGGTGCAATCTGGATTTGTTGGTTTTCTGATTGAAGCTGCAAGCTCAGCTCCGTCTCCCATGGGAATCTTTATTTCTTCAAAAGTATGTTCAGAACAATCAGGTCCAGAACTGTCCCCATCTGAGTCGATATCTTCAACCTCAATGCCTGCATCATTGTTGAGATTGTTTTCCTGATTATTGCCTATATTGCTGTTATTTTCGCAGCCTCCATTAAAACTGAAAGGAAGACAAATAAAAAAAATAAAAATTAAGGGAATTTTGAAAATGTTCATGGATACCCGGGGCCTTTTCCAGTATTTATCCCAAATAATTCTTTGGTTGCATTCTCGGATTAATGGAATAAAATATCTGTTCAAGAAGTCAAGTTCGTCTAATAATGTGGTTCAATGACCAAAGGAGTGTTTCAATGAAAAAAAATATATTCATGATGTTGCTTGTTATCAGTTTATCAATGTGGTTTGCCTGTGATGATGACGATTCCAACAACACCAACAATACCAACAATACCAACAATACCAACAATACCAACAATACCAACAATACCAATAATACCAATAATACCAACAACAGCAATAATATTCGGGTTTTTTCTCTTTCTCCTTCTCAGGGTCCTCTTTCGGGCGGTACCCCAGTAACCATATATGGAGCCGGATTTGCCGAGACAGCAACAGTATATTTTAGCGATGAACAAATTGGTGAAATTACTTTTGTTTCTGAAACATCTTTGAATATTGTCACTCCTGCTTTTCAAGAGCCGGGCCCTGTAGATGTAAAAATAGTTCAGGGAAACGAAGAAGCTGTTTTAAATGATGGCTTTATCTATAATTCGAATTCCACGGCTATAGAGATCGACTGGTGCAATTTTCAAAACCCTACTTCAACTTCAATTTTGGTTAATCAAAGTACAGAATATCTTTATGGCAGGGTTTTTGCACAAGGAGTCACCGATTCCAACGGTCAAGGACAGGGTATATCGGCACAAGTTGGTTACGGACCCTCTGACAGTGAACCTGGTACAGGTGATTGGTTCTGGTTTGATGCAACTTTCAATATGGATGTTGATGATGGAGTTAACGATGAGTATATGGCAGCTGTATCACCTGTAACCGAAGGAGAGTTCAAACTGGCTTTTCGTTTCAACGGTGGTTCTTCCTGGGTTTATTGCGATTTGGACGGAAGTGATAATGGCTACAGTGCAAATAACGCGGCCGATCTTGTTGTGGAACCACAAAGTGAGCCCATGGTAGAATGGTGTATTTTGCAATATCCTCAAACTTTGCAAAATACAGCAGGTACGGAATCAGATCCTGTTTATGGTTGGGTTTATCTGAGTACAGTTACAGATGCTTCCGGTCAGGGGGAAAATATTACGGCTGAAGCTGGATACGGACCTGTTGGAACCAATCCTGGTGTTGATTCCGGTTGGCAGTGGCAAACAGCTGATTTCAACCTAGACACGGACAATGGAGCCAATGATGAATATTCTTCTGCTTTCACTATTACTCAACCGGGTCAATATGATTATTCCTATCGGTTCTCTTATAACGGTGGTCCTTGGCTTTATTGCGATTTGGACGGGAGTGATAACGGGTATTCTTCGGATTTCAGCGGAACAGCTGTTGTTGATGGCACCGGTCAGGCAACCATCGATTATTGTGAACTGCATTATCCGGCCAGTTCTTCTGTTGAAGCTGGTGAAGACTCAGTATTTTTCTATGGTTGGGTTTATGTAGATGGTGTGACTCAAGGCAGTGGACAAGGACAGGGCATAGCAGGTGAAATTGGTTATGCTCCTGCCGGTTCTCAGGATCCTCAAACGGATCCAACTGCCTGGACCTGGTCAAGCACTCTTTATAATACCAGTGTTGACGGAGAGGTCCCCGGAGATCTTGCCAACGATGAATATATGGGAAGTGTAAACATTTCCACCGATGGTAGTTGGCTGATTATGTACAGGTTTACTGCTGACAGTGGTTCCAATTGGACCTATTGCGATTTGGACGGAAGTGATAACGGACTAGATGTTGATCAGAGTGCACAATTATTCGTCTATCAAACCGAACCTGAATTTGTCGATTGGTGTATTTTCCAATATCCCGAATCTACAACCATGACTACAGATGCTACTTCTGAAATGCTTTATGGCCGGGTTTATGCCATGGGTATTACCGAAGGAGCAGGACAGGGAACAGGCATAACTGCTGAAATAGGTTATGGAAATTCCGGGTCAAATCCCCAATCTCATCCCAGTTGGACTTTTGTGCCGGCTGAATATAATGTGAGTGTTGACGGCCTTGTTGCCGGAGATTTGGCGAATGATGAATATTCGGGAACAATTACTGTATTAAATACGGGCACTTACAGTATGGTCTACAGATTCAGCCGGGACGGAGGTAACAACTGGACCTATTGCGATACCACTGGTTCAGATGATGGGTTTGACCAGGCAGATATGGCCTCAATTACCGTTTCAAACTGATATACAAGCAAATCTCTTCTTTTTTCTTTTCTTTTTTCTCCAATATTCAAAATTATTCAAAAAAACCTTTTGATCAATCCCTGAACTTATTCTACAAGTTAGGCAAATAAGAATTTCTTAACTGGACAGAAGCTGTAATTTTTTCAACCAACTGCAATTAAGATTTTGCATCTGATGCAGGAGGAGGAACAGATGTCTTGCCCGGTAAAAAATGCCATTATAAGTGTTTATAATAAAAGAGGAGTGGTTGAACTGGCGCGTTTTCTCAGGAAAAGGGATGTAAATATAATCTCTTCAGGGGGAACAGCAAAACTGCTAAAAAATAATGGAATAGAAGTCCAATTTGTCTCCGACTATACAGGGTTTCCCGAAATACTTGACGGCCGAGTGAAAACCCTGCATCCAAAGGTACATGCAGGAATTTTGGCTCGTAATACAGAAGCCCATCTTGCGACTTTGCTTGAACAAAAGATCCAAACAATAGATTTGGTAGT
The DNA here is from genome assembly GCA_041686345.1 of Polyangia bacterium. Taxonomy (GTDB): domain Bacteria; phylum Myxococcota_A; class Polyangia; order HGW-17; family HGW-17; genus JAQICJ01. The sequence continues at coordinate 2,268 of JAWLEA010000021.1, read as the reverse complement.
AGTAAACCTGTATCCTTTTGAGGATACTATTACCAGAACTGGGGTGACAATGGAAGAAGCCATAGAAATGATCGATATTGGCGGACCTACGATGATTAGAGCGGCTGCTAAAAATTTCAACAGAGTTACAGTTGTATCTGATCCTGACAATTATCCTACCTTGAAAGAGATGATACTCCGGGGAAAAATCAAATATGAAACCCGTTTGCAATGGGCAATTGATGTTTTTAACAAAACAGCAAAATATGACAATAACATAGCAACATATCTTCAGAAAAATCAATAAAAGGAAAACAATGGATATCTTGATTATTGGAAATGGCGGACGTGAACATGCTTTAGGGTGGAAATTGGGTCAAAGCCCTCTGGTAGACAAAATTCATCTGACCCCTCCAAATGGTGCAGATAAAGAAAAAATATTTGTTGCCGGTCCCGAAGATCCAGATAACACCAAAGAACTTGTTAACTATTTGCAGGAAAACCAGGTTGAATTGGTAATAATAGGTCCCGAAGCTCCTTTGGTTAATGGTGTGGCCGACAAATTGAGAGCTGAACATATTCCCGTATTTGGCCCGGGAGCTGCAGCTGCCCGACTGGAGGGCTCTAAACTTTTTGCCAAGAATTTCATGCAAAAACAGCAGATTCCCACAGGCAATTTTGCAGAATGCACCAACCTGGAACAGGTAAAATCAATTCTGAAAGATAATCCGGAATTTCTGGTGGTAAAAGCTGATGGTCTGGCAGGAGGCAAAGGAGTAGGAGTATTTGATAAACCAGAAGAGGTTATTGAATTTTCTCAATCTCTTTTTTCAGGAAGATTCGGCAAAGCTGGTAAAAGAATTCTTCTGGAAGAAAAGCTGGATGGACCTGAATTATCTGTTTTTTTGATTACAGATGGTAAAAATTACAAGATGTTTTCTCCTTCCAGAGATCATAAAAGATTACTCGAAAATGACGAAGGTCCCAACACCGGTGGAATGGGAGCTTATACTCCAGTTGAGGATTTATCTGAAAAACAAATGGCTTTAATTGAATCTGAAATATTGGACCCAGTTGTTTCAGGCTTGGCCAAACAGAAACTTGAATACAATGGTCTGCTTTATGTGGGTCTGATTATGACCGAAACCGGTCCAAAAGTGCTAGAATTCAATTGCAGATTTGGGGATCCAGAAACTCAGCCTCTCATGGTTCATCTTGACTGTGATCTGCTTCCCTGGATATTTGGTGTGGCCAAAGGAAAATTGCCTGTAAACAGAGAACTCAGATTCAAAAAAGGAACCAGCCTGACCGTAGTTATGGCTTCAAAAGGCTATCCTTTCAATCCTGAGAAGGGGTTCGTCATTAAAGGACTTGAGGAAGCTAAACTGATTGACAATGTAAAAGTATTTTATGCCGGATGCAATTATCGGGACGGCCAATGGATAACGAGTGGAGGCAGAGTTCTCGGAATAACAGCTTGGGGAACCAATTTTGAGGATGCTTATCAGACTGCCTATAAAGCAGTCGATAGAATTAAGTGGCCAGGTGTTCAATACAGAAAAGATATTGGTAAAAACGATAAAAAATTCAATTCAACTGAAAGGATTAATCAATGACGCAAGTTATAATTTTTATGGGATCGGACAGTGATTATGATTATATGGAGGCTGCCATTGAAGAGTTGGAAAAATGTGGCATAACTTACGAAGTATTTGTTGCCTCTGCTCATCGCACACCGGAAAGGGTAAAAAAATTAATTGAGGAAAGTGAAGAAAACGGAGCGGAGGTTATAATAGCCGGAGCTGGTGGTGCAGCTCATCTGGCTGGTGTTATAGCTTCTCACTCCATTTTGCCCGTAATTGGAGTTCCTTTACCTACTTTGGGATTGGGTGGAGCTGATGCTCTTCTGGCAACTGTACAGATGCCTCGCGGAATTCCAGTAGCAACAGTAGGCATGGGCAACAGTGCCAATTCAGCTTTGTTGGCAATTCAGATAATTGCCCTTCATAATGAAAAGGCCAGAAAATATATGGAAAACTATCGTCTTCAGCTTAAAGAAAAAGTAATTAAAAAACACAATAATGTAATGAAGAGATTGAATAAGTGACAGCTCCAATTATACAACTGCCGGCAGGAAAAAACAAAGCGGCAAATATTTTAAAAGCAGGGGGAGTGGTGGCCCTTCCCACTGAAACTTTTTACGGGCTTGCTGCCAGCATTCAAAATCCCTCTGCCATAAAAAGAATTTTTGCCCTGAAAAATCGTGATTTAAATCAGCCTCTTCCTGTT
>JAWLEA010000151.1:0-8194 GCA_041686345.1 Polyangia bacterium | reverse complement strand
CCGAGTTCCAGACAATAACCTTCCTGTTTGGGACGAGAACTAACAATTTTTAAAAAAAAAGGTAAACATAATTTATGATTTGTGTAAAATATCATTTATGTCAAAAGATGTCACCTTCGATAAATTATTACTGGAAGCCTCTCAATATTTATTTCAAAATGATCTGATAAACGCAAGAGCCAAAATAAACAAAGCTCTTTCCAGAAAACCAAACGAGCCTAAAGCCCTTGCTCTGTTGGCCACCATTCTGTCTTCTCTTGATGATCGAGCTGGTGCTGTAGCGATTTACCGGGTTCTCCTCAACAATTTTCCCGATGAACCGGCCCTCCATTTCAAACTGGGTTGTGAATATCTCATGCTTGGAGATTTTATCCTGGGAGTAAAAGAAATCAAAACAGCTATCAAAATGGACCCCGAAAATGAAGAGTGGAAAATTTTCAGTTCAGGAATGCAAAAATTATTAAATGGCAAAGAAAACCTGGATATTGAACCGGATCAACTATCGGGAGAATTAAGAGAAATTCTTGAATATATCTATGAAATCAAAGACAAAGTTATTCTCGACCCTTCTTCCAAAAAAACCAAACTTGACAGTCACAAAAAAATCAAACTGGTTCGAGAAGATGGCGTGTCTGAAATAGATCATGAAAAGCTGCAGGCTAATTTAAAACAATCTTCAGATCATCCCAATCAGGTTCACGATAAAACTCAGGATCATCAGTCAGACTCTTCTCCGAAAAACAAAACTCCAGAAAAAAGACTTCCTTCTTCCTCGATTTTTGTTCAAAATCAGAAAACTTCCCCGGCAAGCAGTAAAGAAGATCCTGAAGAATTGAAAAATTTCTTCATCAAAAAAAATGATATTGAAACTCAGATCAGTCTCGAAAATTTCAAAGAAATTTTTTATTCTCGCAATTATATCCTCCTTCCCCACAATCAAAAATACTATTTCAGAGAAAACCTTTTCTTGTGTTCCCTGATGGAATTCAAGTATTTTCAAGCTTACCAAAGGTTTCGTGGTCACCGCACAGATACTCCCATTATCGATTCTGAAACAGGAAAACTGCTCAGGTGTACAAATGGAGGCAATATTGCCCTCAAACCACTGGATGACCACATTTTCTTTGCCCTCAAAGTAGACCATCAGCCTTTATATGTGGTAGAAAATCATATCGCAGCCTTCCATGGAGATTTAAAATGGGAAAACGGCTGGCTGCGTTCTGAAAACAAAAAAATTGCCATGATGAGTTTTCGAGGTGAAGGTACTGTTTTTATCCAGATCAAAAAAAGAATGTTCAATATTGAACTTCCCGCTGAAGATTTTGTACTGATTCCAGTTTCCAAATTATTAGGATGGCAAGGCAATATAGTAGCTCAATGCCAATCCAGTACCTTTGTTCACGCAGCCGGAAATGGATACGTCTTTATTTCCTGAATAGTTTAATTTAGTCTCAGATTCTCTGACACCCTATTATTTTTCGGATTTTCTTTAATATGCTGAAACAAAAAGTATAAAATAAAATGACCAAAAAAAAACATAATTTGAAGGCGTTGAAAACTGTTCCCAAAATACTGAAACTCAAATTTACCAAACGAAAAAAATTAAAAGATTATAAGGGAATTTCTTTTTCAGAAGAAATAAGTTCGCTGCCAAATCTTATCACTGTTTCCCGCCTGGTGCTGATTCCTCTGATTCTTTATTTTCTTCAAACGGGAACTGTGAGGGGACATTATTTTGCAGCTCTTTTTTTTCTTCTGGCCGGCATTTCTGACGGTGTCGACGGATATCTGGCCCGTAAATTCAACAAAATAACTCTGCTGGGAAAATTTCTCGATCCTCTGGCAGACAAAATGACGACTCTTTCAATTATGGTCTATCTTGTACTCGGGCAACTTATTCCCCCTTGGCTGCTGGTTCTGGTTCTGTTCAGAGAACTTGCCATTACCGGACTGCGCACCATCGCCATGGGAGAAGGAGTTGTAATATCAGCCTCGCAAAGTGGCAAATCAAAAACCGCTTTTCAATTTGTCGGGCTTACTTTTTTACTGACCCATTATCCTTATTATCTGCTGGGTACTTCTATTATTCTTGATTATCACCGCATGGGACTGTATATTTTATATTTGAGTCTGATCATGTCGCTTTTTTCAGCTTTTGAGTATGTTGCTCTTTTTATTGAAGCCGTTGAACAGAAAAACCGCAAAAAGAGGATCAGAATCGAAAAAGCAGTCAGAGATGCAGGTATTATCGATGAAAATTCAATTTCCAACCCGGATCTGCCTGTAATTGAAGAACACAACATGGAATTGGAAATTGACGAGTCTTAGTTTATGGCAGCAAAAAATGAAAAGAGTCTAAAAAAACGACTGAAACTTATCGAAAAAAACATAGACAAACTGAGGGTTTTATACGAACAGTATTTCATGGGAATTGAAAAAGCGGAGCCTGTTTCAATCCGTAAAAGGTTGAACCGGGAATTACGTACTCTCAAAGAAAACCCTCCTCGTAACACAGCCTTGAAATTCCTCCTGCAAAAAGTAACCACAAAATTCAAAACCTACGAACAATATTGGAACCGTATCCTCAGAAAAATTGAAGAAGGAACCTACATCAGACAAATAAAAAGGATGAGACGTAAAGTAAGAGAAGAAGGTCTTTCAGATGAGCCACTCAAAGGCGTAAAAACCAGAGCCGAACTGGAAAGAGCCATGGAAGAACTCAACGAAATGAGGAAGCAAAAAAAGAAATCTGCTAAACAATCCGGCAAATCGTCTCCCAAAACCAAAAAAGAAACTATAGATCCCACCATCAAAAAAACATACGAAAGCTTTGTCCGAGCCAGGCTTAAAACAGGTGAATCCCTCGAAGGAGTCACCCCTGAAAGATTTCAAGCAACTATCTCAAAACAAATTCCCCGAATTAAAAAGAAATATAATTGTGAAGAAATAGAGATAAGAATAAATATAAAAAACGGTAAAGCCATTCTCAAATTTTCACCCCGCCCCAACAAGTAGAACTAGTTAGTTCCCATCCCAGAATGGGGGTTTTTGACTGAATGAGAAGTTTGCCTCAGATGAGCGGAGTAACTGCGCCGACATAGTTGACACTATTTCAAGCAGTTACGACAAAGCTGATGAGGTGAAATTCCGCATTCAGGCGATGACCTTCCTTTTTGGGATGGGAACTAGTTAGCCTTTGATGATTTAGCCTTTGATGCGTGCAGAACCTGTACACCTTTGGGTGGTTTGAAATTGAATTTTGAGGATTTTATTTTTTTGTTGAGCTTTATATTGGAAAAATAAATGCGATTCTTATTACCGTTGTGGTCGTAGACAATACTTTGTTTCACAGCCCCCTTTTTATTGAACACAAAAAGAACACTGCGATAATGATTTGATTTTTTGCGTGGCACCAGTTTTAAAACCCTGGTATCATCTGTGGCATATTTTGATTTTGGAATAAGTTTTACATTATATTCTTTTACCAGGTTTCCTTTACCCCAGAGAAATTTTACAGGGGTGGGCAAATTGCTTTCTCCTATTTTTCTCCAGAGAACCTGTTTATTGGCTGGTTCATAGATCCAGACTTTTTTCCCGTCCACAATAAAATATTTTTTTTCCGGCTTTTTGTACTCCCAAGCCATCTTTCCTGGTTTTTCAAGAAACAATTTTCCTGTTTCAGGTTTTTGAGGTCCATAAAACCTTTTATAGTACACTTGTTTGAAATTTGATTTAAATGATTTGATGGAATTGTAATATTTCTGAATTTTCAAACAAGCCAACTGAGCATCGGGAAGATTATATCCTGTCAGTTTATTTGATTTTTTTTCTTTTCCGGCAGGAAGCAAATTCATTATTAAAAAAAGAGAAATAATTAATTTCATGATTTCACCCTTAATTGTAAAAAATATTGAAAATTAAGTGAATTGGGATTAATCAATTCCCATTTCACAATATTCTACGGAAACTGGCGAATAAAATTCAATTTCAAAACAAAACCAGATTTGAAACTGGGAAAATAACTTTGTAAAAATTATTCGGAAGGAGACGATTCTGATTTTTCAGACTTCTTTTCAGATTTCTTTTTATAAGTCTGTAAAACATATGGTATCTCCTTGCCATCTTTTCTTTCCGAACTGTATTTATACCAGTTATCTCCCTCTAATTTCCATTTATCTTCGATTAGTGTTTCATGAACTATACCCTCGTTTTTATGATGCCAGGAAATTCTGAGGCGGATAACCGCCTTTTTACCCTTTTCGGCCAGAGTGATTCGAATAATCTTGAAATCGGAAATTTTTAATTTTTTTGATGCCAAATCGATATTATCCAGAAAAGCTGCTCTCTGAAGGGGGTGAACATAATTTTTGGCTATATTGCCTCTGAACCATTTGAGTTGGTTGTAAAACTGCAAAGAAGCAGGTTCCAGAGAAGCTATTTTTTCTTTTCTGTCCATGGAGGCACAACCGGGGAAAAAACAGAAAAATAGAAGGAAAAACAGAAGCTTATTATTGAAGATTATTATTTGAGAAAAAACTGAATTCATTTTGATGCTGTTTAAAAGGTTTCGCATGAAGTGGCACTCTGTGTTACATCAAATTCTATGGGGATGTTGGTTACACCAGCTCCATTTTTGAAAGGAAAATCTCCGCAATAAATATCCGTACCGTCGGTAGTACCAGTGATTCTAGCAATCAGATCTCCTGCAGGCAAATCATTGATATCCTTTGCATCCACACAAGAACCTTCATAATCAAAATCACTGAGATGATTTTGATTATTGTCGTAAAATTGTATATTCACTTGAGTTACCGAGGGATCTGCATTTTCACAACTTTGTCCCCCCCAGAGAAAATCGGCATAGAGGGTTCCGGTGTATTCATTAAAAAAATCGTCCAATTCGGATATTATTTCAATTTTGTTGTCCTGGGTATTAGTAACCACATTAGTCATTGCCGATAAAGGATCGCTGATCGCAGTAGCATCTGAACTTACAAAAACAATCTGAGCTGTGTAATTTCCGGTTGGAAAAAGATTGCATTTATCATCAGAAAGCAAAACTTCCATGGAATTACAGGAAACTTGATCTTCATAAAAGAACTCTTCAGGACCAGTAACAGTAAGGTTTACTCTGGTGACTTCAACATCACCGCAATTGTCATAACTTGTTTCAGTACTGCCATTCACCCTTTTTCCGTTGATAAACCATTTTATACTTATGGTAGTAGGAATAAAATTGCTGGTATTGTTGCAAGTCTCACCACCACCTTCATCACAGCCTGGAAAAATTGTAAACACAATTGTTGACATAATGATCAGTATAAAAATTTTCATAAAAAATAACTCCATCGTAAATCTATTTTTCTTAATACATCCTTCAAAACTGAATCCTGGCTAAAACATATTATCATCTTTTATTTCTTTGGCACCTTCAATTTTTATTTTATTTTTCATTGCATCCTCAGATTTTTCTTCAGATTCGTCCTTAATTCCCAATTTCTTTTTCAAAATCGCCAATTCGGGATCGGCTTCCTTGATTTTGGAGGCTTGTTTAACCAGTTGTATTGCTTTTTTGCGATGAAAAACAACTCTGTCCAATTGGGTCTGACTTAGACGATAATGAACTTCCGCCAAACCCAATAAAGCTGAGAAAATTTCCTTGTCATCAGTTTGGGATATTACTTTTTCATAAATAGAAACTGCTTGTCTGAGCTGGCCGGCTTTTACCGTTAATTCCGCCAATTCTTCATATAGATTATTTTTCTTTTCTTCATCAACAAGATGAATGAATTTTTGCAGATAAACCACCGCCTGAGAAAAATCTCCGACTTTTTGATAAATATTTTTTAAAACAAAATAGGCTTTGGGATTTAAGGGATTGAATTGCAAAGATCTGTGCAAAAATCTCTCAGATTTTTCCAGATTGCGGGATTGCCAGTGAAGATAACCCAATAAAAACAAAGCATCTGCATCTTCTTTGTCCAGAGCCAAAACTCTTTTTAAAGCAACAACAGCCTTTGCTCTTTCTCCCATTCGCATATGAATAACAGCTTTAATATAGTATATCACAGGTACATGAGGATATTTGGCTATAATAGAATTCAAACTTGATAAAGTGCTGGCTATTTCTTCTTTCTTAACGGCAAATTTGATTTTGCGGATTTCCTGAACAACCGGTGTTGAAAAAAGCCTGCTTATGGATTTGGCTTTTTTGATGATTCTGATACCTTGCTTGATTTTATTATGGGAAACACCTTTTTTCACCAATTTTTGAAAAAGATGAGGTATTCTATCCAATTTACCCCAACCTAAATAACATCTGCCAAGATTGAGAATATATCTGACATCCTGATAGTTGTCCAACTTGGACGCCTTATACAATAGGGAGCAACCACGGGGGAATTTTTCATCGAGATAATAAATCAGGCCCAACCGATAAAGAAGTTCTTCCTCCTGGGGGTATTTTTTGAGAGCTCGTTCCAAAATAGAAACTGCCCTGGTTGTGGAAACAGTATACTGAATACTGAAGAGAGCCTGGGAATATTCCAACCAGGGGGAATCAACTTTAATCTGCAACTTTGGTTTTCTGCCCAGATAGTAATTGCATTTGACTCTTAAATTAATGAATTTATACTTCTGTTTGCGATCTAATCTGGCAAAATTGTCATGATTGATCTTATCAAGGAATTGACATGATTTTTTGATCTTTTTATCTTCCCACTTTTTTTGGGCTTTATTCAAGGCAACAACAGGATTCTGAGCAGCACAAGCAGTAAATAAAACCACAAAATTCAAGCAAAAGAAAAAAAGTAATTTGAATAGGCTATAATTTGATCTCATGGTATTTTTGTGAATATGTAACAACGTTTATAAACTCAGATGTAATTTAAAATTAACGATCTTCAAATCTGCTGGATAATAACTTCAGTTTTCATCTATAACAGGTCTATCAACTACATACAAAGTTAATTTTAAAGATAGATGATTTTTATTATTTTTATGCTATAAAACATAACTAGTTCCCATCCCAGAAGTGGGGTTTTTGGCTGGTGAAGAAATTGGATTGAGATGCGCGGAGTAACTTCGCAGACATAGTTGCCACTATTTCAAGAAGTTACGACAAAGCAGATTAATTCAATTTCCGTCTCCAGACGATGACCTTCCTGTTTGGGATAACAATAAGGTAAAACCTGTGGCATGATTATTGCTCTATATATTTACCTGAAAAGATTAACGATTTTTATTTCTACCAAATTTTGGAGGTAAATTATGAAAAATAAACTTTTTATTTTAATATCAACTCTCTTTGTTTTTGCTTTTGCCGGCTGTGATGATGACAGCCAGCGTAATTCTTCCCATTGTGATGATTCAGGTTGTTATGGTTGCGACGGTGACTACTGCTGGGAAATTGAAAATGAACCCTGCAACGATGAAAGTCCTTGTACAGATAACGAAGTGTGTACAGACTTTGGTTGCGCACTGTTGTGCGAATACGATTCCGATTGCAATCTCGGAGAAGAATGCCTTGATACCGGTTATTGTTCCCCCAAAGAAGCTCCTCAAACCACATGTGAAAGTGATACCGATTGTGGTAACGGAACAATCTGCGAACCGGATCCTGAAACAGGTGATATGATCTGTATTCCAGGCTGCACCAGCGACGATGATTGCGAAGAAGGCGAAGTTTGTGCTTCTTGCAACAGATGTGAACCTGAAGAAAATCCTGTCTGCGGTGATTCCAAAGTTTTCTGTGAAAACGATGAAGACTGTGGCTCAAAAGTTTGCTCTGTAGATCATAAATGCGCTCTCACTTGCGACACCTCTGATCCTATCTGCCCCACCGGCCAAATCTGCTCAACCGATGGTGTCTGCATTGATGATCCGGCACCTGAAAATCCTGAATGTGTATTCAGTTCAGATTGTGGTTCCGACTACCTTTGCCTCAATACCTATTGTCATTCTACCTGCGAAATTGATGATGAGTGCGGCTATGGCGAATTTTGTCATCTCGGTGTTTGCAAAGCCGACTACAGACCTGATTTTGAATAATTTTTCCCCTGCTCTCCTTTCTACTTAGACTCTCCAGATTTTAATCCAAATTTAAATTCCAATCTCCAAGTTATTTAGTTCCCATCCCAAAAAGGAAGGTCATCACCTGAACGCGGAATTTTACCTCATCAACTTTGTCGTAACT
>JAWLEA010000150.1:0-8204 GCA_041686345.1 Polyangia bacterium | reverse complement strand
TGTTTGATCCTTTCAAAATTTCTGTCGAACAACATGTCCGACTTTGATCTTAGATCAAATTTTATGACTATTGTCAAATTAGAACTCGATCACCCTGCGTATTGGGGATTCTTTGTGGAATCAGGAAAAGAATGTTTTTACCAGGTAGAAAGCTGTCGGAATGGTAAGCAGAGAAAGCAGATTAGAAAAGGTGATGATGCCGGATTGAATTTTTTCGTCAAGTTTGACATAGGTTGCGAAAAAAGTAGAGAGAATTGCTGTGGGCATGATAGACTGCATCAGGATAACTTGTTTGGAAATTGGATCGAGATTAAAGATGACCTCACTGATAACAAGAGTGAGCAGGCCAATCAAAAAACCAAAAAAAACTCTGTGGGCGGAACCGGCAAGAATAAGTTTGAGATGATTTAAGTCCAGTTTTAGTTGGAAATCAAGTCCAATTGTAAACAGGATTGCTGGAATGGTGATGGCGGCAAATTTGACAATGAGATCCCACACAATTTTATTGATAGAAATCCCAATGACATTGAGAATGATGGCGAGGATGGAAACGCCAATCGGAACACTGGCGTTTTTGAGAAGGATTTCGAGGATTTTCTTTTTGGAACGGCGTGTGTTGGATTTGCTGAGAAATTCAAGGCCGAATCCAAAAATAAGAAAAACCGGCCAGAATAGCATGGAAAAGAAAACAGCACGCGTAAATCCTGCCTGGCCAAAAAAGTAGGCCATGACTCCCCAGCCCAGATAGCCGTAATTACCCATGAAAACAGAAAAAAGATAGGCGTTTTGCTCTTTGTTTTTGGAGGAGAGAAAGCGGCTGGCCAAGTTGCCACTAAAGGAGAAGAAGATTGTCATTACTACAAAGCTGGCAGAGAGGGGGATTAATTGACTCAAGGTCTCCATATTTGAAGTATAGAGATTTTTGAAAATTATGAAGGGGACGGTAACCGTGACCACAAATTTCCTGATGGAATTGATGTCACTGCGATTGAAAATTTTGGTCAGTTTAAAGAAGTAGCCCAGAAAAATGGGCAGCATTATTGCAAGTACAGAGATGATAATCTGCATGATTTTCCTTGGTTGCAAAATTTTGAGAGAAAAAAATTCTGCAGAAGGTACAGGGTTTATAATCCACAATGCAGACTAATCAGATAAATATTTATGTCAATAAAGTTTGGATGTTTATTTGTTACAAGCAATAGAAGTAATGATAACCCCCAACCGGGTTGCTGTCAGCGGCGGCAAAAACCCCCAACCGGGTTGCTGTCAGCGGCGGCAAAAAAAAACCCAACCGGGTTGCTGTCAGCGGCGGCAAAAAAAACCCCAACCGGGTTGCTGTCAGCGGCGGCAAAAAAAAACCAACCGGGTTGCTGTCAGCGGCGGCAAAAAAACCCAACCGGGTTGCTGTCAGCGGCGGCAAAAAAAACCAACCGAGAATAGGGTGAATGAAGGTTTGTTGGATAAATTTTATTTGAAACGAGAGTATGCTGATGTGATGGCGTTTTTCAGGGATTCTTTTGATGTATCCAATCCACTTTTTATATCATCCCAAGCTCCTTTGCTGGTGTTTTTCAAATCGTCCAGCTTTGCTCTGGTGGCTTTAAGCAGATATTGCATTTCTTCAATTTCTTTTTTGTATTTGATTTGGGATTCGGCATTCAAATCTTTGGCTTTGGCTTTAAGTTTTTCGATGTCGGCGCTCCACTTTTCAAGTTTTGCTTCGAGTTTTTGTTGATAGAGTTCTTTTTTGTTCATTAAAATTCCTTTCTATGAATTCATGATAAATATTAAAATAATTTTCTGTTCTTTCAAACTATTTTAGTTTTTTTAAAGATAAGGTCAAATGTTTAATATAATAAGCCCGAGAGTTTCTTTACAGAAATAGTGTTAATTGAGATAGAGTAATTATCGGTATAGAGTTTTGGTAAGGTATAAAGCAAGATTTAACAGTAGAAATGGAGATAATATGAGAATCTGGGATCTTAATCCGGGGTATTTGAATAATCAAAGTTTATTGGGAGAGCATGCAGAGCTGCACGGGTTGATTTCCGTTTTGAAAAAGAAATCGGGAGGATATTCCAATCATCCTGAAACCAAGCGTTGGGTCGGTTATGCTGGAGCTTTGAAAAAACGACATCAATTTTTAGCTGCTGAAATGAAGTTAAGAGGTATGAATGAAAAATCTCCTGTCAACGGGGAAATATATACAGACTGGCCGGATGTGTTTGTAGATGAACCATTTGAACAGATTAAAATCTTGAAGAAAAAGTATCAGGAAAAGAAGCCAGGCAGAATACCGTTGCCAGACAATGTCCAACAGCTGTGGAGTCAGCATAAATATTCGGTAATGGCCAGAAATATAGAATTTTATCAGGAAGTTGGTAAAAAAGCAGCTGGAGATTCAAGTCGGGAATTTTTTCAGGATATGGCTCTGGAGTTGAGCCGAATCTTGAGGGTGAGACCGCAAAAAGGCGGGATTTACAATTCCCTGTTTCACATGTGGGGATACGTTTCAGATTTGGGCGAAAAGTTCGCAGGAGATGTTAACAAAATATCACTTATAGAATTATTGCAAGCAGTTCGGACAAGAGCCTTTGAATTTAATGAGCAGTACCTGCTGCATTCTACAGCTCTAGGTGAATTTGGAGCTTGGTTGAAGGCGGAAAGTTGAGATAAACCTAAGACAGTATCATCTGTTTTTAGTGAAAAAGTAAATATATTGAGTTTTCAAGTGATCCCGGGTATTAATCCCCCAACCGGGTTGCTCGCACCGGCAGATATTCCTCCAACCCAGTTGTATTTATTTATGAAGAAAGTGATCTTGCTTGTTTATGACTGTTAAACAATTTATTCCTGCAACTACTCAGGATCTGGTTAAAAATGAAATTTTAGATTCTTTGGACGATTTTAATCCAGAAAATACCTATCTCGACATAATTTTCATTTCCGGGGATGCTTATGTAGATCACCCATCATTTGGAGTTCCATTGTTGGCAAGGTATATGGAAAATCAAGGGTATAAAGTTGGCATTATTCCTCAACCTGATTGGCAGCAAAAAGAAAGTGTGAAGATTTTAGGACGTCCCAGATTGTTTTTTGGTATTTCAGCAGGAAATATTGACTCAATGTTGCATCATTATACTGCCAACAAGAAAAAAAGGCACAATGATCCCTATTCCGAGAGTGGCAATCATGGCAAAAGACCAAATCGGGCAACAATAGTTTATACTAGTTTGGTAAAATCCGCCTATAAAGGGGTAAAAACGGTGATAGGAGGGATTGAAGCTTCAATCAGGCGTTTTGTTCATTATGATTATTGGAGCAATAAAATCAGGAGAAGTATTCTTTTCGATTCCAAAGCTGATTATCTGATTTATGGTATGGCTGAAAAGGCTATTTTGGCTTTAAGCAAGTATTTGGAAGTTCAATCAGAAGCACAGAAAAATATAGTTTGTCAGGTCAGAGGGGTGTGTCAAATTATAAAAAAGAAAGATCTGGCTTGTTTGAAGAAAGTAGAATTTTTGCCTTCTTATCGACAGGTGAAATCAGATAAAGAAGATTATATCAAAGCATATCAGATTTATAGTTCAGCAAACGATTCAAATTCAGAAAACAGTCTGGTGCAAAAACATGGAAACAGATACCTGTTGGCTAATCCTGCAGCAAAACCATTGACCACTGACGAAATGGATGAGATTTTTCAATTACCTTTTATCAGGAAGGCTCATCCGATGTATAAGGGAGATATTCCTGCTTTACGAACTGTTAAGTGGTCAATTATTTCCCATAGGGGATGTTATGGCGGTTGTTCTTTTTGTGCTCTTGGAATGCATCAGGGAATGATTGTTCAATCACGTAGCAAGTCTTCAATAGTTTCTGAAGTAAAAGCATTAATTCTGGATCCTGAATTCAAAGGAGTAATTTCTGATATTGGTGGTCCTACTGCCAATATGTATGGTACTTATTGTAAAATTGATGGTAAACGGAGGGAATGTAAGCGGGAAAGTTGCCTTTACCCTGAGATATGCAAAAATTTGTTTTTTGGTCAGAATGAAATGTTGAAGATTTGGGAAGAGTTAAAAAAAGTTTCAGAAATCAACCATGTATTTGTGGCATCCGGAGTTAGATTTGACTTGGCATTGAAAGACAAGAGATACTTAAAGCAATTGTTACAGGGTCATGTTTCCGGCCAGATGAAAGTTGCGCCAGAACACGTTTGTAGCCACGTGCTCAATTTAATGCATAAACCACCGATACGTGTGTTCAATCGCTTTTTGAAGCTTTTTCGCAAATATGGGAGCAAAAAGCTTTTTCTAGTTCCTTATATGATTTCGAGTCATCCAGGATCAACATTGAAAGACATGAAAGCAGTTCGCTCCTATCTTGAGCACAATAATCTGGCTCTGGAACAGGCTCAGGATTTTATTCCCATACCTATGACTCGCTCCACTGTAATGTTTTATTCGGGAATAGATCCTGGAAGCGGAAAAAAAGTTTTTGTAGAAAAGACCGCCCGAGGCAAATTAAAACAACGCTATTCCATCAGTTCTGGCAAAAAGAGAAGATAGGGGCTTCAAGTATTCAGTTGCAAAAAAATCCTCAACCGGGTTGCCTGCAGCGGAGCCAAGAATCCCCAACCGGGTTGCTCCACACCTGGGGTGATTTTCCTCAACAGGGTTGCTTCATTTTGTACTTGTTTCATGTGCGGGGGCTAATGATCGGTTTTTTTAAAATTACAACATTTTGGGTGGAAAGAATCAATTTGCCTCCAAGATGGTGGGTTAACCAATCGAAGGTTTCAAGACTGAAAAAACATATATGGGAAAGATCCCTTATGTATGACCAATTCTTAAATCGAGCTTTATTGATTACCATTCCGGTCATAATGGCCAAATGGCCTTGAGGTAGTAATAAATTCCAGAGTTTTTCGATTTCTCGACCTGGTTTTGCTAGGTGTTCCACGACTTCAGTACTGGTAATAAAATTATATTTTTTTGTTAAATAAAGCTTATCTGGATAGTAAAAGGGATCAAAAATATCCATTTCAAAACCAGCTTTTTTCAAAATATCTGCCAAACCAGGACCGGGGCCGCAGCCGAAATCAAAACCTTTGGCTCCTTGAGGCAGAAGAGGTATAAGTCTAGAAGAAAGTTGAGATAAAAAATTTCGATATTGAGGATCATCAATTTGATTTTCATGAAGATCGTAACGTTTTTTTTCTTCTTCAAGGCTGAGATGATAAAATTTCGGTACCTGAACAAGTTTGCAATGATTGCAACGGTAATATTTACGGCTTTTATCCTGGTGAAATAAATGCAGATTTTGGTGGTTACAAAGAATACAGTTGGAAGAGTTGATCATTTTTCCGATACTATGATGATTAATTTAATCAAAAAATTTATTTTTTATGGATAGTTCCGGTCTCAAAAAGAAAGTTCATTGTTTGAGCACGGAATTTGAATTAATCTGCTTTGTCATAACTTCTTGAAATAGAGTCAACTATGTCGGCGAAGTTACTCCGCACATCTCAATCCAATTTCTTCCCAAGCCAAAAACCCCCATTCTGGGATGGGAACTAAATAGAATGTTATTGGATTGGTTGCCTTTGCTTGTTTTGTTTTATCTTTGGCAGAGTTTTATTCTATGGTGGAGTTGGATACTATTGGATCTTCAGCAGCAAGAACAAAAATGCCGGGGTAGCCCGAAGTTTCAAATCCATCACTGGGATTGTTGCTTAAAATTGAGTTGCGGATAATCAAATGCCCCGAGCGGTCATTGCTTACAAAAAATATAGCTCCCCCACCTTCATTTGCATGGTTATCAGTGATTTTAGTTCCACAAAGTTCCAAAGTAAATGTATTGCCATCATTATATATGGCACCACCGCTTCCTCCTCCGGGAGTTCCTTCTTGAGCAGGGTTTGCACCATTACCAATAGCATCGTTGTGGGTAAAAAGGCTATTGATAACTTTGTATGAAACCCCGATACTGCTTAGTCCGGCACCATTGGAACAAAAATTCCCCAAGTTTTCACGACCACCAAAAGTTGAATTGACTATATAAACAGGCCTATCTTCATATTGACTCAGGGTTCTGATTGCACCTCCTCCGACATCTGGACCTGTTGCATCACATTGATTGTTATAAAAACGTGAGTTTATGATTTTAACTCGGCCACCACGGACAAAAATCGCTCCGCCGCCACCAGGATTCTTTCCTGTGGCATTCCCATTTATGAATGTAAGGTTTTGTATGGTCAGGTGTGGCTCATCTTGGTTCTGGCAGTGACTGGTTAGCCAGACGAGATCTTCGTCACATGTATTCATATATAAAATACGGTGATTTCCGCCTCCATCCAGAGTTACCATATTTCCTCCGTCAATTGAGATTTCTGGTCCGGTATTATTATATATTTTAGCCGTTTCCTCCAAGCGTATAGCAATTGGTTGAGGTCCACAATCAAAAGTGATTATTCCTCCTTGAGCTACCGCATTGACAAATGCTTGGCTGGTGCAACTGTCCGGACTTCCATTTCCAACTATGTTATCAGAAGAAGATGTATCAACTAATAAAGCCTGACTTGGAATAGTGCAATTACCATCTGGATTTCCAGTGGGAGGGCCATCTGTGAGGTTTTCATTTAAATAGCAATATTCATCATTCCAATGACCGCCTGAATTTTCACAGGAATCCTCACTTTGGCACAGATTCAAGTGGTTTAAGCCACAGCTTGCTCTAGATGAATCATCATCGCAACCGAGTTGGTAAATAAAGATGGACGTTATAAGGAATATTAAACGTAATTTTGTCGAATTCATTATTTTCACCTTTGAGTTTGAGCTGGACAAAGTTTAATATAACACAATTTTAATTAATTATCTCTGATAGTATTGCCTTTTTCAAAAGTTTATTTTCCCCAACCGGGTTGCCCTCCCACCATCACCGATTCCCCAACCGGGTTGGGGAACTTTTCCCCAAAACTGTCCATTTGTGGCTAAATTGCTGTTTAACAAAACCCCCTTCTAATTACTGATATTCATAGATATTTATCAACCTGTAGAAATTTTTTTCAAAAAAAAAGTCTATTTCCAAAAAATATTTTCGAAAATATATACATCAGATTCTGTCTGAAAATATTTTGTAAATTTTGCCGTAGTTGGAATCACATTTTCGCAAAGGAGTATATCATGGTGCCTAATCCCGTTGTATCTAATCTGACTTATTGTTGTACCAGAAGAACCGAAGGGGGTAAAATGCGTTTCAAACCTCACATCAACGAAGAAACAGGGGTAGACGAAGTTGCAAATATCATTGGATATTGCCTCGCCCTGGCTCAGCAAAAGTACAAAATGGATATTCACGCTCTGGTGGCAATGAGTAATCATCTCCATTATCAACTCACCGACAAACATGCAAATCTTCCTGCCTTCATGCATCATGTACACAGGAATATTGCCAATTGCATCAACGAACTCCAGAACACCAAAGGTCCGGTCTGGTCCAGACACAAGCCCGGCAAGTCAATTCTGGTGAAAACAAATGATATCTTGAGAAATCTCACCTACATATTATGTAACCCCGTAGATGCAGGTCTGGTGCCTGAGCAAAGCGAATATATAAGCTTGGTCACCAAGCCTGAAGATTTTGAAAACGGAGAAACTGAATACGAATTTACTCGTCCAGGTTACTTTTTCAGTTCCAAGGGGAAAATGCCCGAAAAGATCAAGTTGAAAATCACCATTCCTCCGGGAACACACGAGGGAAAACCTGAAAAATTTGTCAACAATCTCAAAGACAGAGTTTCCCAAAGGCAGGCAGCCATAAAAGAAAAGCGTGGTAATCGTCCTTTTTTGGGTAATGCCGCCATTTTAAAGCTGGATCCTTTTTCAGTACCAAAAAACGGAGTTGAAGAAGGAGGATTTAATCCGATGCTGGTTTGTTTGGATACGGTTATGCGAATAGCCTATGCCTGTTTTTTGAAAAATTGGCGGAAAGCATATCGGAAGGCCTTGCTAGAGTATAGAGCCGGGAATAAGAATGTAATTTTCCCTTATGGAACGTATAAACTTGCCTTGGAGCATGATATCAAGGTTGAACAAGCCGGCTGCCAGGTAGCCGAAGAGATGGGGATTTTACTGCCCAGCTTTATGTAAACAATAGAGTCAGTTCCCATCCCAAAAATGGATGTCATAGTCTGGCGACGG
>JAWLEA010000020.1:0-33971 GCA_041686345.1 Polyangia bacterium | reverse complement strand
TTGAGATCTTCAGGAGTTACTTTGCCCCCGGCAGGAAACCATTTTTGTAATTTTTTGAAATTCACCTTGAGAATATGATTGGCGGGTTCAAGATATTTTACGCTTCCACCATTCTTTTTAATGGTGGTATAAGCTTGACGTGAAATCTGATGAGCTTCAATATTGAATTTTTTATTGATTCTGCCAACAGAAGTAATTCTTACTTTTGACTTTGATTTGGGGATGAGGCCTTTGGCTCTCATATCTTCAAAAGTGATATTTACTTCATCGTCATCAGATGAGAAGTTTTTGTTTAATTTGGCAAGTGATACTACCATATAATCATTAACTGTCTTTTTGACAGTTACCTTGCCGCCCTTTGCTTCAATAGTTTCCTGAGCGGTTTTGGTGATAGAATCTACAATAATGTCATATTTGACATCGCCAAGTTCACCGTTGCCGGTGATCTTGAAAAGATCTACATTATGACAAAAACCTTTATCTTTTAAAACCGACAGATTGACTTGTCCACCTTCTGGAAATTTTTTGGCGAGAAAATCAAGATCAACTACAAAATATTCCTTGCGAAAAATATTGTTGAATCCTCTTTTGGGAACTCGACGCTGCAGAGGCATTTGTCCACCTTCGAAACCAAGTCGGATATAACCGCCACTTCTTGATTTCTGACCTTTGTCTCCTCTTCCTGCAGTAACTCCGAGACCACTTCCCTGACCTCTGCCTTTTCTTTTTCTGTTTTTAACAGAACCTTTGCTTCTTTTGAGATTGGATAAAGTATTCATGACCTATTTCCCTTCCTTTTCCCAGGGTTCGATCTCAACCAGATGAGCCACTTTTCTGATCATGCCTCTAATCTGATGAGTATCTTGAAGGATTCTTTCTTTTCCAGGTCCTCTGAGTCCGAGGCCCTTTATGGTTGCCCTGATATCAGGAGGTGTACTTATAGTACTGTGTATCTGTTTAATTTTTATAAAAGTAGCCATGGCTATCTCCTACCTGTCTATTCTATTTGAGTTTTTCTACGGGAATTCCTCTGCGCTCGGCAACTTCATTTGCATCACGAAGTCTGGTGAGAGCATTAAAGGTGGCTTTCAAAACGTTGTGATGGTTATTGCTGCCAATGCACTTGGTAAGTACATCATGAACACCAACAGCATCCATTACAGCTCTGACTACACCACCGGCGATAACGCCTGTTCCTTTGGAGGCGGGACGCAAAAGCACTTTGCCGGCACCATATTTCCCGATGATTTCATGAGGAATACTGGTTCCCTTGAGAAGAACATCGATCATGTTGCCTTCGGCTTTTTCCTTGGCTTTTCTGATTGCCTCGGGTACTTCGTTGGCTTTACCGAGTCCGAACCCGACACTGCCACTTTGGTTTCCCACAACTACCAGAGCTGAAAAACTGAATCTTCTACCACCTTTTACAACTTTGGCTACGCGGTTAATGTAAACTAACTTATCTATCAATTCATTATTTTCTTGGGTTCTGTTTGGCATCAATTTCCTCTTTTTCCTGTAATCTAAAAGTCAATTCCGCCTTCTCTTGCGCCTTCTGCCAGAGAGCGAACTCTTCCATGATATCTGAACCCGCTTTTATCAAAAACTACTGTTTTGACTTTATTTTCTTTGCAGAGTTCGGCTATCTTGATTCCAACCTTTTTTGCCTGTTCGATTTTGCTCAAATCGCTCAGTTCCTGTTTCATGTCATTGTTCAAGGTTGAAGTTGCACAAATAGTTTTGCCTTCTAAATCGTCAATAACCTGTACGTAAATATTTTTATTGGAACGATAAACGGTCATGCGAGGTTTATCTTTGGTTCCAAATAATTTTCTTCGACCTCTTCTTTTACGGATATGACGCATTCTGACTTTTCTTATCATAATCTCACCTGCCGTTTATGCTTTGGCTTTTCCTTCTTTTTCTTTGACATATTCACCCTCATACCTGATACCTTTGCCTTTATATGGCTCCGGAGGTCTGAGGTTTCTGATTTCTGCAGCGGTTCTGCCGAGAATTATTTTGTCATGAGAAAATAGTTCTATTTTTAAACCTCTGTTTTCAATATTGGCCTTGATTGCTGGCGGAATCTTAAAGTAAACGGGATGGGAAAAACCAAGAGCAAAAACTATATAATTGCCTTTGATCTCACATCTGTAACCTACACCTTTGATCACCAGGTTTTTGCGGAAGCCTTTGCTTACGCCTTCCACCATGTTTGCAACATTGGCTCTGATCATGCCGTGGTTCATTCTATCCTGTTTTGTATCGTTTTTTCTAACAAAAAAGATATCTTTATCGGTAACTTCCATCTTGATTCCCAGAGGAATTTCATGGCTCAATTTACCGTTCGGACCTTCTATATGAACAATATTATTTTTTTCCTGCACTTTTACTTTATCAGGCAGGTCAATTTTTAATTTGCCTATACGAGACATTGTAAGCTCCCTTTACCATACTGTACAGACCAACTCGCCGCCTATGTTATTCTGACGGGCATCTTTGTCTGTCATTACGCCTTTGCTTGTAGTTATTATGGTAATACCCAAACCCTGTCTTACTCTAGGAAGTTCATCCTTATTAGAGTAAATCCTCTGTCCTGGCCTGGATACTCTCTTAATACCTTCAATAGCAGGTTTGTTTTTGTTGCCGTATTTCAATTCGATGACAATATTTCTGAATGGTTTGCCTTTATCGATTTTGAAATCTTTTATATAGCCTTCTTTTTTCAACACGGTAGCTATATTTACTTTTAATTTGGAATAAGGTGCCTTCACTCTGATTTTTTGGGCACTTATGCCATTTCTTATTCGTGTTAGAAAATCTGCAATAGGATCAGTCATTGACATATTATTTTCTCCCTACCAACTTGCTTTGATAACACCCGGAATTTTACCTTCCAAAGCCAACTTTCGAAAGCATAATCTACACATATCAAACTTTCTCATGTAAGCTCTGGGTCTTCCACAGTGAGGGCATCTGTTTCGTTCTCTTACTTTGAATTTTTTCTTTCTGTTTGCCATTTTACATTTACGAGCCATTATTTTCCTCCCGTTTTTCTGAAGGGCATTCCAAAGTATCCAAGTAAAGAGCGTGCTTCTTTGTCTGTTTCAGCACTGGTAACCATTTGTATACTCATACCTTTTACTTTTTCGATGTCGTCATAACTGATCTCAGGAAAAATAATCTGTTCAGTCATGCTCAGGGAATAATTTCCCCTACCATCAAAACTTTTTACGGAAACACCTTTAAAGTCTCTTGTTCTTGGCAATGCGATGGCAACTAGTCTTTCGAGAAATTCATACATAACTTCTTTTCTGAGAGTTACCATTGCTCCAATTTTTGTACCTTCACGCAATTTAAAATTGGCAATAGACTTTTTCGCTTTGGTAACAACAGGTTTTCTGCCGGTGATCATGGTAAGTTCCTTGAGAGCACTCTGCAGAATTTTTGGGTTTTCCATGGCTTCACCCAGACCTACATTGACAACAATCTTCTTGAGCTTGGGAACTTCCATCCGATTTTTATAAGCAAATTCATCTATCATATTTTTGATGATTTTCTCCTTATAAAGTTTTTGATATCGGGGCACAGAATCTCTTCTGACCGGCTCGGTCTGAAGATTTTTGTTGCCTTTCTTTTTAGATTTTTTGCGACCTTTTTTCTTGGCCATCTTTAATCCTCCAATTATTCGCTTTTAGCCTCGATTACTTCACCGCTGCTTTTGGCAATTCGAACTTTTCTACCATCTTCAAGCACTTTGGTTCCAACTCTGGCACCTTTGACTTTGGTAGCCTCATCCTTGGTTCCGACAAACTTTTTTGTAGCCGGATCTATAGGCATTACGTTGGTAATGTGAATCGAGCCTTCTCTTTTTATCTGCTCACCTTTTTCATTGGCCTGTCTGGCTTTGCGGTTTACAGTCTGAATATTGACACCTTCTATGATAACTCTGTTTTTTTTGTTGAGTATTCTAAGAACGTTGCCAACTTTACCTTTAAATTTTCCAGATATAACCTTGACGGTATCTCCTGTTCTGATTCTTGCCAACATCATAGCACCTCCGGAGCCAGGGAAATTATCTTCATGAATTTTTTGGCTCTCAATTCTCTGGCAACGGGACCAAATATCCTGGTTCCAATTGGTTCCTGAACTTCATTCAACAAAACCGCGGCATTGCGATCAAATTTGATGTAAGAGCCGTCGCGTCGATTTATTTCCTTAGCTGTTCTTACAATAACTGCTTTTAATACTTGTCCTTTTTTTACTTTGGCTGCCGGGATAGCTTCTTTGACGGATACTATGATAATATCTCCGATGGATGCATATTTTCTTTTGGATCCGCCAGGTACTTTAATACATATAACTTTTTTCGCACCTGAGTTATCAGCAACATCCAGTACACTTTGCATCTGGATCATAATCTCACCTCTTTGAAAGTTATAAAACCTATATTCCTGGTTTTCTTTCTATTAATTCCTGGACCACCCAACGTTTATTTTTGGAGATGGGTCTGGATTCAACCATTTTAACCTTGTCTCCTTCTCTATATTGATTTTGTTCGTCATGGGCCAGATATTTCTTGTGTTTCTTGATATATTTTTTGAATATAGGATGTTTGAATTTTCTTTCTACTTCAACCGAAATGGTTTTGTCCATTTTACCGGCTGACTTTACTACTCCGACCAATGTTTTTCTGTTTCCGCGTTGTCTTTCCATGATAATCTCCTTAGCCGGCATTCTTTCTTCTATTGATCTCAGTCATAATCCTGGCGATATTTTTTTTGGCTTTCTTTATAGAATTATGATCTTTTAACTGACTTGTGGCCTGCATGACTCTATAATCAAAAAGATTTCTTTTTAATTCAGCCATCAGTCCGTAAAGCTCTTCGCCAGTTCTTTCCTTCAATTGGCTTACACTGTATTGTGAATCTTTCATATCTTCTTAACACCTTTCACAAATCTGGTTTTGACAGGCAATTTGTAATGAGCCAATTTAAATGCTTCCCTGGCCATTTCTTCTTCAACTCCTGAAATCTCAAACAAGATGTGGCCAGGTTTTACAACCGCTACCCATTCTTCAGGTGCGCCTTTTCCTTTACCCATTCTCACTTCAGCCGGTTTCTTGGAAATCGGTTTATGGGGAAAGATCCTGATAAATACCTTGCCACCGCGCTTCATCTTTCTGGTGATGGCAACACGACATGCTTCAATTTGTCTTGAAGTTATCCAGGAAGGTTCCAGTGTCTGCAGACCAAATTGACCAAATGCTACTGTTTTTCCGCCTTTGGCGTTACCTTTGGTTCTGCCTTTTTGTACTTTTCTGTGTTTTACTCTTTTTGGACTCAACATGGTAAGACCTGCCTTACATTTGTTCAGTATCGTTAGTGGT
This sequence comes from Polyangia bacterium, assembly GCA_041686345.1. GTDB lineage: Bacteria > Myxococcota_A > Polyangia > HGW-17 > HGW-17 > JAQICJ01. The sequence continues at coordinate 28,579 of JAWLEA010000020.1, read as the reverse complement.
TAAAACTTCACCCTTATAAATCCAGCATTTAACCCCGATAGTACCGTAGGTTGTTTTGGATTCGGAAAAACCGTAATCAATATCGGCTCTTAAGGTGTGAAGAGGTACTCGACCTTCCATATACCATTCTCTGCGGGCCATCTCAGCACCGCCAAGTCTTCCGGCCAAATGGATTTTTACTCCCTTGGCTCCCATATTCATAGAATTCTGGATAGATTTTTTCATGGCACGGCGAAAATTTATCCTTCTTTCAAGTTGTCTGGCAATATTGTCAGCTACCAATTGGGCATCGGTATCGGATTTTTTGACTTCCTGAATATCAACAAACATTTCACTATCAGAAAGTTTATAAAGCCCCTTGCGTAATTCCTCGACGTTTGCTCCACCTTTTCCGATCACGCGACCGGGTTTGGAGGTAAAGATAATTATTTTCAGTTTTTCGGCTGTTCGCCTTTCAATATCAATTTTAGAAATTCCGGCATCCGGCATTTCTTTATTGATGTGCTTTCTGATCTTGATATCTTGCTTGAGCCATTTGGCGTAATTTTGCTCTCCGTACCACTTGGAGTTCCAGGTTCTAATGATGCCCAAACGCATTCCAACAGGATGAACTTTTTGTCCCACGGTGCCTCCTATTCATTCTCTCTTAAATCTAATTTTATGGTTATATGACTTGTTCTTTTATTGATTCTGAATGCTCTGCCTCTGGCTCTCGGCCTTCTCCACTTCATAACAGGCCCTTCATCAACATAGATAGTCTTGATATATGATTCTTCTGGCTCAAAATCGAAATACTCTTCTGCATTATAAGTAGCACTCATGAGCAGTTTTTTGATCAATTTTGCAGCTCTTTTATTGGTAAAAGCCAAGAGAGAAAGGGCTTCTTCAACGTCTTTGCCTCTGATCATATTGGCAATAATCCTGGCTTTTCTGGGAGCAATGCGGACATTGTTCAAAGATGCACGAGGATAGGTAGCTCTGTCTTCCTTGATGCGCTTTCTTTTGCTTATATGTTTATTTTTTGCAGACATTTCTTACTCCTCTAGCGTTTCATTTTTCTGCTGCCGGCATGACTGTAGAAAGTCCTGGTAGGCGCAAATTCACCGAGTTTATGTCCAACCATTTCATCACTGATATAGATGGGAATAAATTTGCGACCATTATGAATGGCAATATTGAGACCTATCATGTCCGGAAAGACAGTGGATCTTCTGGACCAGGTCTGGATAGGTTTTCTATCGCCCTGAGCCTTGGCCTTCATAACTTTTGCAACCAAATGATCATCTATAAATGGACCTTTTTTTACTGATCTAGCCATAGTAATTCCTCAATTATTTTCTGCGTTTTACGATATATTTATCGGTACGTTTATTTTTACGGGTTTTATATCCTTTGGCAGGTGTGCCCCAAGGTGAACAAGGATGACGACCACCACTTGAACGTCCTTCACCACCGCCCATGGGATGATCCACAGGATTCATTGTAACTCCGCGGTTATGGGGTCTGCGACCAAGCCATCTGCTGCGTCCGGCTTTTCCACCCTTAAGGTTGGAATGATTTTTATTGCTGACGGAGCCGATAGTAGCTCTGCATCTTCGACTTACCTTTCTTACTTCACCTGATGGCATTTTGAGTGAAGCGTATTTGCCTTCTTTAGCTACAACCTGAATAGAGTTTCCGGCTGATCTACCCAATTGACCACCGTGACCAATATGCAGTTCCACATTGTGGATATGTGTTCCAACCGGAATATACTCAATTGGCATGGCATTTCCAACTACGATATCAGCATTTTCACTATTAACACTGATAACCTGATCTCCTTCGTTCAAGCCCTCGGGAGCGAGTATGTATGATTTAACACCATCTGCATAACAGATGAGAGCGATAAATGCGGTTCTGTTTGGATCATATTGAATACTTTTTACTGTGGCGGGAATACCGGTTTTATTTCTTTTGAAATCAACAACTCTGTATTTTCTTTTATGACCGCCACCTCGGAATCGGACAGTAATTCTTCCGTGGTTGTTTCTACCGGCTTTTGATTTCATTGGTTTGATAAGTGACGGTTCTACCTTGTAATCAACTGATAGTTCGGCAAAATCGTTACTTGTCATCCATCTGCGACCAGGGGTAAAAGCACTATATTTTTTAATACCCATTATTATTCTCCTCAGTTACACTGCATCATTAAAGAAATCAATATCGTGACCTTCTTTGAGGGTCACAATAGCTTTTTTCCAGCTTTTTTTTCTTCCTGCAACTCTTGTTCTGCCGATTCTTCTTTCAACGCTTCTGCCAAGATAATTCATGGTTTTTATATCTGTGGTCTTGACATTGAACAGTTTCTCAACAGCTTCTCTAATTTGAATTTTATTAGCAGCAGGATTTACCTCAAAGGTGAATTTTCTCTGGTTGTCCTGCATTAAAACACTTTTTTCAGTCATTATAGGTCTGATAATAATATCTTCAGCAAATTTCATTTTTTACCTCACTGCTTTATTCAGGTTTTCGTCCAGTGCTTTTGCAGTCTTTTCATCCATAATCAGCGTATCGTGATTTAAAATGTCATATACGTTGATACCTTCCGGTGCCAACCATTTGTGTTTGGCAAGATTTCTGGAAGACAACACCAGTTCCCGGTTATTTTGATCCTCAACAATAAGGGTTTTGCCATTGCCAAAATTTTTGATCATTTTGTCAATTGCTTTGGTTTTGATTTGCCCAAACTTGAGATCTTTTACAATAACCAGTTTTTCATCTTTTGCTTTCTGGCTGAGAGCAATTTTAAGCGCTTTTCTGGAAACCTTTTTATTGACTTTCTGGATATATTTTCTGGGGGTTGGACCAAAAACTATTCCTCCGCCAACATGATTTGGTGCCCGAATACTACCCTGGCGTGCCCAACCGGTACCTTTTTGTCTATAAGGTTTTTTGCCACCGCCACGAACTTCACTTCTGCCTTTGGTTTTGTGGGTCCCGGATCTTTTCTTGGCAAGTTGAGCTTTGATCACCAGCCACATGAGGTGATCATTGCTTTTTGCAGCAAAAACATCATCAGACAATTCTATTGTATTTTGTTCTTTACCATTTTGATCGAATACTTTTAAAGTTGGCATCGTATACTCCCTATCTCAATTGCCTCAGGTTTTAATCTCGACATTTACTCCAGGCGCAACATCAAGTCTCATCAAAGCATCAACTGTTTGCTGAGTTGGTTCCAGTATGTCAATCAATCTTTTAAAAGTTCTGATTTCGAACTGTTCTCGTGATTTCTTGTTTACATGGGGGGATCTCAATACACAATACCTGCTGATTTTAGTAGGCAAAGGAATAGGACCTGCAATATTTGCTCCTGTTGTTTTTGCAGTATTTACAATTTCAGTAGCAGATTGATCAAGCAATTTGTGATCATAAGCTTTTAATTTAATTCTTATTCGACTTATCTGCATTTTTACTCCTATTAATCTCAGAGTTACAGTTAAACTTTTTGTGGATAAATCAATCAGTTGTCAGTTTAATGTTGAACTGCAAAGTTCAAACGATGATGATCTATCCTTTGGAGGTTAACTATTATCAACCAAACTATCCATAATATTAGCGGGAACCGGCTTATACTGCGAAAACTGCATTGTATAAGTTGCTCTTCCCTGTGAAAGCGACCTTAGCCGTGTAGCATATCCGAACATTGTTGCCAAGGGAATTTGTGAATCAATTATTTGAACTCCGGATCTGTTCTCCATACCAAGGATTTTACCTCTTCTGGAACTTATTCCTCCCAGAACATCACCAAGATATTCTTCGGGAGTGACAACTTCGACATCCATGATCGGCTCTACTATGATTGGCCCTGCTTTTCTGACGGCATCTTTAAAAGCAAGTGAACCGGCAGCAATAAAGGCATTATCTGATGAATCAACCGGGTGGTAGGATCCATCCAATAAAGTTGCCTTAATGTCAACCATAAAATTACCGGATAAAATTCCATTAGACATAGCGGATTTGATTCCTTTTTCAACAGAAGAAAAATATTCTCTGGGAATCGCTCCGCCGGTAATTTTATTGACAAAAGTCAAACCTGATGAATTTTCAGCAGGTTCTATCTCAATAACCACATGCCCATATTGGCCTTTACCACCGGTTTGTTTGACATATTTGCATTCGCCTTCGGCTTTTTTGGTAATGGTTTCTCTATAAGCAACTTCCGGTTTTCCGATCTTTGCTTCAACTTTGAATTCTCGCACCAAACGATCGATGATGATTTCGAGGTGAAGCTCTCCCATTCCAGAAAGAATGGTCTGACCGGTTTCATGATCCATTTTTACGTTGAAGGTGGGATCTTCACGGGACAATTTTTGTAATGCTTTCCCAAGTTTTTCAGTATCACCGGCAGTTCTGGTTTCAACAGCTACTGAAACTACTGTTTCCGGGATATCTACAGATTCAAGCAAAATCGGTGCAGATCCATCACAGAGGGTATCTCCGGTGGAAGCGACTCTCAGACCAACTGCGGCTCCGATATTACCTGCTGCAATTTTATCAATATGTTCGCGCTTATTGGCATGAATTCGAAGCAGCCGTCCAATCCGTTCGTTTTTATTACGGGTTGCATTATACACAGTAGAACCTGCTTCAAGCACACCTGAATAAACACGCAAGAAGGTAAGTTGCCCTACAAAAGGATCACTCATTATTTTGAAGGCCAGGGCTGAAACCGGTTCGTCATATTTCGGCTTACGCACAAGAGTGTTTCCTTCTTTGTCCACCCCTCTTATTTCTTTTACTTCCGAAGGTGATGGAAGATAAGAAACTACTGCATCCATGAGAGGCTGAATACCTTTATTTTTAAAGGCACTGCCAAGAAGAACAGGGGTTATTTTAAGCTTGAGGGCTTCTTCCTTTATATATTTTTTAAGGATTTCAGCCGGGACATCTTCGTCTTGTAAAGCGATATCAAGGAATTCTTCATTTACATCCGCGAGAATGTCAATAATTCTCAATCTCTTGTTCTCTACTTCTTCTTTCAGATCTTCGGGGATATCTATGAGTTCATATTTAGCTCCCAGAATATCTTTCTCCCAGACATAAGCCTGGCGATTAACCAGATCTATAACACCAATAAAATCGTCTTCTCTGCCAATGGGAATTTGCAATTGCAAGGGAAGAGCTGCAAGTCGATTTTCCATGGTTTCAATTGCTTTTTCTTCGTTAGCTCCAACTCGATCCATCTTGTTAATGAATGCAATACGGGGAACCTGATATTTATCAGCCTGTCTCCATACAGTTTCTGACTGGGGCTGAACTCCTGAAACAGCACAAAAAACAACGACTCCGCCATCAAGTACTCGCAGGCATCTTTCCACTTCCATTGTAAAATCCACATGCCCTGGAGTATCAATTATGTTGATTCTCTTGTCGTTCCATCTGGTGGTAGTAGCAGCTGAAGTAATGGTGATCCCGCGTTCCTGTTCCTGCTCCATCCAATCCATGGTGGCATTACCATCGTGAACTTCACCTATACGGTGGGTAATTCCGGTATAATACAAAACTCTTTCGGTTACAGTTGTCTTCCCGGCATCTATATGTGCCATGATTCCAATATTTCTGATGTCATTGATGGAGATTTGTTTATCCATCTTGTTATTGGAGGAAGCCATTAACTGAATCCTTTGAATTTTGGGTGCATTAATCCGGTTATCACAGCCGCCGGTTCGAAAACTCGCCTTGCGGGGGGTGGATAAATCCCGATATTATACGTTATTAAATTAAATAATTGTTACCAGCGATAATGGGCAAAAGCCTTGTTAGCTTCGGCCATTTTATGGGTATCTTCTTTTTTCTTTACTGAAGAACCACGACCTTCACTTGCTTCCATCAATTCGGCTGCAAGTCTTTCCACAAAAGTGTACTCAGGCCTTTTTCTGGAAAATGCCTTGAGCCAGCGCATGGCCAAAGCAATAGATCTTCTGTAGTCAACTTCCATCGGTACCTGATATGTAGATCCGCCGACGCGTCGAGACTTGACTTCGACTCTGGGTCTTACATTATCAAGGGCTTTCTGGAAAACCTTGAGAGGATCTTCTTTTCTTCTCTGTTCAATAAGATCGAAGGCATCATAAACACATTTTTCGGCTACGCTTTTTTGGCCGGAAAACATGATACCATTGATAAACTTGGTCAATTTTTTTCTTAAATCCAGATCGGCTTCAATAAATTTAGGATCCGGATGAACATACCTGATTGGTGCTCTTTCTTTACGGGACATTCAACACACCTTCCTATGCTTTTGGTTTTTTTGTTCCGTATTTGCTGCGACCCTGTCTTCTGTCATCAACACCTGCGGTGTCGAGGGTACCTCTAACAACATGATATCTTACACCGGGCAGATCTTTTACACGTCCACCTCTGATAAGAACAACGGAATGTTCTTGAAGATTATGAGATTCTCCTGGTATATAAGTTGTAACTTCCATGCCATTTGTAAGTCTGACACGGGCAACTTTGCGCAAAGCCGAATTAGGCTTTTTGGGAGTTGTTGTATAAACTCTTACACAAACACCACGCTTTTGAGGGCATCCCTTCAAAGCAGGAGCATCACTTTTTTTCTTGATGACTTTTCTTCTTTTTCTCACTAACTGATTAATTGTCGGCATATTAAAAACTTCTTTCACTGGTTATAAAAACGAAAAAAGATACTTCCATTTTGAAAGCGTGGAGTATTATAGGTATGGAATAATAACTGTCAACTACATATTTACAGTTTTAAGCAGAAATCTGGGCTTATTTTCGAAAAAATAAGCAAAATAAGGAAAGAATAGACGAAAAACAGAGTTTTTCTGAAAAAGAAGATCTATTTCAGATTAAAAATCCATTTCTTCTTCATCTATAAATTCTTCTTCATTTTCTTCTTCTTCCTTGACAAAATAGGTCATCCGGTCATAGGCCTTCAAGCCTGTTCCTGCAGGAATAATTCTTCCCATAATAACATTTTCTTTCAAACCTCTGAGATAATCAATTTTCCCCCAGATTGACGCTTCTGTCATAACCTTGGTTGTTTCCTGGAAAGAAGAAGCACTAAGGAAAGATTCTGTTGAAAGTGAAGCTTTGGTAATCCCCATGAGAAGAGGCTCAGCCAAGGCTGGTTTTCCACCCTCATTAAGAATTTTTGAATTTTCGCGATCAAATTTCAACTTGTCAACTCTCTGATTAACCAGAAATTCTGTATCTCCGGGCTCTATTACTTTTACTTTTTTGAGCATTTGGCGAACGATCATTTCTATATGCTTGTCGTTGATCGATACACCCTGTACGCGATAAACACCCTGAACTTCTTCAACCAGATATTTGGCCAATTTTTCAATACCTGAAACTTTGAGAATATCATGGGGATTAGGGGGACCTTCCATGAGGGAATCTCCGGCATGAACATATTCACCTTCTCTGACCTTGATATGTTTCATTTTGGGAATTTTATACTCTTTGGCTTTACCCTTGTTGGGTGTGATTACCACTCTCTGTTTGTTTTTGATATCTTTTCCAAAACTGACCACGCCGTCGATTTCTGTAATAATAGCATGCTCTTTTGGTTTCCTGGCTTCGAATAATTCGACAACCCTGGGAAGACCACCGGTAATATCTTTGGTGGTTTTGGCAGATTCCTGAGGCAGTTTGGCCAGCTCGGCACCTGCATTAATTTGTTCTCCGTCATTTACACTGACAAAAGTTTTGGCAGGAAGCCTGATAACCATATCATGATTGGTTCCGGGAATCTTTTTGGGTACACCATTTCCATCTACAATAACTATCCTCGGTTTAAGACTGGTGTCTTTGCTTTCGATAACCATCTTTCTGGTACGCCCGGTGTTTTCATCCATGGTTTCTTTGAGAGTACGACCTTCTTCAAGATCTTCGTACTTGGCGAAACCAGCGACTTCTGCCAGGAAGGTCTCAGAGTAGGGATCCCATTCACTCAAACGCTGACCCTGTTCAATGGTATCACCGTTATCCACCATAAGTTTAGCACCGTAAACCAGATTATACTGGCTCTTTTCCCGACCTGATTCATCAAGAATGATCAATTGGGCATTGCGATTGATGATAACCTTTTCTTTTTCGCCGGTCTGTGGGTCTTCACGCTCTACACTGTTACAATTCTCAAGTCTGATTATTCCCTTGGACTGAGCCTCTATAGATGATTCGTCAGCCCCGACTTTGGCAGCACCACCAATATGGAAAGTTCTCATTGTCAACTGAGTACCAGGCTCACCAATGGACTGGGCAGCAATAATACCTACTGCTTCTCCGATCTTGACCATGGCACCTCGAGAAAGATCTCGACCGTAACAATTGATACAAACTCCTCTGGAAGCTTCACAGGTAAGAACTGAACGAATTTTAACTCTGTCAACCCCGGCTTCCTTGATTCTTTCAGCCTTTTCTTCATCAACTACTTCGTTGGCATATACAATAACTTCATCTGTATAAGGAGCAACAACATCTTCCAGTACAACTCTCCCCAGAATACGTTCATCCAGGGTTTCAACAATGCGACCACCGTCTGTGAGGTGACCCAACTCAATACCTTTGGCTGTTCCACAATCAAATTCCGATACAATCGCATTTTGGGAAACATCAACCAGTCTTCTGGTAAGATAACCGGAATTTGCAGTCTTGAGAGCGGTGTCAGCCAAACCTTTACGAGCACCATGAGTGGAAATGAAATATTGATGAACACTCAATCCTTCCCTGAAGTTGGTGGTAATTGGTGTTTCAATAATTTCACCTGAAGGCTTAGCCATCAAACCCCTCATACCGGCCAACTGTCTGATTTGCTGATGAGAACCGCGAGCACCTGATTCAGCCATGATAAAAACAGGATTGAGTGATTTATCAACAACTGTTTTTCCGGTTTCAGAATCAGTGAAAGTTTCGGTAGCAATTCCATCCATCATTTCGTTGGCAATAGTATCGGACATTCCAGACCATAAATCGATTATTTTATTATGTTTTTCGCCTGTGGTAATGACCCCTTCACTTTCCTGATCTTCATATTTTTTCAACTCAAGTTCAGCTTCTTCAAGTTTTTTCTGTTTACTGGCAGGAATATGCATATCGTCAATACCAATTGAAATACCAGCAATGGTGGAATATTTGTACCCCATACTGCGCAATGAATCAGCCAGCAATACGGTAGCTTTTTCACCGAGTAGGCGATAACACTTGTCAATCAGGTTACCTAATTGTTTTTTCTTAAGAGTCTGGTTGATATATTCAAAGGGAATTTCATTGGGAACGATATCATAAAGCAAAATCCTGCCTGTGGTGGTATCGTAAATTTTGGTGTATTTATCACCGAATTCGTCTATTGATTCAAGGCGAGCTTTAATTTTGGCGTGCAGATCGAGATAACCGTTCTCGTAAGCCATCCTGACTTCCTGAACTCCATCATAAATACCTGCAAATTTATTGCCTTCAGGTTTGTATTCACCCCGGCGGAAAGGCAGATCTCTGGTTATGTAATAAAGTCCAAGTACAATATCCTGAGAAGGAACAATAATGGGCTTTCCGTGAGCCGGACCCAAAATATTGTTGGTGGACATCATCAAAACCCTGGCTTCCATCTGAGCTTCTACACTCAACGGTACATGAACAGCCATCTGGTCACCGTCAAAGTCGGCATTGAAAGCTGTACAAACCAAGGGATGCAACTGAATGGCTTTTCCTTCAATAAGAACTGGTTCAAATGCTTGAATACCAAGCCTATGCAGAGTTGGAGCACGATTAAGCATAATGGGATGTTCCCGAATAACCTTCTCCAAAATATCCCAGATAACGGGATTATCTTTTGCTTCCACCATTTTTTTGGAATTTTTGATGGTAGAAGTGTGCCCCTGTTTTTCCAATTCGTGATAAATAAATGGCTTGAATAATTCAAGGGCCATCTTTTTGGGAAGTCCGCACTGGTGAAGTTTTAATTCAGGACCGACAACAATAACGGAACGACCAGAATAATCGACCCTCTTACCAAGTAGATTCTGACGGAAACGACCCTGTTTACCTTTGAGCATGTCAGACAAAGATTTCAATGGTCGTCGATGGGAACCTGTAACTGATTTCTTTTTCCTGGAATTATCGAAAAGAGCATCTACCGACTCCTGGAGCATTCTCTTTTCATTTCTGATAATTATAGAAGGTGCACTGAGTTCGATTAATTTTTTGAGGCGGTTGTTACGATTGATTACACGACGATACAGATCATTGAGATCGGAAGTGGCAAAGCGTCCTCCGTCGAGGGGAACCAATGGTCTCAGATCAGGTGGCAGAACCGGAACAACTTTTACCATCATATATTCAGGAAGATTGTCTGAATTTTTGAAGGCCTTGATAGTTTTCAGCCTTTTGGCATATTTCTTTCTTTTGGCTTTATTTCTGGTTAATTGCAATTCTTCCTTGATCTCAAAGTTCAACAATTCAATGTCCAGTTGAGAGAGCAGATCATAAATTGCCTGACCGCCAGTTTCAGCCTTGAAAGAACCATACCCCAATTCTTCCTGTAATTCCTGATATTCGTTTTCTTTGAGAATCTTACCTTTTTCCAGGCCACTGTCCATGGGATCAGTAACAATAAAAGCTTCGCAGAAAAGAATTGACTGCAGATTCTTGACTTTAATATTCAATAAATTGCCAATTCTTGAGGGAAGACTTCTTAAAAACCAGATATGGGCAACAGGAGTAGCAAGTTCTATATGCCCCATTCTTTCCCGTCTGACTTTGGAAGAAATAACTTCGACACCGCAACGTTCGCAGACAACCCCGCGATGTTTCATTCTTTTGTACTTGCCGCAATTACATTCATAGTCTTTTACAGGACCAAATATTTTGGCACAAAACAGTCCGTCTTTTTCTGGTTTGAATGTTCTGTAATTTATTGTTTCGGGTTTTTTTACCTCTCCATAAGACCATTCCAGAATTTTTTCCGGTGAAGCCAAGGTTATCTGAATAGCATCAAAATCTTTAGTTTCCTTTGTGGGCTCAAAAAAACTGAATATATCTTTCATGGGAAACTTCTCCAAATATGCTTTTACCTGATTTAATCAGGTTTAACTTGTAATGTTATGATAATCATGAGGAGGCAAAAGCTTTTCTTCATGATTAAACTGAGTTGACAAATAATATTTTTATCTGTCGACTCTGAAAAGAAATTCTACTGTTCCCCCGGCAGGAATCAGTAGATCTCAACTACAGACTGGATCTCAACTGAGTGTAAACTCTAGTTTAGAACAGAACCCCGTCTTTCAGGGATGTAATCATGGAATAATCGCCCTGACTGCTATCATCAAGAGAAAGGGTCTCAATATTGAGACACAAACTTTGCAGTTCTTTGAGAAGAACATTGAAGGCTTCAGGCAAGCCTGCATTTAATTTGTTTTCACCTTTGACTATGGATTCAAACATTCTGGTTCTGCCGGCTACATCATCAGATTTGACTGTGAGGAATTCCTGCAGGGAATAAGCCGCTCCGTATGCTTCTATTGCCCAGACTTCCATTTCGCCGAGTCTTTGTCCGCCAAATTGGGCTTTACCACCAAGGGGCTGCTGAGTAACCAGAGCATAGGGGCCGGTAGAGCGGGCATGAATTTTGTCATCAACCAAGTGATGTAATTTAAGCATATACATGATACCGACGGTTACGGGACGATGGAAAGCTTCTCCTGTTCTTCCATCGAAAAGAATCATTTGGCCGGAAGTATCTTTTCCGGACATAGTTAGAAATTCCTTGATTTCTTTTTCCTCAATTCCTTCAAATACAGGAGTAAAAATGTGAACACCTTCTTTAAGTTTTTTGGACCACAATTTTATTTCATCATCAGAGACCAGTTCCAGAAAACGATTGGCTTTTTCAGAATTGTAGATCTTTTTGAGCTGGTAACGGGCTACTTCGGCTTCCCAGTCTTTACTCTCGACATATTCAGAAACTTGACGACCCAGTTCACGAGCTGCCAGTCCCAGATGAGTTTCAAGAATTTGACCGACATTCATACGGGAAGGAACACCCAGGGGATTCAAAACAATATCAACAGGAGTTCCATCCTCCATGTAAGGCATATCTTCCTGAGGAAGAATTCTGGAGATTACACCCTTATTACCATGGCGTCCGGCCATTTTATCACCAACTGACAATTTACGCTTAATGGCAAGATAAACTTTTACCTTTTTCAGTACACCGGTGTTTAGTTCATCGCTTTTTGAAATTCTTTCAATTCGTTCGCGATATAAAGTTTCAATTTCCTTTATGTTCTGATCGAGTTTTTGGGAAAGACTGTCAATCTTTTGTTCAATAATTCCGTTACTGTCTTTTATTTGAATATCCTTCCAGTATCTCTGCGGCACCGAGTCAAGACTATCTTCCTTGATGGTTATGCCTTTGGGAAGGAGAACTTTTCTGGAATCATCAATCAGACGGGAACCGGTAACTCTACCAACAAGCAATTTTTTAATTCTGGAGTAGAAACTGTCTGAGATTATTCTTATTTCATCTGTTTGATCCTTAAGGAGATCTTCACGTTCAGCATCTTCAATATCCAGAGCTCGAGGTGATTTATCCTGGCCGCGACGGGAAAAGATCTTGGCACCAATGACAATTCCTTCAGTTCCCGGCGGAACACGCAGGGAGCTGTCTTTTACATCTCCGGCTTTTTCACCGAAAATAGCTTTGAGGAGCTTTTCTTCGGGAGTCAACTGAGTTTCCCCTTTTGGAGTAACTTTGCCAACCAGAATATCGCCGGATTTGACTTCGGCACCTACTCTTACAATTCCGCTCTCGTCCATATTGCGTAAAGTACGTTCACTGACATTGGGAATATCGGCTGTTATTTCTTCTGGTCCCAACTTGGTTTCTTTGGCATCACATTCATATTCTTCAATATGGATCGAAGTAAATACGTCATCTTTCACCAGATTTTCATTGACCAGAATGGAGTCCTCAAAATTATATCCGGACCAGGGCATGAATGCTACCATGATGTTTTTGCCCAGAGCCAATTCTCCACATTCTGTGGAAGGACCATCCGCTATCACGTCTCCACGGCGAACCTTGTCACCTTCATCAACAATGGGCTTTTGGTTGAAACAGGTATTCTGGTTGGTTCTCCTGAACTTGGTAAGAGTGTAAATATCGGGTTTGAGACTTGTTTTCTCAATATCCCCTTCCACTTCTCTTTTTACAACTATGCGACGTCCGTCAACCTTGACAACAGTACCGGGATTCCTGGCAACCAGGGTAACACCAGAATCTCTGGCAACATTAGGTTCAAGCTTGGTAGCTACCAATGGTGATCTTGAAATCATGAGAGGCACAGCCTGGCGTTGCATATTGGCTCCCATGAGAGCACGGTTGGCATCATCATGTTCGAGAAAAGGAATCATGGAGGCAGCTACACTGACCAGTTGTTCAGGAGCTACATCCATGAGGCTCACTTTTTCACTGGGTACGTTGATAGTCTCTCCATCCGTTCTCACCGAAACAAAATCATCAATAATCCTGCCTTCAGGATCCATGTTTACAGTTGCTTCTGTTATTTTTTCTTCTTCTTCCTGCAAAGCACTGTAATATTTAATGGTCTTGATATCGTTGTTTACTTTTTGGTCTTTTACCTTACGATAAGGGGTTTCGATAAAGCCATATTCATTTATTCTGGCATGGGATGCGAGGGAGGCAATAAGACCAATATTTGGACCTTCAGGAGTTTCAATTGGACAAATTCTTCCGTAATGGGTGGGATGAACATCCCTGACATCAAATCCGGCTCTTTCCCTGGTAAGACCACCGGGTCCAAGAGCTGAAAGTCTTCTTTTGTGAGTTATTTCAGAAATGGGATTGGTTTGATCCATGAACTGAGATAACTGACTGGAAGAAAAATATTCGCGGACAGCTGAAGCAACCGGTCTCGAATTGATGAGATCGTGAGGCATGGATGTTTCCATTTCACTGGAAGTTGCCATGCGCTCGCGTACGGATCTTTTCAGTCTTTCCAGTCCTTTTCTGTAAGTATCTTCAAGAAGTTCACCGACGGCTCTCAACCTTCTGTTTCCCAGATGATCGATATCATCGATTTTACCTTTTCCTTCCTTGAGATTGAGAAGATATCGCACTGTTTCCACAATATCTCTTTTTTCAATAACTGTGGTATCCGTATTATCGCGATCTTCATACTTGAACTTGTAATTAATTTTCAATCGTCCCACTGGACTGAGATCGTATCGATCCGGATTGAAAAACATATGTTCAAAATACTTTCTGGCAGTATCAACTGTGGGAGGTTCGCCCGGTCTCAATCTTTTGTAAATTTCGAGATAGGCTTCTTCCTGAGTACTTACTTTGTCGAGTTTTACGGTTTTCTGGAAATGATCGTGGACATTTCGATTATCGATGAAAAGAGTTTTAAATGATTTGATTCCAGCTTTACGAACTTTTTTGAGAATTGTTTTATTTAATCCCTTGTTGCAAAGAGCAATGACTTCACCTGTTTCAGGATCATAAATATCTTCAGCCAAAATTTTCTTTGTATATTTCTCTTTTCCCAGCAGATAATCATCATCAATCAGGTGTTTTTCAGCACCATTTTTCTTGATCTTTCTGATTCTTGATTTTCCTAATTTTTTTCGTCGACTAACGATCTTTTCTTTCGTATCTACAGTTATGATATCGTGACTGAGGCTGAATTTTTCCAATTTATCGAAATCAACTTCTTTTTGCCAAGAACCTTTTTCTTTCAAAGGTGAAATTGTTTCGGTAAAATAAAATTCATTGAGAATTTCCTGGGTTGTCATACCAAAAGCACGTAACAGGACTGAGGCATGCATTTTTTTGCGACGGTCTATTCGTACATGGAGAATATCTTTGGCATCAAACTCGAAATCCAACCAGGAACCTCTGGTTGGAATAACTCTGGCTGAATAAATAAGTTTTTTTCGGGCGTGCTTTTTGCCCTTGTCATGTTTGAAAAAGATACCTGATGAACGATGTAACTGGCTGACAACGACTCTTTCAACCCCGTTGATCATAAAAGTACCATTTGATGTAATCAGGGGAATAGTTCCAAAGAAGACTTCTTCTTCTTTGAAATCTCTTATTTCCCTGGTATCATCTTCAGATTCTTCATCAACCGGCTTGTCATAAATTATCAGTCTGATGGTTACTCTGACAGTGGCTTCATAAGACAAACCCCGTTGTCTGCACTCTTCCACATCGTACTTTGGCTTTTCTATTCTGTATTTTACAAATTCAAGTGATGAAGTTCCCTGATAGTCGGAGATAGGAAAAACGGATTGGAAAACATTTTGTAATCCAATATCGTTTCTTCTTATTTCCGCATCGATCTTCCCCTGTAAAAACTTGTTGTATGAATCAATCTGAAATTTTATCAGGTTTGGGACATTAACGGGTATGTTGAATTTGCTGAAGGATTTTCTGAAACGGCTATTTAGTTGAACCAGAGAGGACATTGGCAACTCCTGAATGTAATTAACAAAAATAGACATACCCGATCAGGGTATATCTACCCTGTCGAGTATATCTATTTCCTTCTTTCTCAAAAAACATACAAATATGTTTAAAATGGAGTTATTTAAGCTCTACAGTAGCGCCAGCCTCCTCAAGTACTTTCTTGGCTTCTTCAGCATCTTCTTTGGCGATTCCACTTTTGACCGTTGAATCGGCAGAAGCCATGTTTTTGGCTTCTTTGAGACCGAGACTTGTCATCTGACGGATAGCTTTGATAACTTTGATTTTCTTTTTGCCGACATCTTTGATAACTACATCAAATTCTGTCTGCTCTTCTTCATCTTCGCCACCATCATCATCTGCGGCTGGCATTGCACCGGCCATTACTGCAGGAGCTGCTTCAACTCCCCATTTTTCTTCCAGTTCCTTGACTAGATCAGCCATGTCCATGACTGTCATATTACTTAAATATTCAATTACTTGTTCTTTTGTTACTGCCATTTTATCCTCCTAAAAAATATATAGATATTATGCCGTTTTTGGTTATTCTTTATCAGCTTCCTGTTTAGCCTGAAGTAACATCAGGAATTTCTTGGGAGCTGCTTCCATAAGTCTCATCATATTCTGTGGCACAGCAAGCATTGTGGCTAGCAGTTTGCTTTGCAGTTCCGGTTTTGAAGGCATCTTTGAGAGATTGGTAACGCCCTCTTTATCCAAAAGCTCACCTTCCATGTACCCGCCGATAATATCAAATTTTTTGAATTCTTTTTGATATTTTACTGCAATTTTTGCCGGCGGGGCAGGTTCCGCAAAAGACCAGGCTATGGCCACAGGACCTTTCAGTAATTTTTTAATTACTTCAGCCTGGGTATCAGCCAGGGCTATTGAGAAAAGGGTGTTTTTTACTACTTTATATTCACAATCATTAGCTTCAAAATCTCTTCTGGCCTTATTGATCTGTTCCACGGTGACTCCGCTGAAATCGACCAGAACAAACGATTGTGCATTTTCAGCAATTTCTTTTAATTCTTTAATTGCTTTTGTTTTTTCTACTCTATTCATGTCAAACCTCACTAATCAAGAAGGGCAAGAAGTACTTTTGGAATATCCAGCTTGATTCCTGGACCCATAGTGGGACTGATGGTCATACTTTTGAAATAGATACCTTTTGCCGTAGCCGGTCTCATTTTTTTGAGGACGTCTACTACGGCCAGAATATTATCTCTGAGTTGTTTTTCATCAAAAGAGATCTTGCCAACAGCCACATGAATAATTCCAGCTTTTTCAACTCTGAAATCAATTTTGCCTTTTTTAAGGTCTTTAACTGTCTGACCAACATCAAAAGTAACTGTTCCAACTTTGGGGTTAGGCATAAGCCCTCGGGTTCCCAAAATGCGTCCGATTTTTCCGACTACTCTCATCATATCCGGAGTAGCTACAGTTTTATCGAAATCGACCCAGGTTTCTTCTTTGATTTTTTCGATCAGATCTTCAGCACCCACATAGTCAGCTCCGGCTTCTTTGGCTTCATTTGCTTTTTCGCCTTTGGCAAAAACAAGAACTTTTACTTCCTTGCCTGTACCGTGAGGCAATGACACCGAACCCCTGACCATTTGATCTGCATGACGCGGATTTACTCCAAGATTTATAGCAAAGTCGACCGATGAGTCGAATTTGGTATAACTGACTTTTTTGAGAAGTTTGACAGCTTCATCAATTTCATAACGTTGACGGCGGTCAATCATCTCCATTTTGTTATTATATTTTTTTCCGTGTTTGGCCATAATTCCTCTTTTCGGTTAAAACCTCCCACAACGTCTCTAAATGTACGATGTGGTAAAAAAACCTTCCGCTAAGAAGGTGTGAAATTATTACTCCTCTACAATAATCCCCATGGAACGTGCAGAACCCTTGATAATATTGATAGCTGATTCCATTTTATTGGTGTTCAGATCTACCATTTTGGTGTTGGCAATTTCTTTAACCTGATCAAGGGTTACAGTGCCCACCTTGTTTTTATTGGGTTCTCCCGATCCCTTTTCAAGACCTGCGGCTTTCAAAAGTAGAATTGAAGCGGGAGGAGTTTTGGTAATAAAAGAAAATGACCGATCAGCAAAAACTGTTATTTCCACAGGAATAATCATTCCGTCGTCTTTGGAAGTTCTGGCATTGAATGCCTTGCAGAACTCGGGAATATTTACTCCGTGCTGGCCCAGAGCAGGACCTACTGGTGGAGCAGGTGTTGCTTTGGCTGCCGGTAATTGTAATTTGATAAGTCCAATAACTTTTTTCATCTCTACACCTAAATGTTTTTATGTTTTTTCCACCTGTGTATATTCAAGCTCTACAGGTGTAGCTCTTCCAAATATAGAAACAAGAACTCTGAGTTTTTGTTTGTCAGGTTTCACTTCTTCGACAATACCCTCAAAGTTGCTGAAAGGACCTTCTTTAACTCTGACTTTTTCACCTTCGGCGAATTTGATTTTCGGCCTCGGTTTTGACTTGCCTTCAGCTATCTGGGCTTGAATTCCGACTATTTCGCTTTCTGGCAGAGGAGTTGGATTTTTTCCTCCGAGAAAACCTGTTACTTTGGGAATGGATTTTACTATATGCCAAGCTTCATCATCCATTTCCATTTTTACAAAAATATACCCACTGAAAAATTTTCTCTCAGTGATTTTATTTTTCCCCTTCTTTTTATTATCGATGATTTTCTCTCGGGGAATGAGAATTTCTTCAAACAGTTCAGAAATACCCTCGGCCTTTATTTTCTTTTCCAGCGCTGTCTTTACAGCATCTTCCGCTTGTGTGTAGGTATGAACAACATACCATTTTTTAGCCATTGGGAATCTCCTCTAAATCTAACTGGTGAGAATCTTACTGGTTACCCAGGACCAGAACCAGTCAAAGGAAAACATGATTATGGAAGCAATGAATACAGTGATAATAACAACATAAGTTGCAGTTTTTGTTTCTTTTTTAGTTGGCCAGGTAACTCGCTTCAATTCATTTATAATAGTGCCGACTCTATGGAATTTCTCTTTGTTCATCCATTGGGAACCAACCAGAATAATTCCTAGTCCAATTCCGACAAAGTTAACCATAAGTCTGCTTGGTCTGGCAAAATATGACCAGATGACTCCGGTAGCCTGAATAAAAACCCAGGAAAAAATAACCGTTGCTATCATAAATGTGAGATGAACATATTTGCGATTACCCATAATCAATCCTTAAACTTGGCAGGGCAGGAGGGATTCGAACCCCCAGCATGCGGTTTTGGAGACCGCCGCTCTACCAATTAGAGCTACTGCCCTACGCAGGTGATGTTAAATACTGCCTATTAAAATATTGTCAATTAAAAAATTGCAAAAAGATCCTGAGGAACTTGTGATGCAATTTTCATCTTTTGATTTGAGAACTTACAGAGATAAGCAGAATCTTGGATAAGCCAACTTATTTAGATTCTTTATGCACGGTATGTTTTTTGCAAAAGCGGCAATATTTTTTGAATTTGAGTTTGCTTCTTGTGGTGCGCTTGTTTTTTGTTGTAGTATAATTTTTGTTTTTACACTTTGAACAGCGCAAATTTACAATTACTCGGTTACCCATAACACCACCATCATAGATTAAATTTATTCGATAATTTCGGTAATAACACCGGAGCCAACAGTTTTACCACCTTCACGGATAGCAAAACGCAGACCCTTTTCGGCTGCGATTGGAACAATAAGAGAAACTTCCATGGTCAGTTTGTCACCGGGAAGTACAACTTTAATATCTTCATCAAGTCCAACCACTCCGGTTACGTCAGTTGTTCTGAAATAGAACTGAGGTCTGTAACCGGCTTTAAAAGGTTTGTGTCTTCCACCTTCATCTTTTTTGAGGATGTAGGTTTCAGCAATAAACTTTTTATGAGGTGTGATTGTTCCGGGTTTGGCAACAACCTGGCCTCTTTCTACCTGATCTCTTTTGATTCCGCGCAGAAGAATACCAACATTGTCGCCGGCCTGACCCTGGTCAAGAATCTTTCTGAACATTTCAACTCCGGTACAGGTACTGGATTGAGTTTCCCTGATACCTACCAACTCTACAGGATCTCCTGTATTAATGATACCGCGTTCAACTCTGCCGGTAACAACTGTTCCGCGACCGGTAATGGTGAAAACATCTTCAACAGGCATGAGGAAATCTTTGTCGACATCTCTTTCAGGTTCGGGAAGATATTCATCACAAGCATCCATGAGTTCCTGAATTGGTTTGTTTTCGGGACCATTTACATCACTTTCAAGTGCTTTCAGGGCTGAACCTTTGATAATGGGAACTTCATCTCCGGGAAATTCATAATCATCAAGCAATTCTCTGATTTCCATTTCAACGAGTTCGATCAATTCTTCATCTTCTTCGTCCATCTGATCGATTTTATTGAGAAAAACAACGATATAAGGAACATTAACCTGTCTTGAAAGAAGAACATGTTCTCTAGTTTGAGGCATGGGACCATCAGGTGCACTTACAACCAGGATTGAACCGTCCATCTGGGCGGCGCCTGTAATCATGTTTTTAATGTAGTCGGCATGTCCGGGGCAATCAACATGAGCATAATGTCTGTTTTCAGTTTCATATTCGACATGAGCAGTATTAATAGTAATTCCACGTTCTTTTTCTTCAGGTGCCTTGTCGATTTCATCGAATGCAACTGTAGTAGCAGTACCTTTACTGTTGAGGTATCTGGTAATAGCAGCTGTCAGGGTAGTTTTACCGTGATCGATGTGACCGATAGTACCAACATTGACATGGGGTTTATTTCTAACAAATTTTTCTTTAGCCATAACTTAGCTCCTCCAAAAAATAATAAATACAAAATGAGGCTTATATAAAACGTATACGGTAGAGCCCACGACCGGAGTTGAACCGGTGCCCTCCTCCTTACCATGGAGGCGCTCTACCTGCTGAGCTACGTGGGCACACAGCAATAGATTTTTCGAGAGCGGGAAACGGGGTTCGAACCCGCGACATTCAGCTTGGAAGGCTGACGCTCTGCCAACTGAGCTATTCCCGCAAGGGTGGTGGTGGGGGGTGGATTCGAACCACCGAAGCCTACGGCGGCAGATTTACAGTCTGCTCCCTTTGACCGCTCGGGAACCCCACCGATTAGTGAGCTGGCAATGGGACTTGAACCCGCAACCTGCTGATTACAAATCAGCTGCTCTGCCAATTGAGCTATGCCAGCAAAAACCACTAACAACAGTGCCTTGCTTTATAGGTTTATGAATTTAAGTTGTCAAGATATTTCTCATAAAAATGACAAATTCAAAAACAATAAACAATACAAATGGTTAACCAACAATAAGCACTTAAAAGAGAAAAAAAAATTTGTTTTTTTTTGTTTTTCTTTGGCCAATTCGAGATCGTTTTTATTGCAAAATATA
Source organism: Polyangia bacterium (assembly GCA_041686345.1). Classification (GTDB taxonomy): domain Bacteria; phylum Myxococcota_A; class Polyangia; order HGW-17; family HGW-17; genus JAQICJ01. The sequence goes on along the minus strand of JAWLEA010000020.1, from coordinate 7,648 downwards.
CGCATGCCTTAACTAGTTTCCATCCCAGAATGGGGGTTATTAACTGAATGAGAAGTTTATCTCAGATGCGCGGAATAACTTCGCAGACATAGTTGGCACTATTTCAAGAAGTTATGACAAAGCTGATGAGATAAAATTCCCCATTCAGGTGACAACCTTCCTTTTTGGGATAGAAACTGCTAAAAAACAGTGTAAATTGCTTCTCATCCAACAATGAACTAAATCCAGATAAAACTTGTTTTTAAGATTGAGTAAAGATAACATAAAATATATAGTGTGGCTTTTAATGAAATTTAAATAAGTTGAGACTTTCCAATAAATCAACTTTTTTTTGATATCATTTTCAGGTTGAATATCAGACCATCAACTTAATGTAATGGCTGATATTTTAAAATAATCCACATTATACTCATCATTTTATAAGGAGTTATAGCTTTGCCTGAAGACAGTACCAAAGTCATCGATCTTAACAATCTCAAAAAAGACAACAACAAAACCTATCCTTATTTGATAGTTATAGCCGGTTCCAATTATGGTCACATGTATACAGTAAAAGATGAGGTCACTATTGGACGCGGACATACCAATACCATCAGTCTCAACGAAAACGGAGTAAGTCGTGTTCACTGCCGTCTTTATGCTTTGCCCGGAGGTGAGGTTTTCATTGAAGACATGAACAGTACCAACGGCACTTACATCAATAACGAAAAAATCTCTCGACATGTACTCAGAGATGGAGACAAAATCCAAATTGGCAGCACCACTATTCTTAAATTTACCTATGATCAAATTGAAGAACAATTTCAAAAACATATTCTGGAAAGCGCCATGCGGGATGGACTTACCCATGCCTACAACAAAAGATTTTTCATGGAAAGACTCCAATCCGAGTTTTCTTATGCCATCCGCCATAAATTTCCCCTTACTTTATTGATTTTCGATCTGGATCATTTCAAAGATTTCAATGATACCCACGGTCATCTCTGTGGAGACGAAGTTCTGATTGAACTTACCCGAAGAATGCATGCCACCATCAGATCCGAAGATATATTTGCTCGGTACGGTGGCGAAGAATTCGCCCTCATCGCCCGAGGCATCAACCATAAACAGGCTTTGCAAATGGGAGAACGTCTGCGACGGGTCATAGCTGACAATCCTTTTATCTATGAAAATCTCCAACTGCAAGTTACAACTTCCATTGGTGCAGGATGTATCCCCTACCATTCCGACGTCAAATCTCCGCGTGATCTTATTGAAAAGGCTGACGCCGGCCTTTATAAAGCTAAACGTTCAGGCCGAAACCGGGTCTGCATTATTTAGTTTCCGTCTTAGCCTGATCGCAATTGGATTTCAGTTTATTGTCAAAAATTCAATCAATCAGACTCGAGGTTAACCGGTTTGCTCTTCTCTTCTCTCCAAAATAAAATCTTTCAAAAAACCAATGTTCTGCCGGCAACATACAGCACTCTGCTTTTATTGCTTCTCTTCAATCATCTTCGAAAAATTCCCTTTTTCATCTGTGATGATGCCTATATTTCCTTCCGCTATGCTCGTAATCTGGCCACCGAAAGACAACTTGTCTTTAACCTCAATCAATATATAGAGGGTATTTCCAATTTTTTCTGGACTATTCTTCTTGGTTTTCTCCATTTTCTATCCGTGCCTCTATCCCTTGCCGCCCATGGACTCAATCTTCTTTCAGCCCTGGCGATACTCGTACTTGCCTGGTTAATAACCAAAAAGCTGCAACTTAAATCATCCTCTGTCGCCACAATTGATTTCACTTTTATTCCCCCTCTGCTTCTGGCAGTTTGGACCCCCTTTGTTGTCTGGATTTCCGGAGGACTTGAGACTATTTTTTTTACCTTTCTCTTTTGTGCCTCAGCCCTGACCACCCTCAATTTTTTTCAACACAAAGGCAAATTCCTTTCTTTTTCCTTACTCTGGCTAGTTACAGCTTTTACTCGCAACGAAGGCTTTGCTCTTTTTGCCATTGCAGTTGGCTGGATTTTTATTGTCAATCTGTTCAATCTTCCCAGCCGTCCCCGCAGATTTCGCCGCAACCTGGGCAAACTTCTGCTCAACACTGCAATTTTTGCCATCGCAACTGCTTTTTATTTTGGTTTTAAATACTGGTATTATGGTAGTTTTCTGCCCAACACCTGGTATGCAAAAATTTATGGTATCCCTCCCGGTTTTCTGTGGGAAAAAGGAATTCTCTATCTCAAACACTTTTTCCAAACTTGGAATATCAGTTACTGGCTTTGGTTTTCTCCTCTGCTATTACCTTCATTAATCAAAAAAACAGCGTCTACATTTCTTATCCTGTCTTTTGTCATTTTCTGGCTGCTATGGACTGCCAAGGCCGGAGGTGATTTCATGGCAGCCCACCGTTTCCTGGTTCCGTCTCTTCCCTTTTTTACTATTATCGCTGGTCTTGCGCTGGATAATCTTAATCATCTTTCTACTTTAATAATTATGATTACAAAGTGGATTACCAGACTGAAAAATTCCCTTTCTTCCTCCACAAACAATCCCGACAAACACCTCAAACAATCCCATAAAAAACTGCTCAATGTGGCCGGTGCTGTTTTGGCTGCTCTGCTTGCGGGTTTCATTACCTTTAATCTTCACTATGCCAGTCGCAATTTTGAGAAAAGATCACTGGCCTCGGAAAAACATCACCGAGGCATGGAATCCCTTCGAGGGGCAATAAACTATGTGGAAGACCGAATTAAAGTAGGAAAAGCACTCAGAAAGGCAGTGGGAGAAAATCGGATAACTGACATTTCCCTGGCAGTGGGAGGCGCCGGAGCAATTTCCTTTATGAGCAGAGCCGGAAAAATTATCGACTCCTTCGGACTTAACGACAAAACAATTGCCCAAAAAAAGGTCAAAGCCGGTCGCTTCTACAAAGCCGGTCATTTGAAACAAGCTTCCTGGAAATATCTCAGAAGCAAAGCTCCTGATATTGTCTGTACTCCCGGAATCGCCACCATAGGCACCGAGCCACCCAATCGAAAACACCGCCAAAGAGTTCTTGCCTATTGGAAAAATTATAGTTACTTTTGTCTGGATCTGCCTTTGAGCAAAAATGATCATAATCTTTTCAGAACCAATTATTGCTGTATCAGACGCAAAAACAGATTTCCCCGTTTGACCTTGGAAACAACTATAAAATGAATAATTTTCCCAAGATTGAGTCTCGTAAAACCGTTGGAAACAAATACAAAATAATCGAACTTATCGATACCGGTGGCAGCAGTGCTGTTTACAAAGCCAACAATATCCAGGATCAAAACAATTATGCTCTCAAATTGCTGATTAAAACCAACAAAAACCATGATCTCTACCGGAATCCCCGCCATTTTAAAGCAGGTGCCAAAGTTCTCTCGTCTCTGATTCATCCTAATCTGGTAAATACCGTAGATTATGGCATCGATAACAAACATGGTCCTTTTCTGGTTATGGAATTGCTTGAGGGAGAAACTCTGAGCAACAAAATTAGTAATAAGCACGAATTACCCCCCAATGTTGTTTTGGACTTTGCACTTGAAGCAACCCGTGTCATCAATTATATCCATCAACTAAAAATGTTTCACGGAGACATCAAACCGGAGAATTTCTTCCTCTCCCAAACAACAGCCTCAACTACAGTCAAGTTATTGGATTTCTTTCCCAGGCGCAGGATAAAAGATTGGACTAAACTTGAAATCACTCCTGAATATCTTGCTCCCGAAGTTTTTTCTGGAGAAGATCCTTCACCGGCCATGGATCTCTTTGCCCTGGGAGTCGTTCTCTTTGAAATGCTCAGTGCCCAATTGCCCAAATTCCAGAACAGCAAAAAAGTGGATATTCCTCAATCCATGCAGAAAAACCTTCCTGATTATCTTCTTGAAATTATTATTCAATTGCTTTCTTTTCAAGCTCAGGATCGATTTTTGGGGTTCGAAAAACTGCTTAACTACCAAAAAGCCATTGATAACAAACCTAAATTATCCAAAGTACTGCAGGATCTTGAATATTTATCTACTGAATATCAGAATCGCAATCTGCAAAGCCGCACCAAATCAACCCCAGTTCCTTTAAATGAAGATATTCTCCAATTACAACAGATTATGGTGGAACAAAATCCCCTCCCCCACATCCTGGTAACCGAAAATCTGCAGATCATTTACTGCAACCATACAGCCCGGGCAATTCTGGAACAACCATCCAAACAAAACATGAATCTCAAAAACACCCAACTTTGCCTGAATTTCCCCTTTATTATAGATGATATTGAAAATAGTTTTCAATCGATTAAAATTTCGTCCCGTCAAATTGAATTCAAAGGTCGCCAAATGACTTTCTGGTCTGTTCCTGTTATTGAAAAAGGTCATGTTAAAGGCGTTCAGTTAATCCTGTCCTGAGCGCTATCTTTTAAATACCTTTAAAATTCTTTTTCGAGAATTTTAAACAATTTCACTTGGCAAAAATACCAGGTTTTGGTGATTCCCTGATTATTGGCCTGTAATCGAAAAACCATGCGGTAGCTTTGTTTTTCGGTCTGCATATCTATGCTGACTTTGGCAGAATTATCCGTTTTATTTACCAACTCCGGTTTTTTTATTTTTTTCCACTTCTTCAGAAAAATAACCTTGGACAGATCTTTTCCAACCATGCAGGATGAACTTGGATCAATAAAATTGAGCAACTCTTTTTTTTTCCCCAATTTACTCATTTCCAGAACCCCCGATACCAGCCAGATGGGATCCTGATTTTTATAACGATTCAAAGCCAAACCCCGGGAAGGCAGAAAAGATTTCTTTTGTGGCTGCCATTCAAATACAGCCCAGCGATATTTCCAACGAGGCGGATTATCTTCTTTATACCAGGGATTGGTAAGAATAACTTCTCGAACTCCATCGTCGTTTCCATCCCAATAATGAAAGGTTGGCGGCTGATAGGTTTCTTTGTATTCCGTGTCGTAAGAAGAAGTTATCTGCCAGACATTTTTCATTTTATTTCCGGAAGGTTTATAATAAGAATTGATAATGTAAAATCTTCCCTGATTTTTGAGATGTCTTTTTACAAAAACAAGATGGCTGGAGTAATCGGGACCGAGTTTGATCAATCTTAATTCATCAATTGTACCCTTGAGTTCCTTTATTTCAAAAACAGGATTGCCGGCTTTGGGGATTTTAAGATGGGTAGTAATCAGAAGACTGCGGGTTTTTCCTTCTTCCACCTGATTGGTAAGAAAAGACATGATTCTGAATTTATTCTCTGAAGAATATTTGAGATTAACAGCTTTTCCGTAGAAAAACCACTTTTGACCGGAATAATCCTTTGCCAACTTTTTTTTTACTTTTTTCAAAATTGCAGAATACTGCATCTTTACCAGAGGCTTTTTTTCATCCTCTTTATTTTTATCTTTTTTCAAACAGGCTGACCCCAAAATAAAAAAGATAATAAATTGTAAAATTAAAAGATTTTTGAAATTGGTCATAAAAATCAAATTGTAACTTCTTGAAATGAAGACTGAATGGGAATTAACAATCGGGACGTTCATCGAGGGGATCTTTGGTATCGGGATCCGGCATTATTGCTCGCAAATATTCATAGTTGGAAATGCAAAAATTTTCAAATCCTTCCGGACTGAGGCCACTGCGTTCAAGAAAAGGCCTTTGATGACCCGAATCCATCAATCTCAAACTTTCTTCTCCAAGATTATGGTATACATCTTCGGTATAAGGTTCGGCCAATCCAAAGCTGTGCCCCAATTCATGAGCCAGGGTTGAACCAAGATTGTAGCTCATTACATAGACTGCACAACCAAGTCGTTCGGAACGGGAAAGAGAATTTTCTTTGCAAACTGCCGGCTGCTGTGGCAAAGCAAAATTTTGCATATCCTGGGCTGTAACGATAGAACCCGTATCCGGACGAAATTCATCAAAAGTCAGATCAAAGAGAGGATCTGCCAGATCGATGGATTCGAGGTTGCCGGGAGGATGTAGTGAAAAACCAAAATAAGATTCCATAAAAACTCCGCCGTAGCCGGGAAAACCATCCTGTTGAGTCTGAGAATTAACTCCTCCGATGTAATCATGGAGACGTTCATTGCCAACATCTTTGCCGGTAGTATTATCATAGCCCAAAAGATTGAATCCGTTGGGATCAAAACCATGGATCTCCACCGTGGAAAAAAGTGCATAATCAGTAACCTGTTCAGTACGCACCTCGAGATTTATCCCTCGGTAAATTTCTTCAATGACCTGGATCGATTTTTTTCTGATCTCGGAATCAGCTCCCTGTAATCCGAAAAGAGCAAGGGCACTGACGTAGGAATCACGGAAATATAGATAGACAACCTGTTTTACCGGACCAACTTCAACTGTAAATTCAACGGATTCCCCATTCTGACAATCATTATCACAGCAGATAATGGGAGTAAGATAACCACTGAGAGTTCCTGTGGCTTTTCTCAAATCGATAAAGCGACCAATTCCCTGATTTTCTTCCAAAACATAATCAAGATGGGAATTATCCCGCACCTCGGGGATGAGAATAGAAGTTATATCTTCGGGATCCCCATCACGAGGATTAAAATTACCTTGAAAATCAAGTTCGGTAATACAACCTCCCTGATTTTCAGCAAAACCTGCTCCCTCAATCTGCAGATAACTGCCCAGAGAAACATCCGAACTCACTACCCGGGTAATTTCGGGACCGACAAAATCAAAAGCTACCGGCAAGGATGATGAATCGAGCATGAGTTGATCATCGTATATATTTCTCAAAAAGATTTCACCGTTGAAATTACCCTCTTCAACCCCAAAATTAGCAGCATCAAAAGCAAAGGTTCCTCCATTTCGGTCAAAATCGATGATTTCAGAAATTGGAACTTCCACTTCCTGGTATTCTCTACCGTTTTCACTACAGGGTTCAGACTGTCCCAAGGACAAAAAACATCCGCTGATCACGGCTTTGGTTTCCCCTTCATTGCCGCCCAGAAGCAAATTTGAGCCGCTGAAAGAAACCTGCTGGCCGAAGTTGATAATTGTTCCTGATTCCACCTCTTCCAACTGAGGCTGCAAAGAAGTTTTCAGTTCAAGATTCAAAGAAAATTGATCGGAGGAATAACTCTCCCCGCTCTGACTGGAATAGGCAACAACCTTGAGAGTTGCATTCAAAAGGCCTTCATCAAGTTCCCCTCCTGTAATTTCTTTATATATTTCAGGAGTTATAACAAAACTGACTTTATTGTTGTTGTGCCATGTGGCAATTTGGCTGATTTTTACCTGATTGGATGATTCAGATGACTGAAAAACTCCATCAATATTGACAGTGAGATAACCAAAAGAATTATCGGGAAAATTACTGCCATAAACAGTGAAGGTGGAAGAAGGTAAAACAACCAGTGGAGCTGCTTGTTCAACAGTGATTTTACCCCATTCTTCAATAGTTATTTTTTCCTTTTCATCTTCATCGCAGGCAAAAAACAAAAATATGGCAAATATAAAAACAAATCTTGATTTGTGCATCTTTCAACTTTCCAGTTATCGGTTAGTTAGTTCCCATCCCAAAAATGGATGTCATCGTCTGACGATGGAATTTTAATTGATCTGCTTTGTCATAACTTCTTGAAATAGCATCAACTATATCT